>JADGNY010000034.1 GCA_017883235.1 Thermoanaerobaculia bacterium | reverse complement strand
TCAGAAAGTGTCCCTGATCCACTGACCTACGTACCCACGAATCCACGAATCCACTTCTTCCTGGAGGGCACCATGCCGCAGACCGCGTCGAAACCGGAAACCTTATCCCGCAGTGGAGCGATCGACATCCTCCGCGACGAGCTCATAAAACTGGCCGGCGACGAGGCCTCGATCTGCAAGGTCGCCGCGGAGAAGAACATCTTCTGCCGGGGCCTGCATCGCTTCAGCGACGTCGAGCTGCGGCACCGGTTCGACTGGATCAACGCCAAGAACCCCAGCATGCCCCGTGCCGAGATGGAAGAGATGGTCGACCGCTGGCAACTGGCCCGCCAGGAAGTCGACAACCTTCCGACTGCCTGCGACGTTCAGCAGCGCGAACACGACGGCTGCCGCGGCTGGGACGATTTCACCAACGAAGACCTCTCCCGTTTCTGCCTCGAGCTGACGGGACGCACTGTCGTCGTGAATTGATCGCGAAACGTAGTGCGAAGGAGAGCGGGCGTCCCGCCTGCTCCAGGCGGGCGTCTCGCCCGACGGTGGGGACGAACGCAAGCGTAACTGTTGGCCAAAGACGGCGATGCCTCCATCCGCGTTTCCAGGTTCAACCCTGCTGCTCCGCGGACCCACCGCCGGGCGAGACGCCGCGGCGGGAGCAGGCGAGACGCCCGCTCTCCTGTCCAAGCTCTGACGGCTCCGCGCGCGCGGTGGTGGTGGTGTTCATGCGGCCTACGCACTGAACGGAGAGCGGGCGTCCCGCCTGGCGTCTAGCCCCGCCCCCGCCGCACCCCAGCATTCCGCTTGTACCCCCGTGAGCCGCATCACCCGCTCCGATGTCGTGGGTCACGCCCCGCGGAGACTTCACGGATGTACGTTTTCATGGAAAGGAGAAGGAAGTCATGCGCAAAACACTCTTCTGGATTGGTTGGGCGATTCTCTTTGCAATCCCGTTGGCCGCCGGAGCGGAGATCTATCTGATGAAGGACCTTCCCGATCTGAACGCATGGAAGCTGGGGCTGCTCGTCGGGGCGGTCCTCCTGGTGATCTTCTCGCGCAATCGCGACGAGGTGTTGAAACACAAGCTTGTGTAGTTGTTGGGCTGCCGGTTTGGGTTGTCGGTTATCGGTTGTCGGTTGCCGGTCAAGCTCTGCCGTCGACAACTGATAACCGACAACCGACAACTGCAATCGGCGGCGACTCACCGAGACGCTGAACGTTCCAGCCAGCCCAGAACATCATTGGCCATCGCGTCGAAGCTCGGGGCGACGAACAACTTCTTCTGATACATCGTCGGGTCGTACGGTGTAGCGGTGATCTCGTCAACGCTCCAGCCGTGCAGCTCCTCCTGGCCTTCGAAGCGGCCAAGCTCGCCTTGCCGACACCAACATTCCGGCGTGATGCGAGGCACACTCCTTGCGTGACCCATGGACTAGCCGCGCCGCCACGGCGGCCCCATGATCCTGTTGGAAAGGAGCCCACACCATGTTCGAGAAAAAGAATACGTTCAAGAAGTACTTCTTCACCTTCACAGGCGGCCTTGTCACCGGAGCGATCTTCGGCCTGCTGTATGCGCCGATCATCGGAAAGAAGATGCAGAAAAAGGTCGTCGGCGTCACCGAGCAGGTCATCGACAAGGTCGACGAGCTGCAGCAGACGGTACGCAAGTTCGCGAACGCCTGAATGCCCGTCAGCCGCGCGGCGGCGGCCGGAGCCGGTCGCCGCCCGCGTTGAGACGCGGCACATCACATGCTCATGTGCGATGCCGCACCGCCGTCTGTGCCGGGCCGGCGCACATTGGCGCCATGGCAATACAACTCGAAGAGACTACCGGCGCGAAACCGCGCTTCGCCGCACGGGTGGCGCGTTTCGGCAGCGAGAACGCCTTCAAGATCGCGCCGCACATCCGCCGGGTGGAAGAGAGCGGGCGGCGGGTCATCCGCTGCAACGTCGGCGAGCCCGATTTCCCGCTCGCGCCGCACATCGCCGAGGAACTGAAGCGCCAGATCGATCGCGGTGAGACCCACTACGTCGATCCGCAGGGCGTCGAGCCGCTGCGCCGCGCCGTAGCCAAGAACGTCGGCGAACGGCGCGGACTGCACATCACTCCCGACCGCGTGGTCATCTTCCCCGGCGCCAAACCGCCGATCGGATTCGCACAGCAGGTCTACTGCGATCCCGGTGACGAGGTGATCTACCCCTCCCCCGGCTTTCCCATCTACGAATCGTTCACCCGCTTCCTCTACCTCGAGCCGGTGCCGATGCATCTGAGCGAAGAGAACGGCTTTGCCTGCGGCGCGTCCCAGCTCGAGCCTCTCATCAGCGACAGGACGCGGCTGGTCTATTTGAATTTTCCGTCAAACCCAACCGGCGCCATCGCCTCCCGTGCGCAGCTCGAAGAAATGGGACGCCTCTTCCTCGACAAAGCCCCCGCCGAGGCCCGCGTCTATTCGGACGAGGTGTACGAAGACATCCTCTACGACGGCGCGCACCACGAATCGATCGCCTCCGTTCCGGGAATGGAACAGCGCACGATCATCGTCTCCGGCGTCTCCAAATCGTACGCGTGGACCGGCGGCCGCATCGGATGGGCCGTTTTCCCCACCGCCGAAGAAGCAGCCGTCTTCCGCAACTTCAACATTAACTACTTCTCGTGCGTCAGCGGCTACAACCAGCTCGCGGCGGCGTACGCAATCGAAGCTCCGGAGAGCAAGGCATCGATCGCACAGATGGTGCAAACTTTCCAGCAACGGCGCGAGCTGGTCGTCGACGGGCTCAACGCCATTCCCGGCATCACCTGTCACAAGCCGGGGGGCGCCTTCTATGTCTTCCCGAACGTAGCCGGCGTCTGTCACGAGCTCGGCGCAGTGGATGCCTACGAGTCGCTGCCGGCCATGGAACGCCTGGCGACGTCGCCGGCCACGCTGCTCCAGCTCTTCATGCTCTTTCAGCATGGCGTGGCCACGCTCGACCGCCGGTCGTTCGGCACGATCGGCAACGGCGGAGCGCACTACCTTCGCCTCTCCACCGCCACCGCCACCGAAGATCTCCTCGAAGCGGTGCGGCGCCTCGGCGTCGCCGCCGCCGATCGCCGCGGCTTCGAGGAGTTCATCCGGCAAGGAGTGCCTGTATGAGCGTTGCCTTCGGCCCGCGCCGCGGAATCTGGATCGATCTGACAGGGCAGCCATCGACGAGCCTCGACATCGATGACGGGCGCGCATTCGAAACGCTCAACTACGCCTACCGCGCGCTCTGCGCCATGCTCTACAACTACGCGCCGCTCTCCGGGCACCCCGGCGGCTCGATCTCGTCGGGTCGTTTCGTGGCCGCGCTCCTCTTCGATGCGATGAGCTACGACTTCGCACGGCCCAACCGCGACGACGCCGACGCCATCGTCTTCGCCGCGGGCCACAAGGCACTCGGCCTCTACGCGATCTCCGCGCTGCGCAACGAGATCATGCGCATCGCCGCTCCGGCGTTGCTTCCGCCCGTCGCCGATCAGCTCCGTCTCGAAGACCTCCTCGGATTTCGCCGCAATCCGGCCAGACCGATGCCCATCTCCATGCGCTTCGGATCAAAAGCGCTCGATGGCCATCCGACGCCAGCGACGCCGTTCGTGAAACTCGCCACCGGCGCCTCCGGCGTCGGCGACGGCGCGGCCCTCGGCTATGCCCTCGCGGCTGCCGACTGGTTCGGCGCGAGCGCGCCGTACGTCCACATCGTCGAGGGCGAAGGCGGCCTCACCCCCGGCCGCGTCGCCGAGGCGCTGGCCTTCGCCGGTACGGCATCGCTGGGCAACGCCGTCCTGCACGTGGACTGGAACCAGTCGTCGATCGACTCCGACCGCGTCACGCGCGAAGGCGATGCGCGCGGCGACTACGTGCAGTGGGATCCGATGGAGCTCGCCTACGCCAACGACTGGAACGTCATCTACGTCCCCGACGGGACCGATTTCCAGACCATCGTCGCCGCGCAGCATCGCGCGGCCGGCATCGGCAACGGCCAACCGACCGCCATCGTCTACCGCACGACGAAAGGGTGGCGCTACGGAATCGAAGGGCGCGGCTCGCACGGAGCCGGCCACAAGCTCTGCTCGCGCGCCTTCTTCGAAGCGCTTCCTCTTCCCGACGCCGTGCTCGAGGCCATCCCGCGCTGCGATGCCGACCGCCTCTGCAGCGACGGCCGCGAGACGGCCATCGTCGAGCGCTGCTTCTGGGACGGCCTGACGGCCCTTCGCGGCTGGCTCGAGTCCGAGTACGACGTGACGCGCCGTCTCGCCGCGCGCGTTGTCGCCGCGCAGCGAAGGCTCGACGCCGCATCGCGTACGCCGCGCCCGAACGCGCCGATGATCGACGACGTCTACGCGCTCGCCGCGATCGAGACCACTCCCTCGGATCTCGTGCTCAAACCGGACACGAAGGCAACCTTGCGCGGGCAACTCGGCGCAACCCTCGGCTTTCTCAATCGCCTGAGCGGAGGCGCGATCTTCATCGCCGCCGCCGATCTGCTCGGATCGACGAGCGTCGCCGAAGGGGCGAAAGACTTCGCGCCGGGGTTTCACGCCGTCATCGACAACCCCGACTCCCGGCAACTCGCCGTCGGCGGCATCTGCGAAGACGCCATCGCCGCCGTGCTCTCCGGCGTGTCGGCCTTCGGAAAACACATCGGTGCCGGCGCCTCATACGGCGCCTTCATCGCGCCTCTCGGCCACATCGCCTCCCGCCTGCACGCCATCGGCAACCAGGCCCGCCACGAGCGCACCGGCGAGCCGGCCCGTCCATTCGTTCTCATCTGCGGACATGCCGGGCTCGGCACCGGCGAAGATGGCCCGACGCACGCCGATCCGCAGCCGCTCCAGCTGCTGCAGGAGAACTTCCCGCGCGGCGCCGCCATCACGCTGACGCCGTGGGAGCCGAACGAGATCTGGCCGCTGTTCGCCGCCGCCCTATCGAAGCGTCCATCACTCATCGCCCCATTCGTCACCCGCCCAACCGAAATCGTCCCTGACCGCGAAGCGCTCGGACTCGCCCCTGCGGACCATGCCGCGCGCGGCGTCTATCGTCTGCGCAAAGCCCGCGGTACCCCCGACGTCGTCGTCGTACTCCAGGAATCCGGCGTCACCTACGAGTTCGTCACGCACGCGCTACCCAGACTCCTGCGCGACGGCATCGACGTCGAAGCGTGGTACATCGCCAGCGCCGAGCTCTTCGATCTCCTGCCCGAAAATGATCGCCCGAAAATCCCCGCCGCCGCCATCGGCATCACAGGCTTCACCCTCCCCACCATGTACCGCTGGATCGTCTCCGAGCAGGGCCGCGCCATGACCATGCACCCCTTCATGAACGGTCGCTACCCCGGCAGCGGCCCGGGACCGGCGGTAATCGCCGAAGCGGGACTGGATGGGGAATCGCAGTACCGGCAAATCGTCGCCTACGCGGCCGCGCTCGCGAGAGATCAGCGAACAGCGCTGTTGCGATAGATCTCGTCCACGATCAACTCGGCGCTCAGCGAGGAGACTTCGACCCGTCCTCCTCTGATTGCGACACGCGCGGTCCAGGCATCGTCCGCGCCACGGCTGTGGACCGCGATCCGCCGCTCGCGATGCGATACGACGACGTACTCGCGAAGGGTCGGAATCGTCTCGTAGTAACCGAGTTTCGGGCCGGTGTCGTAATCCTCAGACGAGTCGCTCGTCACCTCGACGAGAATCATCGGATTGAGCAAGGAAGAGACACCCCCGAGAATGAGCTGCCGTCGCCAAGAATTGCCCCGCTATTTGTCTTCGGCCATCGGAACTAAGAGACGAGAAATCGACACGGCAGTGCGCTGGATCGGCGATTATCTCTGGAGGGCAAAACAAAGGGTCTGGAAAACAGCCTAGATGCTTTTCCGTACATTCTGCTACGGTTACGGCCCATGTTCCGGCGGACTTCAAGCCCCGGCCTTCAGTGTGTAGCACAAATGCGTCTTTGGGGGTAGTGCTGGATGACCGGTCTACCGACAATTGGTAGTTGTCCTTCTTGGTAGGACTAAAGGCTTGGCTGCTTGGTCGTCCAAAAGGTGCGAAGTTCGGATGCACCTGACGATACAACAGCTCATCCGAGTCAGCAGGCAGCGGATCGTCCGTTGACATCACTGCTCAGTTCATCTCCTACCGTAGGTAACGAGAGAGAAACAACCCCAATACGCGTTCTGCGTTGTGATCTGCGAACGCGACGGTCAATTCATCAACATCATCTGATCCAGCGAGTGCCGCTATCACCTCCGCCGATTGGATGGATAGGTCGATATTCACAATTACTTCGGCGTTACCGCGTGACCATTCGGCCCGTACTAGGCCCTCTGGCGTCGGATAAATATAGGGAGTAGGTAGCGTGAAGGCATCCAAAACCGAGCTTAGCAATCTAGTAACCCAACGCAGCTCCTCAGGTTCATACTTACGGGATGCCTCGTCATACCAGCCGTCATCTAGCTTGGCTAGTGATGCCATTTGAATGGCAATTGAAATGGGGCAGCTAGCATAGTCTCGAAACCCGTCCGCAAACTTTGCGACGGATACCGAACCAGAAACAGTCTTCGTCTCTTCAGACACGTTCGCCCTCACGGATGGCCGCGCCAGCCGACTTCATCACATCCGACAGAGGATGATGCAAAACTTCATCCCCTTCTGAGGTAGTACCTACCCCAATACGTACCACGAGATTATACGTCACGCTGCGCGGCTGGTTCCGGTTGAGGATCGGACCACGTGCGACCCTTACTTCGGCGCCTGCTGCGCCACCACCCCGATGCTGGCGATCGTCTCCCCTTTCGTCATCGACGGAACCGCGCGGATGAACGTCACCACCCCGGCCGCGGGAGCACGCGCGTCGAGGATGGTCTTCCCGACGTAATCGGTCACGTACCCGATGCGCATCCCCTGGGAGACGTAGGTCCCGCGTTTGACGAGCGGATAGAAGATGCCCGTCTGATCGCTGGTCACGCTCTCGACCTTCTCGATCCAGACCGGATTCTCGACACGCATCGCCACGCCCGGCAGCATCTTCAGGAAGCGCATCACGTTGAAACATCCCTCGGCCAGCGCCTCGACGTCGTCGGTCTCGACGGTCCCCGCGTGTCCCGCCTCGACGGTGATCGACGCCTTCCCGCGCGTCGAAGCGGTGTTCTCGAGGTAGCGCGATGCGGCGGGATCCTTCGGACGGTCGGCGGAAATGATGATGTGATCGAGGCCGAACGCCAGGACCATCTGCTTCGACAGCGCGTCCTGCTGCGCGTTGCCGGTGACGGTCCAGTAGCCGTAGGGGCGGAGGCTTTCGTCGATGTCGCCACCGTGTAGATCGATGAGATGGTCGCACCGCTCCACCACCTGCTTCGTGATCAGGAACGACGCCCGCTCCGTCTGCGTGCCGTCCATCCGGCCGGGGTAGAAGCCGTTCATGCTCTTCCTGTCGACCGGGTTGACGTGGGCGATCTTCTGCTCGAACGAGCGGACATTGACCAGCGGGACGATGATGACCGTTCCGGCCAGCGCCGCCGGATCGAGCCTCTCGATCACCTTCTCCAGAGAGATGATCGACGCGTATTCGGTCCCATGCGCGCCGGAGACAAGCGCCAGCACCGGACCTGGCCGCGCGCCATTCACGACGACGACCGGAATGCTCAGCGCCGCATCGACCCCCGCCGGCACCTCGATCGTCCCTGACGCTTTCTGACCACGCGCCGCCGTCGCCGTACCGACGGTGAAGGTCTCCTCAGCATTTGCGATGAACGAGTACACGACGATGGCGACCAGACCGAGGACTCGAAAAAGACGCAACATGTCAGACCCTCCAACGCCAATAGCGTAAACGATCACGAGCTCGTGCGAAGGATCACGCCGGCCGGTGACCGCTGACATGCTGTCAAGTTCGACGCAACGCGGATGATCTGGTGAACCATGACCAAGCCCGGACAACAAGGCCCTCACACCGCCGCCATCCACGGAGGAATTGATCCCGCCGAGCATCGCGGCGCTGTCTCCGTCCCCATCTATCAGACCTCGACCTTCGCCTTTCCCTCGGCCGAAGAAGGTGCCGCCCGCTTCGGCGGCAGTTCCCACGGACTGATTTATTCACGCCTCGGTAATCCCACCGTTCAGGCGCTCGAAGAGTGCGTCGCCGAGCTCGAAGAAGGCGCCGGCGCTGTGGCCACGGCAACCGGAATGGCGGCCGTCAGCACCGCGCTCCTGGCGCTCCTCCGTCAGGGCGATCACGTCATCGCCACGCAACCGATCTACGGCGCGTCGCGAAAGCTGATCCAGAAAGCGTTCGCCCGCTTCGGCATCACCTCGACCTTCGTCCGCGCTGCTGACCCGGCCGCCATCCGATCCGCCCTGCGCCCTGAAACGCGCCTGATCTTCGTCGAAACGCCGGCGAATCCGACGCTCGACCTCGTCGATCTCGACGCCGCCGTCGAAGTGGCCCGTTTCGCCGGCATTCCGCTCGTCGTCGACAACACCTTCGCCGGGCCGCACCTCCAGCGTCCGCTGGCGATGGGAGCCGACCTCGTCGTTCATTCCATGACCAAGTCACTCAACGGACACAGCGACGTCATCGCCGGAATGATCGTGGCCCGCCAGACATCGATGCTGGAATCCGTCCGTCACACTGCCATCAGCTTCGGCACGACCATGGATCCTCACCAGGCCTGGCTCGTCCTTCGCGGCATCCGTACCCTCGGCATGCGCGTCGAGCGCGCCCAGGAGAATGCCATCAAGCTGGCCCAATGGCTCGAAGACCTCTCCTCGGTGGCCTGGGTCCGCTTCCCCGGCCTCCGTTCCCATCCCCAATACGACCTGGCCAAACGCCAGATGTCCGGCCCCGGCTCGATGATCGCCTTCGAGCTCCCCGGCGGCGTCGACGCCGGCCGCATCCTGATGAACAACGTCCGGCTGATCACCCTGGCCGTCTCCCTCGGAGGCGTCGAGTCGCTGATCGAGCACCCCGCCTCGATGACGCATGCCGCGGTAACCGCACAGGAGCAGCGGGAGGAAGGCATCACTCCCGGCCTGGTCCGGCTTTCCGTCGGTTGCGAAGACCTCGACGATATCCGCGCTGACCTCGCGCAGGCGCTGGCCGCGGTGGAGGACGCTACGTTCGCTTTACCCACGACAGCGTCTCCCCCGATCGAAGAGAATGCCCACATTGACCCTCACTCATCGCGTTGACGGAGACGGTCCGCCATTGATCCTTCTCAACGGCGGCTTGATGTCCATCGCCGCATGGGATCCCCTCATCCCCGACCTCTTCCAACGATGGCGCGTCGTGCGATGCGATTTCCGCGGGCAGTTGCGCACCGGCGGCCCGTTCCCAAGCTCCCTCGACGAGCACGCGCGCGACGTCATCGATCTCATGGACGCCCTCGGCATCGAGACCGCGCATTGGATGGGCGTCTCGTTCGGTGCCGAGGTGGCCATGGTCGCCGCGGCGCTCCATGGCCATCGCGTGCAGCAACTGACCGTGATTACCGCAACGGAGCGAACCGACGCCCGCATGCGCCGTGATGCCACCGAGGGACATGCCCTGGCGGAACAGGCAGCGGCGGGAGGGGAAGGGGGGGCGGAGCTCTTCCGGCAGATCTTCAACCAGACATGGAGCGATCAATGGCTGGCGCGCCAGCCCGCGGACTTCCTGGAATCGCGCATCCGGCAGGTCACCGCACTGCCGCCCGAATTCTTCGCCGGCTCCGCGGCCATCCTGGCCATCCTCGAAGACCTCGACCTCACCCCGATCCTCGGCCACATCACCGCGCCTACGCTCGTCATCGGCGGCGCGGAAGATCGTATGTTCCCGCCCGAGCACTCCCGCGCCATCGCCGCGCTGATCCCCGGCGCGAAGCTCGAGATCGTCGAGGGTACCGGACACGGCCTGCTCTTCGAACGGGCGGACCGGGTCCTGGAGTTGCTGGCGTGACGAGAGAACGTTATCCGCAGATGGCGCAGATGGAACGCAGATAGGACCGTTTTCATCCGAGGACAGCGACGAAGAGAAGAGCGAATCGAAGGCGAGTCATGGCGGAAAAGTAGAGGAACATGGCAACCTCCCTCGATCGCTCGGGAAGTACATCGCAACCAGGCTCAGAGGGAGAGTCACCGATGCCAGCGCGACGGCAGGCCGCGAGCTCCGCGGCCTGCCGTCCGGTGCGTTGATGTTACGGCGTTACGGTAACGCTCTTCTCGCGCTCGATCGACGGCAGTCCAGGCTGTTCGATCTGCACGCGGACCGTGTACGTTCCGGCCGGGGCGAACGTGTAGGTGGCCGTCGTTCCTTCCGGCCGCGAGTTGTCGGGGAAGCGCCACTTGACCACAGAGCCGGCCGGCGGCGCATGATCGAAGGACGCGGTGAAGACGGCAGCCTGGCCCGCCTTGACCGTCTGCGGTGACCATGCGAAGTCAATCGAAGTCACGTTCTGACCCGGGCCGGGACCGCCTCCGCCACCGACGGTGACGACATGCGTTGTCTGCAACGTCTCGCTTCCGGCGTGCTCGAGCTCCAGCTCGACTTCGTAGGCCCCGGCAGCGGCAAAGGTGAACGTCACGACATTCCCGCTCTTGCGAACATCACCGGGGAACTTCCAGTTGAACGTTCCGCCGGCACTCGCACCCGAGGCGGTGAACACGACTTCCTGCCCCGCCGCGGGCGCGGACGGCGAAAACGTAAAGTCGATCGATCCCGAGCCGGTACCGGTGCCGGTGATGTGCACGTCTTCGCGCGCGCGAACGATGCTTCCTCCGGTGACCGCGATCTGGGCGTTGACTTCGAACTCGCCGGCCGATGCGTAGGTGTGGGTCGCGGTCGATCCTGTCGCGGACGTGCCGTCACCGAAAGTCCAGGAGACGCCTGTTACGTTCGTGCCGGCGTGCTTCAGGCTGAAGGCGATTGACGTTCCGGCCGGCGCGGTCACTGGCGTGATCTCGATCTCGATCTCGGTCTGTCTCTCGTTCTCCTGCTCTGATTCGTGCTGGATCGTGTCTCCTGTATGGTTATCGATATTGGAAGCGATCACCGTGACGGCAACGCCGTTCTCGGTCTCGACCTCGATCTGGCCCGCGTGTACCTTATCGACGCCGCGCGACATAGAAACCTGCGTCGACTTGGCATGCTCAACGTGGAACGGCTCGCTCTCCACCTCGACGCCGTGATCGTCAAAGAGACGGACGGTCCCGCCCGTAGCGTTCGCATCGTCGTTGGAGATGGCAACGTTCAGGCGGTAGTCGTCGTCGCGGCGCACACCTTCGATACGCACCTTGGATGCCTGCACAACGTTGCTCTGCGGCAGGATCGCAGACCCGAAGGTGGACCCGTCAGGCTGGGTATTGAAAACGCGGATGGCGCTGACGATGGGGGTGGTGGATTGGATGGTCAGTGATCCGGTCCCGAGCGGCGCGCCGACGTAGGCATTGAGGTCATCGCTCCTGACCGTGCTCCGTGCGGGAAGGTCCGCGGTCTTTGTGTAGGTCAGGCCGGTGGCGTTGTCCACGTAGACAAATGTGACGCTGCCGTTGCTGTCTCCGTCCGAGCTGACGACGGCGGAGGTGGACCAGAAGGTTCCGCTACCGCCCGCCGTCTTGCCGACCACCGGAAAGTGAAGTGACGTTGCATCGCGCGATGTCGAAGGCGCACTGGTCGGATCGCCGGACTTGTTGTCGACGATGCTGCCCACTACATATCCGCCGCTGGTAGAGGTCCAGGTCAGCGACAGGCGGCGATCGTCGGGCGACGCGGCGACGTCATCGCCGATCGAGAGCTGCCGCGTCGAGTGTGCCGGCACATCGAGGTGGCGCGTTGCGGCACCGCTTCCGTCCTCGCGGCGAAGCACGTAGTCGAAGGAGCTCGATTGATCGTTCGGGTTTGCGAATGCGATGTTCGAGCGGAAGTGCCCGCTGTTGACCAGCCCCGCGATCGAACCCTGTGTCGAGAGAACCGACGGGTCGAAGTCTTCGTACGTGCTCCCGTACGTCCCGCCTGCCACGGCTTGCGTGAAGACATGCGCCGTCGCGTGCACATCGCCGGTCGAGCGAACCTCGAGCTGCCCGAGCCAGGACGACGGGTTCGTGCCCGGAAACTTCGCGGGACCGACCGCGTCATCGAGGAGCACCGATTGATTCGCGTCGAGCGTGACCGAGCGCGTCCGGGCGATGCCATCCTCGGGGTGGAAAACCAGATCCACCACGACGGAGGCTGGTGTGCGGTTGGTAAGGTCGATGTCGGTCGTCCAGCTCGTACCGTTCGCGCCGGGAAGGTGCCCGGCCACGGGGATGATCCTCGTCGACGCAAACATGCTGGTGATGGACGCGACGCAAATGGCGGCGCAAATCATGACTCTTCTCATGGGAATCTCCTCAAAACGAACACGCCGGAAACCCTCACGTCTTTGCGAGGGCTGGCAATGATTATTCGCATTCCCGTTCACATCCGGTGCCACAAGGTGATCGCTGTGTCGACAATCACGGTGATCGGTGACCCGCTCGGCGGCGGAGTCAGGCGCCTGCCGAAGGCCGATACGAGGTGACACCCGCCTCGTCAATGGGAAGGATCGAGTGAAGCTACTTTCGTCGCGGTCCAGAAGTGATCGAACCCTCCTCCCGCACCGTGGACGAGAAGGACCGCCGGTCCGTCTCCTGACTGAACATCTCACCGGCGAAGCAGCCGCGGCGGGACGGACGGATACTCACAATGTCTGTAACATTCATTCCCAGCCTTCGGTCAAAGCCGACTGTATTCGCGCATCCCGGCATAGAGAGGAGTCAGGGTGTCGATCTCACACGACGTGCCGGCGAACGCGTAGGTTGTCTCGAAGTCTTCGTAGCTGCGAGCGCGCCAGAGCCGGCCCTGCGGGTCAATGACGAGCGAATGCCCGATGCCACCCCGGAAGATCGAGGAACCGTCGGTACCGACATAGCGCGTGCAGGTCCAAGGCCTCTCCTCCGGATGTTGCGCCATGTATTCTTCAATACTCAGAACGAGACGCGAAAAGAGACGTGCGCGGTCGGCCGGTGGAGCCTCGAGGACCTCAGCGATGGCTCGGCTAAGCATGCCGTCGGCCGGCGACGTTGGCACACCGGATTGAAGCGGCTCCGGCAGGCGGGTCTCCACGAACCGCCCGTTTTCCGTCTCCTCCTGATCGGTCGATATCACCACATTGATGTCCCTGGCGCCCAACGGTTTGCCGCGCACCGGCGCGCGCGAAAGGTTACCGCAATTGGCACGCCCGTGGCGCGGTCGGCGTCCGGTACAGCGGGCCGAGTTAGCCCTGGATGAGACAAAAACCGCGCCGCCGACTTTGGTGCGCTGTCTGAAAGATGTAACCGCCGGCGGTCGTATCCGCGATAGGACGCCGGAGGCGTCACGGATGGTAGCCGTGGTGCGAGCGTACCAAGCGACCACCGGTATCCGTCACCAGCCACAATTCGACCCCGGATGGGGTCGCGCAGGCTCGCTCCGGGGATTGAGAAGTCGCTTCCAACCAGAGGTTCCCGAAGAAGTGAAAAACGAAAGTGTGACCCTCCTCGTTTCAGAGCCCCATAGCTCACCATGTAGACGACGTAACTGGACAGATGTCAACGTGTCGACGTGGAGCGGCATGCGAAATGGTACCGCACTCGGGGGTTAAGGACTATCGCTGAAGAGGCGGGCGAAGATACTACGGACGAAGACCGCTTCGGCGGCGTAGATACCAGCCGCGCAAAGAAGCATCCACATGATGACGCCAATTCCTTTTGCCGCATCGGAAACACTCTCCGCATGCGACACAGCGATGGCGCCCCCAATAGTCACGAGCCCAAAAAGCAGGAACACAAACCACTCCACGACCCGTACCACCACGTCAGTGCCACCATCTGAACGCGAGATGATTTCGCCCGAGACCGCAGGGACGGCATTGCCGCCAAAGGCACTCGTGCGAGGATGACAGGTAAACGTGCCGCCTTGCACCTCACCGCGGAGGTGGGGCTTTGGAAGGGGCCATGTGCGAGTCGAAAGCTCAAGCATCGCCTCGGACAGAATGCTGACGACCTTGTCTCGCGGCAGACTGGTTCTCACGACGAAGTCAAAAGTAGGGAACCGTCGCCGGACAACAATTTCCGGCCGTACCGTGTAGAGACCCTCTCGATCCAGTGGAACCGCCTGACAGATCCGAGCTCACCGGCGCGGACCCGCACGCGGACGAGGATAGCACTGGTGACACCGGGAGTTGCGGACTCGCGCCTGGTGCAGCGCCGAGTTAGTCCGCGCCCTCCTACCGAGATTCAAGGAATCGCAGATCAGGATGCAGCAAGCTACGGCTCCAAGTCCGGTGCAGCGTCAAGCCCGGACTCTCGCCGTCTTCCATGTGTCAACGACGAATTGATAAAAGCGATCAGCGTCTGCTCGATTCGGAAACGATCGCGCTGGCACGATATGAGCCATGTTCTGCTGGGTGTAAATGAAAACATAGGCTGAGTTACGGGACACCTTCGGTATGCCGGCCCATGACCATGTTCCTTGGCTAACGGGGGTCTCTTCCGTCAGGGCGTCGGCGGTTAACGCGAGGCGATGTTTTCCCAGAACACCGCGGTTCTTCGACGGCATGTAACTGACACAGCTGATCAGTGCAACGGCGCCGAACAAGACCAGGATCATACAAATGGCGAAGATAAAGAACGCGGCAACTCTCACCCCGGGTTGGTTGAATGGCGTCGTTCGGCTGAGGAAGAGCGCGCCGGCGGCGATGATCACCCAGTTCAACACTCGTCGTGAGGCGTGGTAGAGGTTGAACCGGACGAGATCGATGAGGGTGACGGTGTAGTCGATGGTCATGTGTCCTGGTTGATTCTTACGGAGTTGTCAGTTGGCTGCCTCACCGAGCCAGGAATTCGACCAGGGACGCTACCAGGAACAATGGAACGACGATCGTGTAGATACGGAGCACGTCGCGCACACCGTCGGCGGGTAGGCCCAGCCATTTGGCCGAGCCCGGATACCCGAACGCGGTAGTGGGTCGAAGAAACGCCAGCCCGAGGCGCACGCCGGCTCCCCCGGCCAGGGAGTAGGGCAGCAGCTGCAGGAAGACAACACCGAGGTAGTACCAGCGCTCCCCGCCGGCGCGGAGACGGCTATGGTGACCGCCATCGACCGACACGATTCCGCCGATCCAGCCTCGATAGGCCGCCAAGGGAAACGGCAGAGCGACGGTGAGTCCCATGACGGTGGACGGAACCGCCCCCAGACCCAGGTTGCCGGCAAAATCGATGAGGGCGGCTCGCAAGGGGAGGCCCCGATTCAGAGCCACGGCCGCCGGATCGGTGGCCATCGCCGTTCCCACCAGTTTGTCGCGGTACTGCAGGGCAAAGGCGTTCTTGGTATGGACCATGGCGGCCCCCGCGGCGAGTCCGATCAGGTAAGTGCCGGCCATCCACAAGATGGGGCCCTTGGCACGCTTGAGGGAGGCAGTACTCGCCTGAAACCAGTGGGGAGCCATATGTCTCTGAGGGATGTGCGCCCATCAGCCACCCAACTCCTAATGGAGCCGTGCCGACATCCCTGGTCAGGCATGTTATACGACGATTCGGTAAACGTGTGTTCAGCGACGATTAGCCCGCATTTCTCACACTCTCACTGGAATCGTCGGCACTCTGTACCCCGTCGAGAGCCTTCTCCCCCGCGGTTTCTTGCGGGGGAGAAGGACTCTCGACGGGGGGAGTTGCGAGTGGTTCAAGCAGGACTGTGAGAAATGCGGGTTAGGCTTGGGTTAGACCTGGGTTAGACCTGCTGGCCGTGTTGCGGCTGCCGGGTCGCGGCATGAGCAAACTCAGACGAGTTTGTCGTACTCGAAGTGGCTACTGATCCACACCCAGAGAACTCCATCTTCTACGTCTGTTCCAAATGCCCGGTAGCTCAGTCCGATACGGACCCGACCAATTGCCACCGACTGCGGCTCCGGGTCCGGGGAGCGATGAGTCAGGCGTCCGGCGCTGCTGATGCGACACTTGCGGGGAATTCAGCGACCACTTCGATCTGTCCGACGATGTTCTCGTTCAGCTCTTCGAGGTCTTCCGCCGGAATCCACCATTCGGTATGCGTCGGGCCACCGACCTGATGGACTGGGAAGCGATCCGCGAATTGGCGGCGGACTCTGAAGCCGGTGACAAAGCCTGCGCCGCTCTCGGGGACGTTCCAGTCTCGCGCGATCTGCTCCGCATACTCCTGGTTCGTGACCGGATAGAAGATCGGCTGACCAACGAGCCGGGCTGGCCATCGCCGCCAACCTGACAGGGCCACGAGCTCCAACTCCTTCGGCCCTGCTGGTCTGAACATTGTGACGAGATCGTCGGTCATATGTGAGATCGATCGCGAGGATCAGGCGCGACCCAAGCGTATCGACTTGGAGCTGCGAACGAAAACAGACCGAACGATAGCGCTGTTGCCAGACCGTCGATCGCGACTTTGATCGGAGCCGCGTCGCCCCGAGATCCTTCAGATAATTGAGCTATCGACGTGCGCGCTCCGCCAGGGATGGAGAAGTCGCTTCCAGTCAGATGTTTACGAGGACGCGAAAACGAAGGTGTGGCCCTACTGACTCTCTACTGACTTCTCGGAGTCGAGGGCGCGCCTCGCCTGCTCGAGTTGGTGCGTCTTCAACTCCCAGACGTCTTCGAGCGGGGTGGGATGAGACAATCAATGCGATGAAAAAGCACCGCGACGACGACCTTCCTGAGGGACACTTGGCGGGAGAAGCGATGCGCAGAGCGGTAAGGACCCAGATTCGGACCAAAGAGCCGCCCGAAACGGAACAGACTTACCGCCGGCTGAAGCACGAAGGGTATTCCGACCGCGGGGCTGTGGAGCTGATCGCCGCGGTTGTCGCCGCCGAGATCTTTTTCATGCTCTCGCAGAAAAGCGATTACGATCCGGCACGCTACGCGAAGATGCTGAAGAGGCTTCCGGAGCTACCCCCTGACTCGGATGCGTGAGCAAAGGGTTTGGGCGTTACCGCCGCTCGTTCCGTACGGTTCACTGGCCCCCTGGCTCTCCCGGCGGACGTGTTCAGGATCGAAGGCGAACTCGCGCGATCCTGGCATTTCGCCTCGGTGGATCTGGCCAGCTTCTTTGATGCTTGCGACGAGATCGTCGAACAGTTCTTTCTTCATTGGCGTAGCAACTCGTCGTCCCTTCGGCGACACAACATCGGTTGCGAGAAGAGAAGACCGAGAATCAGCCGGCGCTTCCCTCGACGGGATCGAAATGCAATGGAAACCGCTCAGGACACTCGATCGATTCGACCGAGAGATCGATGTAGAGATCAGGCCAGCTCACGTGATCGGGAGCCGGCCAGCGAACGTTCAATACCTTGCTGACCGGCGCATCAGCAAACCAGGGGAACTCTCGAAAGTCGACGAAAAGCTCTCGCCCTCCCAGATACAGCCAGAAGCCGTGCCTGGAAATACTGGTGACCTCAACCTCTCCGATGCTGGTGCCAGCGCTCTTCAATTTCGACAATGTCGTCGTTCCAGAATACGAAGGATCTTCCTGACCTCTCGCTCCGCGACCCCATGATTCTGCGCCATTTCGATGCGAGGCTCAAGCCACACCTTGACTTCACCCTCGGGCGATTCGACATGCACGTGCATTCGATCCTCTTCCCGAGAGTTGAAGTAAAACAGATGAGGTCCTGTCCATCACGGAAGACGGTGGGGCTCATGACCAGATCGTAACATCCGGCCCCACCGACCGCCTGGCCAGGGAGCACGGGCCGATGCTGATCTCGGGGTTGCCCGTACGTCGTCTACGTCGTCTTGTCGCCCTGAGAACATAACGTAAGCCTTCGGCCGTGGATGTCGAGCGGAGCCGCGCCGACCCGAGATACACAGGATAACTGAGTCATCGACGTGCGTCCTCCGTCGGGGATGGAGAAGTCGCTTCCAGTCAGATATTTACGAAGAAGCGAAAAACAAAGGTCTGACCCTCCTGACTTGACCCGGGGCGCCGCAACAAGCCCCCTCCTGTTCCATTTTCAATCGATTTCAATCAACTCTTGATCGACGTCGGTCGACTCTTGATTGACGTCAATCAACTTTTGATCGATGTCAATCGACTTTTGATCGATGTCAATCGACTTTTGATCGACGTCAATCAACTCTTGATTGATGTCGATCGACTTTTGATCGAAAGGGATCGATTTTTGATCCCCATCGATCGACTCTTGATCGACAGGGATCAATTTTTGATCCCCATCGATCGACTTTCGATTGACATCAATCGACTTTCGATTGACGGCGACCGGCGAGCTTTCGAGCAAAGGCCGCCATTAGGTGGCGGTCAGCGTCGCGGGTCGTCTGTGCTTTCGGAGCAGACGCCTCGCGGCGGAGTACCAGCCACGGAATGGTGCGATCCACACCCGGATAACTCCATCTTCGGTATCTGTTCCCAGCGCCCGGTAACCCAGCCCGATAGGGACGGACCAATTGCCACCGACTTTCTTGAAGTGCAGAGAGGGATGGCGCGGGTTCTCGCGCAAGAGCTCGTAGTTGGCGCGCGCGAGATCCTGAATCTCGGATGGAAGGCGTTCGACGGCCTCCCAGAATTCCGGTGAGGTGTGGTGATTCAAATCGGACGGGACTTGCCGGCAGCGTGGTCAGCCAGTGCTCTTTTCATGAGCCCGTCCAGCTTTCCCGCGGCCGAATCCCGCTCGATCTGCCGATCCCATTCGGCCCAATCCTGCTCCATCAGCCACTCGCGGAGCTGGACGAACTCGTCGGGATGGAGCTTCGCGATCTCCTGCTCAAGTTGTTCGACGCGTGTCATGTTTTTGCCGGAACAAGGATACGCCAGTCCCGCTTCCTGACGTACAACTCTCCCCTCAGGCAAACGCTGCCAAAATCTCCCCCCTCCCCGGTGGCATCGCCACTACTGCCGCCCCTTCGCGAATGTCGATCAGTTCGTCGAGCAGCGAGGCGCGATGCGTCACGACCGAACCAGAGGAACCAGAGTGTCGGGCGTGAGGCGATGCGCGTCACAACCGAGCCGGAGTGTCAGACCTTCGATCGGCGACTTCGAGCGGACCGCGTCGAGATACACCAGATAACTGAGTCATCCGCGCGCACGCTCCGTCGTGGATCTAGAAGTCGCTTCCAGTCAGATATTTACGAAGAGGGCGAAAAACGAAGGTCTGACCCTCCTGACTTTCCCTCGATTACCGAAGGTCCAGCACTGCCGACTCCCTCGACATTCACGCTCCGCAGACGTTGCCGAAGTCTCGCACAGTCAGGCGTTCACCAAAGCGAAAAACGAAAGTGCGAGCCCCTCTGACTTTCTCTACCGTTTGCACTGTCTCGATTCGAGTTATACTTACGTCAGCGCATTGTTCCGATGCACCTGAATAGGGAGACGTCATGACGCGATCAGAAACTGAACGTGCACTTACCTTGTTGATGAACCTCGTTGGCGATTCGAGTTCCGTTATTTTCAGCGGACAGTCACTGCAAATTGTTCTTCGTGCCCTTCAGCGGCAACTGCAAACGACGACAGGGGACAGGGAGGTCAAGTTGCTCGACTATTGGGAACGAGAGTTGCCGTCTTTCAGGCAGCGTCTCTTGCAGCAGGGGACGAAGACACGCACGACGACCGATTTCAGGGATATTACGATCGTAACTGAAACAGCCGCGCAGTCCGCCATGCGAATGTGTCCCGACGCGCCCCATTTGCCATGAGCGCGCAACCTATCGACACGATAGCTGCGATCGAGCTGAAGGGCTCGTCAGGTACCGTCCTACTTAGTGTTCCCGTGACCGCGGCCCCTGCCATCACCTCAGCACCAGAGACAAAGCTCGGAACCAACTTGGATTGGTACCGTGACGCTACGAAATGGCTTGTGACGACGGCTGGTGCTGCCATCGTGTTCGGATACGGATTCGCCGTGACAGTTGATGCTGGCCGCCTGGAGCATATTGCTTTTACTGCGAGCAGCGTCGCGCTATTGATCTCTATATATGCTGGCATTCAGTGTCACTTTTGGATACTTAGCTATGCGAACGCGTCCGAAAGTCTACCGCTGGCCACAGATCTGAATGATAAGGCTAAACTCGAAGCAACGAAGAAACGCGCGCAAGGACGTGTGCCGCTTTACTACAAGTGGCTGATCTGGCCGTTCTTCATCGGTATGGCTGTGTTCACGGTATTCTGTGGCTATCGGATATGGAAGCCGAAACCGACCGATGTCCCGACGATTACCGTGGCTCCGTCTGGAGCAGGCGCTTCCTCGGTGGTCAATATCATCGATCAGCATACCGGTGTGGTCTGGGTGCTGAGTAACAATCAGGGACATGTATCTTGGCAGCGATTCAGCCTCCCACCGGAACTTCGTGTAAACAAATAGCTTGGCCCGAGTTACTTCTCGCTGGTCTCTGATTTCGAGATAGGAACGATGTATTGCATGCTCACATATTGGTCCGCAGCGCGAAAGATCTCGGTAGTGTAGATACCACCGCGTTGCTCCACAGCAAAGAGAGATATGATCGGGGGCCGCACCAATTCAATCATGAACGAGATGTGGAGCTCGAAACCATCGATCGACATCCCGTTTATGGACGCCGAGGAAAAATGAAAAGCACGTTCGATTTCGTACGAGTAATCACCCGCAGGCAAGTCACGGGTGGGTTCCGCTGCGAGGCGTTCGTCGATCATTGTGTTGACGAGCGTTAGAAGATGATCTTGCAGATTTGGGTACTCAATACCATCCAAGACCGCTGGCACGCTAACGGCGGTAGAGATCGGATTAGATTCTTTGTCTTGGCGCGATGAAGGCTTGAGACGGACATCAACTCGCGTGCGCCGATGATCTTTGATGATGCCAGGAATGTGGAGAAGCGTCGGCCAGATAGGAATGTCCGTAGCGAATTGAAGGAGTTCGATGCGTCGATCGAGTTTTGCTTGCGCTGAGGCATACCGACTGAATTTACGTGCAACCAAGTATCCATGCTGTGCACCTGATGCCTTTAGCTTCTCCGAGAGCACGATGACTTCGTTCTTTCCAACAGTCTTCTTCCAATCCTTGCATTCGAAAACCACCAGGGTGTCGTAACCGCCGCCGGGATCAACATGAACCCATACGTCTATCTCGTGTTTTACGCCCTCGACGACTATAATCTTCTTCGTTTCGATCGTAAGCTTCGAATGGCCGGCGGCCGGAAGAGTCCTCAGGATTGCGGTCTCGATAGTTCTGACAGCCTGCTCCAAGACGTCTCCCCGGTTGGCTGACGATATTACCTTGCGTTTCGCCATGGGCCGACAACGGTAGCACGGCGGAGCATAAGTTGGGGGTCGAATCCTGAAAATCAACTTAGCGGAACGGGGTATCGTCCGAGACGTGCTCCGTTAAGTTGAACTTCCAGATACGACCCCCAACTAACCCCTGACCTTTCTGACCCCTGCTTAGCACTCACTTCCGGACATCAAGTTCCTCTCTGCAGCAGTCTGATCGTCATGCCACTTAGACCACTGCGTCTTCTCGTCTTTGAACAAATCCGCGTTCACCATCCTTGGTCTCAGTTTCGGAACGTTCGTATCAGGCTCTCCGGCAAAGATAGACCTGTGAGCATGTTCCGCGATAAAACGACGAATCATTTTCGCTTGATCAAGGCTCACGTTCGTTCCGCGGCTCGGTGAAAGTCCGTCAACTTTAGTATAAAGGAGATGCCTTTGGCTTAGCGGCATGAATATCTCGGTCCCTTTACTTCCCCAGCCGCCGTCAAAATTGTAATTGTTCGGATCAGCGTAATTCAAGCGGATCACGGGGTCGTCACTCGTAAACCAGTTAATTCCTTTTGGTGAAAAGAGGATTGTCCATCTATGCCGATGCAGGATGTCAGCCGTTTTGGTGAGTTGGTGCTTGATCGCAAAGAGCCACAACCCACGACCCGCAATCGTCTCCACTCTTAACGTAGCGAGCTCGGGGTTGGGGTTAACATCGGTCGTTATACGGATCGGGAAATCAGTTGACACGGCCGATTCAACGCGAGCTGACGGTTCCCGGTGCGCCTTCGGCGATTCAAGCCTCCGCACTGTCTCTTGCAACGCGTAATCCAGCAGACTTGGCACGGTTTCTTGCCAACGCTTAATATTGTCGACCAACCGCGCTGGCGTTCGCACATCTTGAGCAGCTAGGAAACGGACCAAGATTCTCCAATCGAGCGGCGTCAGCCGAGCGTTCGACGTCACCTTTTGCAGAACTTCCTCGGCAGGTGTTTCGTACTCACGCTCAAACCATTGCTCTATCTCATCGCTTTCACGCCCAAGTGCGATTCGAGTGTACAGATGCTTATGGTAAGCAATTCCTCGAATGGAGCTCTCCCTCCATAGCGGAACGTTTTCGTGCGAAACGAGGATACGATACATCCACACTCTGCCAGGCGCCGATTCCCAGCGCTTGAGGTATTCGCAGGGAACATAATGGTTGTCACGACGGAAATTTGTGTCGGTCAAAGTGTTTCCGAGGTTGAGTTCACGTTGGGTCTTCACCTATTGAGTCCTGATGCGGAGCTAACTGTAGACCGATCGTCAAACGATGTTAAACGCTCCATGAGATCTCAACGGCCGTGGTTCGCAACGAGTATTGGTTCGGCCGCCACAATTCCAGCTAGTCGCTAATCACGAGTGCGGCGCATTGTTTGGGAGCTTCTGTTTTCGCTCGTCCTCGCAGGGACCTGGGGGCCCCCCACCCCTCACGCAAACGACGCCAATATCTCCCCCCTCCCCGGTGGCATCGCCACCCCGGACGCCCGTTCGCGGATCTCGATCATCTCGTCGAGCAGCGAAGCGCGAGGGGAGGAGAAGAGGACGCCGACGGTAAGGCGGTCGTCGGGCTCGCTTGTGTAGCGCAGCGCCGCTTCGCGGTCGGTGCGGTCGTGGTCAGGCGCAACGGGGCGGCACAGAGGCCGCAGGAGTTTCATCAGGTCATCCCCCCTCCACGTTACGCACGGCGAGATGATGTTCAGGAACGCGAAGCCGTGGTGGGTGATCGCTTCCTTCATCAGCTCCGTCGTTCCCTTCACGTCGCCGGCGAAGGCGCGGGCCACCCAACTGGCGCCGAGGGAGATGGCCAGGGCGCAGGGGTCGATGCTGATCTCGGGGTTGCCGTAGGTCGTCGACTTCGTCTTGTCGCCGTGCGGCGTCGTC
Organism: Thermoanaerobaculia bacterium; assembly: GCA_017883235.1. GTDB lineage: Bacteria > Acidobacteriota > Thermoanaerobaculia > Gp7-AA8 > Gp7-AA8 > JADGNZ01. The sequence goes on along the minus strand of JADGNY010000034.1, from coordinate 28,471 downwards.
GGGGCGGCCTGGCCTTTGGTCAGGCCGTAGATCTCGTTGTCCATGATGAAGTAGGCGATGTCGACGTTGCGTCTGGCGGCGTGCATGAAGTGATTGCCGCCGATGGCAAGGCCGTCGCCGTCGCCGCCGACGGCGATTACATGGAGGTTCGGCGCGGCCAGCTTCGCGCCGGTGGCGATCGGCAGCGCCCGGCCGTGCAGTGAATTGATTCCATACGTCTCCACGTAGCCCGGCAGGCGCGACGAGCAGCCGATGCCGGAGACGATCAATGTCTCGTGCGGCTCGCACTTCAGGTCGGCCAGGGCCCGGTAGACGGAATTGAGGACGGCGAAGTCGCCGCAGCCGGGACACCATACCGGCTTCAGATCGGTCTTGTAGTCCTGCACGGTATACGGGGCGTGCGCGATATGCGGTGCGGTAGTCATACGGTCACCTCTTCCAGATTCTCATGAAGCACGAGCAGACGCCTCAGCTCGATCTCGATCTCGGCGGCGGTCAGCGACTTCCCTCCCGAGCGTTTGTAGACGCTGGTCCGTTTGCGGGGGAAATCGACGAAGCCGCGCAGGTAGCGCTCGAACTGTGCGGAGAAGCTCAGCTCGACGACGACCACCTCCTCGCACGAATCGATGAACTCCTGCAGCGGTTGCGCCGGGAGCGGCATGAGGAGCTGCGGGGCGAAGACGCCGATGCCGGCATCCTCGCCGATACGGTCGATGGCCTCGCGGAGCGGGCCGACGGTCGAGCCCCAGCAGATCACGCCGAGGCGGGGGCGGGGCGCGCCGAAACGGCGGAAGAGTGGGTAACGGGCGGCGATGCCGTCCAGCTTGCGATAGCGCTTGGCGTTCATCTGCTCGTGCACGACGAACGTCGAGCTCGGCCGGCCCTGCGAATCGTGCTCCAGGCCGTTGGTCTGGTACATGCCGCCCGGCGTCGACGGGAGGGCCATCGGCGACACGCCGCTGGGCGTATCGAGGTAGCGGTGGTAATCGGACAGCGCCGGCGGCATGGCCGTGACGCGGTCGCGCACCTCGTGCTCGAGGGCGCTGGCGTCGATGGTCTCGCGGCGCTGGGCGATCGACTGATCGGTCAGCACGATCACCGGGATCTGGAACTCCTCGCTGATGTTGAAGGCATCGACGGTGGCGTGGAACGACTCCTCCACGTCGGAGCAGGCGATGACGACGCGCGGCGTGTCGCCGTGGCTGGCGAAGAGGGAGTGCAGCAGGTCGGACTGCTCGCTCTTGGTGGGGATGCCGGTCGACGGTCCGCCGCGCTGTACGTTGACGATCACTGCCGGGATCTCGGCGATCGAGGCCAGGCCGAGCATCTCCGCCATCAGCGAAAGGCCCGGCCCCGAGGTGGCCGTCATCGCCTTCACGCCGGTGAAGGAGGCGCCGATGACAGCGCCGATCGCGGCCAGCTCATCCTCTGTCTGGAGAATTGAGCCGCGCATCTTCGGCAGCCAGACGGCCAGGAACTGCAGGATCTCGGTGGAAGGGGTGATGGGGTATCCGGCGAAGAATCGACAGCCGGCGTGAATGGCGCCGAACGCCGCCGCCTCGTTGCCGGACATGATGAGGTGCGCGGCGCTGCGCTCGTAGGTCAGCCGTTTCTCCACCCCGATCTTCTCGGCGATCTTCTCGGCCTCGGCCAGCCCGAAGTCGAAGGCCGCGAGGTTGGCGTCGATGACGGCCTGCTTCTTCTTGGCGAAACGCTGCTCGACGGCGGATCGGGTGGCTTCGAGCGGCAGGCCGAAGAGCGAGGCCAGCATGGCGATGGCGGTGACGTTCTTGGCCGCCCCTTTGAAAGCGATCGGATAGATGTGGCGTCCGGCCAGCTCGGGCGGCGGGTCATCCCCTGTCTCGCAAAAGACGACCGCATCGGGAGCGACGACTAGCTCGTTATGGAAGCGCGCGAAGTCGGCCCAACTGAAGACGACGAGGACGTCGACGCAGTCGGCCTGGGCGTGAATCGGCGCGCTGCTGACGCGCACGACCGCGGACGATTCGCCGCCTCTGATCTGCGGTCCATAGGCCTCGGTTTTGACGACGTGAAGCCCTTCGCGGGCACACGCTCCGGCGATGATGTCGCCCGCCGCTACCGCACCGTCGCCGCCTGCTCCGACGAAGGCAAATGTCAGCTCATTCATGGGTTTCCTCCCGGCCAGCAAGCTTCGCCGACGGGGGGCAAACCGCGCCACGATTTGTGTCACCAAGGGGAGTGATGATCATCACCCGATTGCGTTCAGGAGAGGTCCACATTAGCTGAGACCATGTCTCAACCTGACTCTCCGTTAGAAATCGTCCTCATCGGAAACGCCAACGTCGGCAAGTCGCTGCTCTTCTCGCGGCTCACCAAACGCCACGCCACCGTCTCGAACTATCCCGGCACCACGGTGGAGGTGACCAGCGCCTCGTCGGACATCGGGCTCATCATCGACACGCCGGGGGTGAACTCGCTGCTGCCGCAGTCGAGCGACGAGATCGTGGCCCGCGACCTGCTGCTGGAGCGGAAGGAGAACGCGGTGGTGGTGCAGGTCGGCGACATCGCCAACCTCCGCCGGACCATGCTCCTGACGCTGCAACTGGCGGAGATGGACGTGCCGCTGGTGGTCTGCCTCAATATGGCCGACGAGCTGCATAGCGGCGACGGCGACGGCACCGTGAACGCCAGCGCGCTGGCCGGCGAAGTGGGCTCGGCGGTGGTGGCCATCTCCGCGTTGCGGCGCTGGAACATCGGACGGCTTCGCGATGCCATCCACTGCGCGGTCAGGCCGACGGCGGCCGTCACCTACTCCGAGGCGATCGAGCGCGCCGTCGCGCGTCTGCTTCCGATCCTCCCGCCGAATCTGCGCTGCCGCGGCGTGGCCCTGGCCATCCTGGCCGGCGACGCCTCGCTCCGTCCGCTGCTGCCGTCCGGGATCGTGGCCGCGTGCGACGAAGCGCGCGAATCGGTGCCGCAGCCGGCCAGTATGACCATCGTGCACGCGCGGGTGGCCGCCGCGGAGGCGCTCATCGCCCATGCCGGCGCCGCCTCGACGCGCCGCAGCGGCAACGTCCGCGAGCGCATCGGAGCGCTCTGCATGCACAGCGTCTGGGGGATGCCCATCCTGGCGCTCGTGCTCGCCTTCGCCTGGTACTTCGTCGGCAAGATCGGCGCCGGGGTGATGGTCGACTGGATGCAGGCCACCCTCTTCGGCAAGTGGATCAACCCGAACGCGATCCATCTGCTCAAGGCCCTGCATCCGCCGCGTTTCGTCTTCGAATTGCTGGTCGGCCAGTACGGCATCCTGACGATGGCCCTCACCTACGCCATCGCCATCGTGCTGCCGGTGGTGATCACCTTCTTCGCCTTCTTCAGCATTCTCGAGGACACCGGCTATCTGCCGCGGCTGGCGGTGCTTCTCCATCGCGCCTTCCGCCGCATCGGACTCAATGGCAAGGCGGTGCTGCCGATGGTCCTCGGGCTCGGCTGCGACACGATGGCCACCCTGACCACGCGCATCCTCGATTCGAAGAAAGAGTCGACCATCGTCACGCTCCTCCTGGCCCTCGGCGTTCCCTGTTCCGCGCAGCTCGGGGTGATCATGGGGATGCTGGCGCCGCTCGGCGCGCCGGCCGCGCTGATCTGGATCGGGATCACGCTCGGCACCATCGGCCTGGTGGGGTGGGCGGCGGCGCGCGTCGTCCCCGGCGATCCGGCCGACTTCGTGCTGGAGATTCCACCGATGCGCATGCCCGGCATCACCAACATCCTCATCAAGGTGGCGGCGCGCGCGGAGTGGTATCTGAAGGAAGCGGTGCCGCTGTTCATCATCGGTACGGTCCTTCTCTTTCTCCTCGACTGGATCCACGCGCTCGGCCTGATCCAGCGCGCGCTCTCACCGTTGATCGTCCACGGCCTCGGCCTGCCGGCCGAAGCGACGAACGCCTTCGTCATCGGGTTCCTGCGGCGCGACTACGGCGCGGCCGGCCTCTTCACCATGCAGAAGGCCGGGCATCTCACGCCGAACCAGGTGGTGGTGGCGCTGACGGTGATCACGCTCTTCATCCCCTGCATCGCAAACCTGCTGGTGATGCTGAAGGAGCGCGGCGCCCGCGCCGGGTGGACGATGGCCGCATTCATCCTGGTCTATTCGTTCGGCATCGGCGCGCTGATGAACACCATGTTCCATCTGTTCGGAGTGGTGCTGTGAGTCAGAAGCCCGCCGCGCCAATCGAATGCCCGATGTGCAGCACCGACTTCGAGGCGGAGTCGTGTCACGGTTCCTGTCCGTTCTCTTCCGGCTGCGGCATGTCGCGCTGCCCCCGATGCGGATACGAATTCGTCGCCGGCGGCCGCGTCGCCTCAATCCTGCAACGACTTTTCCAAGGGAGGTCTCATGATTCACGCCGCAACGGATGAAGTGCTCGAACATCTCTGGTACGCCGTCGAGGAAAACCGCCAAGTACACTCGCTCGGCGACCTCGGCGCGGATATCGACGACGCATCGTTCCGCTCCGCGGTTTACGAGCTGGTGGCCGACAACGCTGTCGACTCCTCGCTTCAGCTCTCGGACACAGGAACGCAGCGCGCCAAACGCATCGTGCGCAGGCATCGTCTGGCCGAGGTGCTGTTCTTCGAGGCGATGGGAACGGGGCTGGATGACGCGGAGTCGTCCGCCTGCGAGATGGAGCACATGCTGTCCGACGTCGTCGTCGACCGCGTCTGCACCTTCCTCGGGCATCCTCCTGTCTGCCCGCATGGCAAGCGCATCCCGGGCGGCGACTGCTGCCGCCTGTATTCGAAACAGATCGAGCCGCTGGTGATGCGGGTGATCGATCTCCCGGTCGGCGCGGTGGCGTCGATCGCCTTCATCGCGCCGAAGACGCTGGCGCGTCTGGAGAAGCTGGCCGCCTTCGGGATCGTGCCCGGAAGCGAGATCCGCCTCGTGGCGCGGAAGCCGAGCTGCGTCATCGCCGCCGGCGCGACGTCGATCGCGCTGGAGGACGAGATTGGGAGGGAGATTTACGTGCGGTTGCGGTGAGACCTTAAAAACCAGAAACCAGAAACCAGAAACCAGAATGCTGCGCTCCGCCACCATTTCTGGTTTCTGGTTTCTGGTTTCTGGTTTTGGGCCCCCATCACACGAACGAGTGAGCATCATCACGACCCCCGTCGAGGCCGCCGCTCTACTCTGCGCCCCGTGAGCCGTCGACTCCTCCCCCTGTTCGTGATCGCAGGCATTTTCGCCGGTCCGATGCATTCGCCCGCTCCTGCCGGCTGCCGTCCCGATTCTACGTGTCCCCCTGGCCACGCGGATCGCGGACTGATGGCGCCACAACGCGCGGCCGCCAACGCGATCAACGCGACGCTCACCGTCCCCGCGCTCCGGCCGTTACGCGAGCTCCTCCTCGCCTCTGCGGCCGAGCGCGGACACGATGGCTTCCCAATGGCGCGGTGAAATTCGCCGCGCGGCTGCGCCGCACGCGCACAGACAAGAGTGTCTGTGCCACATTGCATCCGCCTTGTGGCGAAGACTTTCCATAACCCAAAAAGCAGGGGCCAATGTGGCACAGACACTCTTGTCTGTGCCTGTGACCTTTCGCGCTGATCCCCGCTACGACGACCGCATCTTATTCACCCGGACCGCGATGAGCACCACGGGGATCCCGATCTGGAGGACGCGCTTGATCACCTTCGGGAAGCCGAAGCCGATCAGGAAGCCGGCCACCGCCCCGCCCACCACAAGCTGCGGTGCATGCTCGGAGGCGATGCTCTTGAAATCGAGCCGCTTGCGGATGCGGCGGTCCAGCTCGTCGATGCGGTCGCCGACGCGGTCGCGGGCACCTTCGATGGTCTGATCGAGCTGCTTCTTTTCGTCGTCCATCTAGTATTTGCTCCTGGCCGCCTGTTCGATGTCTGCCTTGATCGACTCGATGTCGGTCCTGATGCTCTCGATCGACTTCGACGGCACGAACTGCACCGCGGCGAACTTCTTCTTCCCCATCCACGCCATCACGCCGGCGGTGGCCAGGAGGACCACCGTCACGATCAGCGCCGAGAGCCAGGCCGGAATGCCGAGGCGGATCAGGACCAGCAGGATGGTCACGAAGAGGAAGGCCAAGGCCAGAAGGGCGGCGCACAGCGCGCCGGCAAAGAGGCCGATGCCGCCGCCGAGCTTGGTTACCGTGTCTTTGACCTCGAGCTTGAGCAGCGCGATCTCGCTACGGAAAAGCGTGGTGATGTCTTCGGTCAGTTCCTTGACGATGGTGCCAAGGGTGCGTTCCGAGCCGGTCTCCGATGCATTTTGAGTCATGTCGAGTCTGGTTCGAAGCAAAAGAGGTGCCTCGCCGCTACAATCCGCGCGATGCCTTCTGATGTCGTCGAGCTGGTAAAGGACTTCCGCTTCGAAGCGGCGCACTTTCTACCCCATGTACCCGAGGGACACAAGTGCCGCCGCATGCACGGCCACTCCTTCCGCGGCGAAGTGGCGGTTCGTGGGACGATCGACCCCGCCGTCGGCTGGCTGATCGATTTCGCCGATCTGAAGCGCGCCGTCGACCCGATCGTCGACCGCCTCGACCACTACCTTCTCAACGAGATCGACGGCCTGCAGAACCCGACATCGGAGCTCCTGGCGATCTGGATCTGGAACCAGCTCGCCCCGAAGGTGCCGCAGTTGTACCGGATCACGATCGAAGAAACGTGCAGCTCGCGCTGTCATTACTACGGGGGAACGTAGGTCTCGCGCAGCGCGCCACGGAGCGCTGGCGTCTCGCCGGCTGGCCCGGGGGCGTCTCGCCCCCGACCCGGCAAGACTCCAAACATTCGCTGCTAACCCGGCGGCGAGACGCACGCCGGGCCAGCCGGCGAGACGCCAGCGCTCCGACCATCAAAATCGACAAGCCCAGGTTTGCCGAATTCAAGTCGAGGCTTGAGAACTTCAAGTCCAGGTTTGCCGAATTCAAGTCGAGGTTTGACGGCGTCAAGTCGAGGCTTGAGAAAGTCAAGTCGAGGCTTGACGAGCTCAAGCCTCGACTTGACATCGGCAAACCTGGGTTTGCCTAACACAAAGCGCCAGCCCACGCTGTAAGCTCGGCAGATGCCGAAAGCACTTCTTCTCGTCCTGGCCGTCATCCTCTTCGCCTCCGCCGCCTCCGCCGGTGAATTGAGCGCGGCAGATCTCGACAAGCGCCGCAAGGCGCTCGCCGATCTGCTGAAGGACCAGTGGGAGTACACCCTCCGCACAAGCCCGGAATTCGCCTCGATCCTCGGCGACCGGCGCTACAACGACCAGTCCTCCGACAACTCCGAGGCCGCGGTCAAGCGCGATCTGGCAGCGACGAAGAAATTTCTACAGCGGCTCGATCGCATCGACACGACCGGGTTCTCCGAGCAGGAAGCGGTGAACAAGGCCCTCATGGCGCACAACCTGCGCGACAACATCGAAGACATCGGACTCAAAGAGTGGGAGATGCCGGTCACGCAGATCAGCGGCATCCACCTCAACGCCGCGCAGTTGCCGTCGCTCCTCCCCTTCGCCACTACGAAGGACTACGACGACTACGCCAAACGCCTGCGCAACTTCCCGAAGCAACTGGACGACACCATCGCCAACATGCGCAAGGGAATGCGCGACCATCTGATGCCGCCGAAGTTCCTGCTGGAGAAGGTGGTCAAACAGGCCGGCGGCATCGCCGCGCAGGAGCCCGACAAGACCCCCTTCGCCCAGCCGCTGGAGAAGTTTCCCGACGCGGTGCCGGAAGGAGAGCGCGCCCGTCTGCGGACGGAGATCGTCGACGCCATCCGCACCTCGGTGCTGCCGTCGTACGTGAAGTTCGCCGCGTTCGTGCGCGACGACTACGCGCCGCACGGCCGCAAGGACGTCGGCATGTGGGCCCTCCCCGACGGCGCGAAGCGTTACGCGTCGCGCGTGCGGCAGAGCACGACCACGAACCTGACCGCGGCGGAGATTCATCAGATCGGCCTGAACGAGGTGGTGCGCATCGAAGGGGAGATGCTGGCCATCGCCAAGTCCCTCGGCTTCGCCGATCTGAAGTCGTTCCGGGCTTCTCTGGCCACCAATCCCGATCTCAAAGCGAAGAGCCGCGAGCAGATCCTGGAGCTCTATCGCGGCTACATCGACGGGATGTACGCCAAGCTGCCGCAGCTCTTCGGCCGGCTGCCGAAGGCGAAGGTGATCGTGGCTCCTGTCGAGGAGTTCCGCGAGAAGGAAGCCTCGGGGGCGCAGTACGAGCCGGGAGCACCGGACGGCTCGCGCCCCGGCCGCGTCGAGGTGAATACCGGCGAGGCGCAGACGCGCAAGACCATCAACATGGAGTCGACCGCCTACCACGAGGGGGTGCCGGGCCATCACATGCAGATCGCTATCACCCAGGAGCTGACCGGCCTGCCCGAGTTCCGCCGCTTCGGCACGAGCTACACCGCCTACGTGGAAGGGTGGGCGCTCTATTCGGAGAAGCTGGGGAAGGAAGTCGGTTTCTACACGAATCCCTACAACGACTACGGCCGCCTGCAGGACGAGATGCTGCGCGCCATCCGGCTGGTGGTCGACACCGGCCTGCACTCGAAACGCTGGACGCGCGAACAGGTGGTGCAGTTCTTCCACGACCATACGTCCGAGGATGAGGTGGAGGTGCAAAGCGAGACCGACCGCTACATCGTCTGGCCCGGCCAAGCCCTCGGCTACAAGATCGGATCGCTGAAGATCACCGAGCTGCGCGAACGCGCCCGCCACGAGCTCGGCGACCGCTTCGACATCCGCGCCTTCCACGACGAAGTCCTCGGCGCGGGTGCGCTGCCGATGGATGTGCTGGAACAGAGGATTAACGATTGGATCGGGAGGATGAAGAGGTAGAGGCCGCCCTTAGTCGCCTCTTTGCAGCGCTGTTACATCCGACAGGTAACGAGGAGCAGTTTCACGCGCCCGGCGTCGCGAGGTATCGATCGTCGCGTCGGTGACGGAAGAGTGATCGAGTGGTATGATCTCGCCCATGAAACTTGGTGCGATATCTACCATGGATTCCGCCGGACGCTTGGTTCTGCCGAGGGAAATCCGCGACCAGGCAAACCTGGAGCCCGGTATGCCGCTCCGAATTGTTTTCCGTGACGGCCGGGTGGAGATCGAGCCCGCCCCACGCGAAGTACGGGTCGTCCGGAAGGGCCGGATGCGAGTCGCCGTTCCCGTCGAGGAAAGCGATGCATTGCGGAGTGACACCGTCCGGGAGGCGACGGCGTCTGTTCGCGAGCACCGTCGATGGAGCAGCGCGATGGATGTGCTGGAGCAAGGATAGGCACCGCGTGGTTCGAACGGAGAGCGGGCGTCCGCGCCTGCTCCCGGCGGGCGTCTCGCCCGACGGTGGGGACGAAGGCAAACGTAAATGTTGCCCATAGACGGCGACCTCCCCACCCGCGTTTTCAGGTTCAACCCTGCTGTCGGCGGGACCCACCGCCGGGCGGGACGCCACGGCGGGAGCAGGCGAGACGCCCGCTCTCCCCGGGTGGCCGCTCTTAGTCGAAGAGCTCAAGAACAACCTGATATGGATCGCGAACAAGATCCATGATGGCATCGATATTGGCTCGTAGCGTCCGCTCAACGGCAATCGTCGTGCAGTTGCCCATTCGCAGCCAGATGACCTTCGGTGGCGCACCACGAAGAATCGCTAACTCCGCCACATCCCTGTCTTTCGACACGAAAACGTATCCGTGAGCTTTGGCGATCAGCCAGAGCTGCGGATCGTTCGTACGCCCAAGATTCAGAAGACGCGTCTGCGTGCTGTCGGGAAAGACGTCCGCCAGTCGCGCGACGAGCTTGTGGGAGATGTTGTGATCGAAGAGCAGTTTCACGCGTGAGAAACTGCCGTCTTCCGCTCTCGATCAGCCGCGTAGCTGAGGCTCGCGAGAATGTCTTCGTGCGTCAGGTCCGGATAATCCGAAATGATCTCTTCTTCGGTCATCCCCGAGGCAAGGTACGACAGGACGTCGTAAACGGTGATGCGCAAGCCTCGGATGCACGGCTGCCCGCCCCGCTTGTCTGGCTCAACGGTAATGATCTCCTGATAGTCCATGGGAACTCGTATCTTACCAGCAAGGTCGGAGTTGGCTCGATCACGCGGAGACGCGGAGTCGCTGAGAAAAAAGAAACTTCGTCCGCCTCTCCGCGCCTCCGCCTGAGACTAATACTAATGCCGCGCGGAACGCCTTCGCGGCTGCGGAGGACACGCTCCGCCGGGTGTGGCCGGGAGAGTCTGGACCGCGGGCAGGTTCGCACAGAAGCGTGTCCGGAACTGGTCGTTCACGCTCGACAGGAACCAGTTGGTGGCCGCGCTCACCGCCGCGGGCACCTCACACTCGTAGCCGACGTCGATGCCGCCGGTCAACCAGAGATGGTTCAACCACCATTGAACGCCGTAGGGAGAGAGGTTCGCCGTATCGAAGGTGTTGTCGCATCCGTTCGTGATCCCACAACACGAAGTGTGCGGAAAGCCGTCGACATGGCGGGTCTCGTGGGCATACAGATCGATGTTGCCGGCGATGCCGGGCCAGGTGCGGTCAAAGTCGCGGTTGGAGTCATTCTCCGAGCCGACATTGATGAATGTCTTGCCGCCGAATTGAACACAGCAGGACGAGCCGCCGCCGGTCACGATGTTGATGCCCCCGATCTTCGACTTCATCCAGTCGTAGAGCGTGCCGGACGTCCAGGGGAGGTGACCCGACTGACCGCGATCCATGTAGTAGATGACGCGAAGACCCTGTCGGACGATGAGCGTGTCGGAGTACTGCGCGATCGCCATCGCCCCGGTCGGCTCGGTACAGGGAGCCTCGCTCACCGGCAGCCCGTCTCTTCGAAGCTCGAAGTCATGCACGATCTGCGCGTACGCCGGATCCCGGTCCGGGCACTGGCTGAGAAACGCGCCGATGTTGGCGATCTGCCCTCCTCGCGCAACCGACGGCAGGATGAATGTCGCAGCGACGAGAGTGAGAGCGAGGCGCGTGTTCATGGAGGAATGATACGGGCATGGATGTGGCTAGCCAAAGAGCGGGTTGTGACACTCGGGGATCTTCCGACGGATGGGTTGCGCACAGCCGGCGAATGAAGACATGACTCAGGTACACACGGAGACACATGGCTTATCACAGCACCGATCACACCTGCCAGAGGAGCCACCGCAAAGAATAAGATCGCCGCGATACGTCCCCACGTGACACGGTTCCACAACCGTACCGCCTCCGTCAAAGACTCATTGTTCTGCCTTAGTGCGGCATCGCGGCACCACAGTATTGCTATTATCTCCGCAGACGTTACGAGCACAAGCATCAACAGGCTGAGGCAGGCGACTACCAGGGTAAAGTTGGCCCGAAACGCCGGATTGCCAAATTGATATCCGGCAACGAGACTCTGCGCGAGAGCAAAGGCGGTTATGGCATTGGCGAGATCCCATAATCTCTTCTCCCATTCCTTATTCGCGTCGAGTTCCGCGGTGGCGGCTTCGTTAGAGTCGTTCATGTCTGGGGCCATAATCTGCGACAGTATACGTTCAACCAGACTGGCACCCAGCGACCGGGCCGAGCGTTGCGGCGAGACGCTGCTAGGTCTGCCGGCATCACGCAAAATCGGAATAACATCGCCCGTCTCTACGCTTCGCCACCTCGCAACCCCATGAGAATCCATCTCGTTTCCCTCGAAGACGGCATCACCGCTACCGGGTTCCGGAAGTTCGCGGCGTATGCGGAGAAGATCAATCCGGATACCCGCACGTTCTACGTCGGGACGCAGCGGTATCGGTCGATGTGGAAGTCGTTTGTCCGGAAGGTGGGAGAGGGGCGGGAGTTTGGAACGGCCGAGGTTGAGGAGATCGCGCAGAATCTGGCCCAGGCGGACGTGGTGGCCTTCTCCTCGATGACCGGGTATGCCGACCTGACCAAAGAGCTGGCCACGTGGGTGCGGGAGATCAACCCCAAGGCCTACTCGATGTGGGGCGGGATCCATCCGATCATCTATCCCGAGGATGCCATCAAGGCGGATGTCGACGCCATCTGCACCGGGGAGGGAGAGCTGGCCTTCGCGGAGTGGCTGCATCACTTCGAGAACGGCAGCGACTTCCGGAACACCAGCAGCTTCTGGTTCAAGGAGCGGGCGTCCGGCGAGATCAAGCGCAACGTCTTCCGTCCGCTGATGTCGTCGTCGGAGCTGGCCGCGCTCCCCTATCCGAAGTACGGCGGCGCGGAGGGGATCTACCAGCCCGAGAAGGGTTTTCGGCAGGTCACGCGCGGCGACTACCTGGCCAACAACGGCCTGGCCTATCCGGCGGTCTGGTCGATCGGCTGTCCGCTGCACTGCACCTACTGCGGCAACACCGTCTTCATCGCCAACGATGCCAACTACCGCAAGATCCGGCACAGCGGCGTCGACTACATCATCGGCGAGGTGCAGGCGGCACTGAAGGTCCATCCCTATCTGAAGACGGTCCTCTTCTATGACGACAGTTTCATGGCCATCTCGCTGCGTGAGCTGACCGACTTCGCCACCCGCTGGCGCGATCAGGTCGGCCTGGAGTTCTGCATCTACGGCGTGATCCCGACCTACGTGCAGCGCGACAAGGTGGAAATCCTGACGTGGGCGGGGATGAACCGCGTGCGCATGGGCGTGCAGAGCGGAAGCGAGCGGATCCTCAAGTTCTACAAGCGGCCGACGCCGGTGCCGCGCATCGAACAGGCAGCGGCGGCGCTGGCGGAGTTCGCCGACTATCAGATCAATCCGTCGTACGACATCATCGTCGACAATCCGATCGAGACGCGGCAGGACGTGGTCGACACGCTGGAGCTGATCTACCGGATGGCCAGGCCGTTCACGCTCAACATCTTCTCGCTGCGGGTCATCCCGAACACGTCGCTGGAAAAGCAGATGATCGCCGAGGGGTTCGACGTCGAGCAGATCAACGAGAACTACACCGCGCTGCGGCCGACGTGGGCGAACGTGCTGCTGTACGTGCTGATGGTCTGGAAGCCGTCCCGCAAAACGTTCGACCGCTGGCTGACGAAGGTCCGGGCGTATGACGAGCCGCAGGCGTCGTATCCGATCCTGATCCTTCTGTCCCGCATCCCGTGGCTGATCCAGCAGGGCCTGCGCCATCTGAAACACGGCGAGTTCTCCGTGATCACCGGCTATCCCGGCTACATCCTCTGGCGCATCGGAGCGTTGAAGCTGCTCAAGAAGCTCTTCAGCCGCAAGTTGGTGCTGCCGGAAGAGAAGTGGGCCGGACGTATTGCTCCGGACGCGGCGGGCTGACTTGCATTCGGTGGCATACCAGGACTGCGAGGAACTGCGTCACGTCGCGAAATCTTTCGCTGACTGAGTTGGCCTCGCGGGCGGATATCAGCGCCGCCACGCTGTCGCGCATCGAGCGCGACAAGCAGAATGTCGACTTGGGCCTCTTCCTCACGCTGACCCGTATTCTGAAGCTGACGCCGCACGAAATCCTCGAAGATGCCGATGCCAAGGAAGGTGTCGATCCGCTCGTCCGCGCCATCAGCGGCATGCAGACCGGTGAGCGCGCGCAGCTCTGGCGCTCGCTGGCCGAGGAGCGCAGAACACACCGCACCCACAAGGCCAACGGGCGCGGCGTGGCGAACGAGGTCGAAGAGCTTCTCGCGCAGGTGGATTTCATCCGCGGCGAGATCGAATCGGTGCAGAAGCGGTTACGTCGCCGGTAAGCGCGTAGCGCGCCGCAAAAGCGCGAAGCGCGACGGAGCGCTGGCGTCTCGCCGGCTGGCCCGGAGGCGTCCTCGCCTCCGGTGTGACAAGACCCCAAACATTTGATTGGTAACCGGCCTCAAGTGCCGCGTTAGCGGCAGCAAGACCGGTAGCCAGGGGTGCGAGCGGCTTTTGCGAGCACCCCTGGTCTGCGTTGTCTCCTGGAAGCGTGCCGCGTCAGCGGCACTAGATGGAGTCCCCGATTACTCCAGTGCCGCTGACGCGGCACCAAACCATGGCATCTCTTTACCAGGGGTGCTCGCAAAAAACGCTCGCACCCCTGGCTACCTTCTTCGTGCCGCTAACGCGGCGCACATTGGGGCGGACGCCGCTTGGTTATCAGCAAAATGTTGGTGCGGGCCAGACCGGAGGCGAGACGCCTCCGGGCCAGCCGGCGAGACGCCAGCGCTCCGGGCGCTTCGCGCTACACCTTCTTCTTCTTCAACTGGTCGATGTCGATGAGCACCAGCACTGCCCCGTCGATCTTGTTGTCGGCGGTCTTATAGGGGCGGATGCGCAGGAGGTAGTTGCGGCCGTTGCGGTCGTGTACTTCCAGCTCGCGCACCTCGAGGGTGTCGATCACTCCGGTGATCATCTTGGACGGCGGCGGTGCAAAAGAAGGCATCCCCCACCCTTCCCTGGTTTCAGGCTGGGGGTCCTTCGACCGTCCCTTCGGCTGCGCTCAGGGCAGGCTCTACGCCATCTCCGCGCTTCGCGCTACGCGGCTCCGGCGGCTCAGGATGACAGTGATGTTGTCAAGCAGCCGGCGAGACGCCCGACGCTCCGTAACGTAGTACTATCCAACCCGTAACGTCAGAGGACAAAACGATGAGCGACACAGGAAGTAGTAGCAGCCGGATGGAGCCTCCGTCTACGCGGATGAGCTCCTCGGCGATCGTGTCGGACCGGCCGGTTCGCGGGTAAGTTCTCTCCGCCTCCCCACCTCCGTTCGATCGCGGCTGAACGGAGGCAACATGCAGAACCAGGTCATCGCAATTTCACTTTGCCACGTGAAGGGAGAGGCGCGTGCCTGACCGCGCCCGCGCCCAGTCGCAGGGCGTTTGGGGAGAGGCCACCGCCTTTCTCGAACGGTTCCGGCGTGCCGGCTGGTTCGATCTGGTCCTGCTCGTTGCGCTGATCGGCACCGTGTTCGGCCTGATCTCACTGGCCGGCGAATGGCGCACGCTGCGTCCCCAGGTCCACATCGACCTCTCTCCCTCCGCGTTGCCGGTCTACGTCCTCTACTCGCTGTCGCGGGGTCTGATCGCCTACGTCCTCTCGCTCACCTTCACGCTCGTCTACGGCTACTGGGCGGCGAAAGACGCCATCGCCGACCGGGTGCTGCTTCCGATGCTCGACATCCTGCAGAGCATCCCGGTGCTCGGCTTCATGCCGAGCGTCGTCCTGGCGCTGGTGGCAGTCTTTCCGCGCAGCAACATCGGCCTGGAGCTGGCGTCGATCCTGATGATCTTCAGCGGCCAGGCCTGGAACATGACCTTCAGCTTTTATCACTCGCTTCGTTCCGTTCCGAAAGACCAGCTCGAGGCGGCCACGACGTACCGCTTCAGTTGGTGGGAACAGCTCAAGTGGGTCGAGCTGCCGTTCGCGACCATCGGTCTGGTCTGGAACAGCATGATGAGCATGGCCGGCGGGTGGTTCTTTCTGATGATCACCGAGTCGTTCGTCCTCGGCGACAAGGATTTCCGCCTGCCAGGCATCGGCTCGTACATGAGCGTGGCCGAGGAGAAGGGGGACGTCCGGGCCATGCTGTGGGCGATCTTCGCGATGATTACGATGATCGTCGCGCTCGACCAGGTGCTGTGGCGTCCGGTGGTGGTCTGGTCGCAGAAGTTCCGCGTCGAAGAGGGTGCCGAGGAACAGACCGCGTCGTCGTGGCTCTACGACTGGTTGCGCCGGTCGGCCGTCCTGGAGTGGATCGGAACGCTCTTCGCGAAGCTTCACCGCCCCCGGCCGAAACACCCGCGCGCGGCAGCGGACGCGCAGAACGCACCGGCGTCGCGCGTCTGGTCGCTGGCGCTTTTCGCGATCCTCATGGTCACGCTGTTGTTCGGCGCATGGCGGCTGGTGACGCTGCTTCGCCAGATCCGGCTCGGTGAATGGATGCCCATTCTCCGGGCGGGCGGATTGACCCTCGGCCGCGTGCTGCTGTCCACCGCGCTCGGAACACTCTGGGCGCTTCCGGCGGGACTGGCCATCGGCCTGTCGCCGAAGCTGTCGCGCATCTTTCAACCGATCGTTCAGGTCGCGGCCTCCTTCCCCGCACCGATGCTCTTTCCGCTCGTCATCGCCATGCTGCGAGCCGCGGGCGTGTCTCTTGGATGGGGAAGCGTCGTGCTCATGCTGCTCGGCACGCAGTGGTACATCCTGTTCAATGTGATCGCCGGCTCGATGGCCATTCCCAGCGATCTGCGCGAAGCGGCGCACAGCTATCGATTGCGCCGCCGGCTGCGGTTCCTCGCCCTCTACCTTCCCGCCGTTTTCCCCTATCTCGTCACGGGATGGGTGACGGCGGCAGGCGGCGCATGGAACGCCAGCATCGTGGCCGAGATCATGACCTTCAAGGGCCATGTACTGGCCACAAACGGCCTCGGCGCACAGATCAGCCTCGCCGCGGAACGCGCCGATTTCCCACACCTCGCCGCCAGCGTGATGGTGATGGCGCTCGTCGTAGTGTTGTTCAACCGCACGGTCTGGAAACGCCTGTACGCCATTGCCGAAGAGCGCTTCTCACTGAGCAAATGAGGAGGAACTGATGACCGCCGCAATGATTACACCCGAAGAAACGCAGACCACCGAAGCGCTCTGCGAGATCCGCGGCGTATCGCACGATTTCGCCTTGCCGAACGGCTCCACGCTACGCGTTCTCGAAGACATCGACGTCGCCATCAAGCCGCTCGAAGTGGTGGCGCTGCTCGGTCCCTCCGGCTGCGGCAAGTCGACGATCCTGCGCATTCTGGCGGGCCTGATCCGCCCGACACACGGCGAGGTCTTCTATCGCGGCACCAAGGTCGACGGACTGACCCCCGGCGTGGCCATCGTCTTCCAGAGCTTCGCTCTTTATCCCTGGATGAGTGTGAGCGAGAACGTCGAGATCGTGCTGCGCGCCGCCGGCCTGCCTCCCGACGGGATCAAAGCGCGCGCCGAGCAATCGATCCGCACCGTCGGACTGGCCGGCTTCGAGGAGGCGTATCCGCGCGAGTTGTCGGGCGGCATGAAGCAACGCCTCGGGATCGCCCGCGCGCTCTCGATCAATCCCGAGATCCTCTTCATGGACGAACCGTTCAGCCATGTCGACGCCCTCACCGCCGAGGGGTTGCGCGCGGAGGTCATCGACCTGTGGGCGCCGGAGGATCAGAACCCATCGTCGATCCTCATGGTCAGCCACGACATCAAGGAAGTGGCCTACATGGCCGACCGCATCATCGTCCTCAGCAGCCATCCGGGCCGCGTGCGGACGATCGTGCAGAATCCGATTCCCAGGCCGCGCGACCCGCGCTCGCGCGAGTCGCAGGAGCTCGTCGATTACCTCCACGAAATCATCACCGGATCGGAAATGCCCGACCTTCCGGCTTCCGTCGCTCCTCGGGTGGCGCGGATCGAAGCGCTTCCGCGCGTAGACACGTCCGAGATCATCGGCCTCCTCGAATACCTCGATGCCCGCGGCGGCATGGATGACATCTTCGAAGTGGCCGCGGAAACGGCGCATGAATTCGGCACGATCATCGCCATCACGAAGGCCGCCGAGATCCTGGACCTCGTCGATACGCCGAAACAGAACCTGCGGCTCACGGCGGAAGGCCGCCGCTTCGTGCAGGCGGATACGGAACAGCGCAAGGCGATCTGGCGCGAGCGCCTCCTCACACTCAGGCTGTTCCAGGACGTCTCCGCGCTCCTTCAACACGAAGGGGGCGAGGTGGGCGCCGACATCGTCCGCGAGATGATCATCCTGGCCCTCCCGCGCGAAAACTACGAGGACTTGTTCGAGACGATGGTCCGCTGGGCGCGGTTCGGAAATCTCTTCGCCTACGAGGACGACACCGACCGGCTATCGCTTCAGTAGGGCGATGACTTCATCGACCGTCTTCGCCTCGGCGATGGCATTCATGGCCGCCGTGTCGTGGGCCAGGCGCGAGAGCGCGGCGAGCAGTTCGAGATGCCCGGCGTGCTTTTCGAGAGGCGAGAGAAAGGCGATGATCACGCGGGGCTCGCGCTGCCCCTCGATGATGCCGTCGCGATTCGTTCCGATGGCGGCGACGAACCGGTCGACGGCAGCGTCGCGCGCGTGAGGGATCGCACTGGCGCCGCACGTCGTCGGCATTTCGCGCTCGCGGGCGATGACAGCGTCGATCAGCCGGCACACGGCATCGGGCGCGAAGCCGTGATGTGGCAGTGCCCGTCCGAGAATATCCGCCGCCGCTCCGGCGACGTCAGGCGCACGAACGCCGAGGATGACGTCGTCCGCCTGCACGAGATCGCTGAGCTGCATCGGGTGGATTGTAGCCGTCAAAGGCTTTAACCACAGAGGCACAGAGGTCACAGAGAAAGCAAAGGATGAAATCTGAAGGATGAAGGATGAATGGCTGTGGAATCCCCCCCCCGCCTCCTCCGTTTGCCGACTGCATGAAACGACTTGTCTTTGCGCTCTTCGCCCTTTTCATCGCCTCGGCGGCTCTCGCTGCTGAAGAGCCCGCGAAACCGGCGGAGAAACCGGCTCCGTCCCTCGGCGCACGCGCCGAGAAGCTGATCAAGGAAGCCCTCCCCATCTGTTCCCAACCCGTCACCGAGACGCGCGTCCCCCTGGAGCACGCACTCCCCGGAAACATGATCGGTACGGTGGTCCGGATCGCAAGCAAGCAACAGGCTTGCGAAGGCCAGTGGGTGGCCATCGTCTCGAATGAAGGGGACTTCTTCATGGGCACCCCCTGGTTCCTCGACGATACGACTGGCACGCTCGAGCAGAAGATCAAGACCTTCACGATGCAGAATCTGAAGCAGGTCTTCGAGCCGATCGTCGACCGGACGAAGACACGCACGGGCCTCTACCGCGCCACGCTTTTGCAAACGATGGAAGGGGGCAAGCTGCCGCTCGAAGGCGAGATCGATCCCGAGGGGACCGTCTTCTTCTTCGGCCATTTCGTGCCGATGTCGGCCGACTATCGCGTCACGCGGCTCAAGGCGTTCGAGAGCTACCTCTCGCAGTCTCCAACCGCCGGCGCCGCGAAACCGGAGGTGACGGTGATCGAGTTCTCCGACTTCGAGTGCCCCTCCTGTCAGCGCGCGGCCGGATATATGAAGCCGATCCTCTCCGCGCACAGCGATAAGGTCCGCTACATCCGCTACGACACGCCGCTCCTCGGCATCCATCCGTGGGCTCTCCCGGCCGCCGTGGCCGGCCGCGCCATCTGGCGCCAGAAGCCGGACCTTTTCTGGACGTACAAGGAGAAGGTCTACGAGAATCAGGAAAAGCTCTCCGCATTCACAATCGACGAGTTCACCCGCGGCTTCGCCCAGGATCACGATCTGGACCTGGCCAAGTACGACGCGGACGTGAAGTCCCCCGAACTGATCGCCGGCATCGTCAACGGCGTCGGCACCGCCTTCAGCAACGACGTCCGCGCCACACCGACGTACATCGTCAACGGCGCCGTAGTCGATGCCGGGACGGAGGGGAAGGGATTGGCGGATTACGTGAACGGGCTGTTGAAGAAGTGACCCCCTGGGACCGCGCGCGTCTCGCGCGCGTTTTGAATACCCGCCATCCTGCCGCTTGCAAACGCGGGCGAGACGCCCGCGCTCCCAGGAACTACACACTCCTCCACACAAAATCGAGGAAGTGCTTCAGCATACGTCCTGTCAATCCCCAGATCTCGTGATGCTCGTAGCGGTAGAAGTAGGCGGGATAGCTCTTGCTTCGGAATGCCACGTAGCGCACTTCCGGCTGATCGGGCCTGAGTAACGCCTCGATCGGTACTTCGAACACATAGTCGACCTCGGCCGCCTGCAGCACGTATTCGATACGCTGATCGACGACGCCGGCGAATGGCGCGACGAGGAAGCCGCTGTTGGTGACGAGATCGTCGAGCCGTCCGATCAATTCCACGCGCTCGGAGGCGATGCCGACTTCTTCATGCGCCTCGCGCACCGCCGCCGCTTCGAGTGCTTCTCCGGGATGGACACCGCCGCCGGGGAAGGCGATCTGTCCGCTGTGCGCGGCAAGGTTCTTGGAACGGCGCGAAAACAGAAGACTCCATCCGCCGCCGGTCGGGATCAGCGGGATCAGGACCGCCGCGCGCTTCAGCTTCGGCGCATCGATCTCGATTGCGGGACGGGCACGGAGGATGGCGCTGAGACGGGTGAGGGCCGCATCGTCGAAGCGGGGAGCCGGGGGTCGGGAGCCGGGGGTCGGGGGTCGGAGATCAGACATGGGCGGCGCCCGACTCCCGACTCCCGACACCCGACACCCGTTCAAACTCCGCGAACGGCTCCGCCACAACGATCGGAATCCCGTCGATGGCGTGGTAGAGCCGAAGCGTTCCCTCGACGCGCGGGATCGCGACCTCGGCGGTATCGCCCGGGCGCAGATCGCGCGGCAGTTCGACCCAGCGGTCGTCGATCACCGTCTCACCGTTGAAGAGCAGCATCATCAGCCGGTATCCCGGTTGTCCGTAGCTTCGCGTGCGTATGGTGAAGTCGCCGGAGTTGCGCAGCACCACGGCGTCATCGCGCAGCGTTGCGTGGAGCTGCGGAAAGAGCGGAATCGTTCGCGTGACGGGAGCGATCGGCACTCTCGATACGTCGTCCAGCGCGGCGAGATAGCCTCGGACGGTCAGCTCCATCGAGGCATTTTCGCGTAGCCACGCCGCCTGCGCCGTGGAAGGATCGGGAAGCGAGCGCACGAAGAAATCGGCCAGCGCCGCTACCTCGCCGTCGCCGAACGGAATCTTCACCACACAGTCGTCGGGAAACTCCGCGAACTGCGCGTAGTCGCTGACCGCGACCGGTTTGCCGGCTTCGAAGGCGCGGATCAACGTTCCCGACGTCTCCCCCGCGCTCGGGTAGCGCAGGTTGACGAGGCGATCGACCGCGGCAAAGTAGGCGGCAAACTCGTCGTCCGCGACGTAGCCGGTGAAGGTGATGCCGTCGCCGCGCAGGGCGTCGACGTCGACGTTCGGCGCGGGCTCGCCGACGACGAGCAGCCGCAGCCGTTCTTCCCGCCCACGCGCCGACGCGAACGCCGCGAGCACAACCTCGGCGCGTTTTGCCGAGGTGAGAAACCCGAAGAGTCCGATGACGCGATCGTCCGCCGCGAAGCCATGCTTCGCCCGTATCTCATCCCGGCGTCCGCGCGTCGAAGGCTGCGGCTCGAATGGATGCGGAACGACATGAATGGGCGTCGTGACACCGAACGACCGCAATCGATCGGCGGCGTAGCGGTTGTGCACGATCACAGCGCGCGAGCGATTGGCTACGTCGACCGAGGCCGGCATCAGGAAGTTCCCCATCTCGCTGTGGAGTCCCGCCGCCCGTCCCCGCGCCCACGCCGCCCCTGCCTGGCCATGATTCGCCTCGAGCGCGGCAACGTACCCATCGACATCACCGCGCGCCAGCGTCATCTCGACGATGAGGTGATGGAGCACGAGGTCGTGCAGAACGACGACGCCCGGAGTACGCATCGCTTCCTCGTAGATCCAGGCGTGGTGAGGGTTGTTGCCGAGGAAGTAAATTCGGGGGTCGGGAGTCGGGGGTCGGGGGTCGGAGATGGCGATGACATCGAGATGCTTGCGGAGCTCGGGGAGAAGCATCGACGCGTAGTGCGCGACGCCGGTTCGAGTCGGCGGCAGCGGCGAGAACAACGCCACTCTCGCTCCGACCCCCGACTCCCGACTCCCGACTCCCGCGATACCCATCAATCCGCCGTCTTTCTCGCGCCCGCGGCCAGATACGCCTCCACGAATCCATCGAGGTCGCCGTCCATGACACGTTGTACGTCGCCGACTTCGTAGCCGGTACGGAGATCCTTGATCATCTGGTACGGCTGCATCACGTAGGAACGGATCTGCGAGCCGAAGGCGATGTCCTTCTTCTCCCCTTCCAGCTTCTCCTGATCCTCCTGCCGTTTCTCCACCTCGAGCTGGTAGAGCTTCGAGCGCAGCAGCTTCATGGCCACGTCGCGGTTCTTGTGCTGGCTTCGCTCGTTCTGGCAGGTAACGACGACACCGCTCGGCAGATGCGTGATGCGCACCGCCGAGTCGGTGACGTTGACGTGCTGGCCGCCGGCGCCGCTGGAGCGGTAGGTGTCGACGCGCAGGTCCTTGTCGTTGATCTCGATCTCGATCTCCTCGTCGATGTCGGGATAGACGTAGACCGAGGCGAATGACGTGTGCCGCCGCTTGGCGGCGTCGAAGGGCGAGATGCGCACGAGGCGATGCACGCCGTGCTCCGACTTCATGTAGCCGTAGGCGTAGTCGCCACGCACCATCACCGTGACGCTCTTCAACCCCGCCTCTTCGCCGGCCTGATAGTCGACGATCTCGGCCGACCATCCCTTGCGCTCGGCGTAGCGGAGGTACATGCGCAGCAGCATCTCCGCCCAGTCCTGCGACTCGGTGCCGCCGGCGCCGGGATGGATGGCCAGGATGACGTCGCGCTCATCGTGCTCGCCGGAGAGCTTCATGGTCATCTCGATGGAGGTGGCCTCAGCCTCGAGTTGTGAGACGAGCTGTTCGATGTCGGAATCGACGTGCTCCCCCTCGCGCTGGAGCTCCAGCAGCACCTCCAGTTCTTCGGCTTTTGAATTGATTGCTTCGCCCGAGGCGATGCGCTTCTCTACGCGGGCGCGCTTGCGTCCGACGTCCTGCGCGGTCTCAGGCTTGTCCCAGAAACCGGGTGCGGACATTTCCCGCTCGATCTCGTCGAGCGTCTTGCGTGCGGAATCGAGGTCAAAGATAGCTCCGGACCAGTTGAAGGCGGTCTTTGAGGTCAGAGATTCGGGAGAGGGTGTCGTCTTTCATGGTTGCGTAGAGTAGTCGATTATCGGTGTCAGTCGATTCGTGGATTAGTAGATGAGTCGATCAGCGAGCGAATCTGATCGACTGATCCACTAATCGACTAATCCACCGCTTCTCCGAGCTATATACCGATGCCAGATGCCGAGGCCGTCGGCTTTCGCCTCGCGCTCCGCGATGCGATGCAGGCATTCCGAGTGCTCTTTGAGCCACGTGAAAAACGACCATCATGTGTTGGTCCGCTCGAAGAGCGGAAACGCCGCTCGATCGGGTTGATGGAGCTCTTCCATGAGCACGGCCGCGCCGAGCGTGCCTTTGAAGAGCGAGTAGGACAGAGGGCGTGGCTCCCGCGTGCAAACCTCCACCGCCCGCTCCGCCAGCGCGGCCGCTCGCAGCGCCCACTCCCGATCGCCCGTGTGACGGAACAGATTCAGCAGCGCATAGGCGCGGCCTGCATCGCCACAGCAGAGACTGCCGAGCGACTCCGGCGCTTCCCATGTGGTCCACGCGGCGTGCTCGGCGATCTGCAGGTAGCGCGTATCTCCAAACGAACGATATGCCGCCGTCCACAATGGGACGTACCCAGGAGTGCCGTGGCACCAGCTCTCCATATACGTGGCGCGATGCGGACCTTGATCACCAGGAATATCGGTCGGCCATCGGACTCCGCGCCCGTGGCTCTGCGCCAGCGTCAACAGCCTCTCGAGTGTCGTGCGCACGGGCGCAGGAGGAACACTTCCGCGAACCTCCGACCACAGGAGCGCCGCGTAACAGAGGCCCGCCCATCCATGGGCCATTCCCAGGGACTTCATACCGTTGAACGACTCGTGATTTGCTGCCGCGCAAATCGCGTCCAGCGTGGACTGTCCCATATCGACAAGTTGGCGCACCGGATGATCGGCGGTTGCGCGTGACAACGCCGGTCCTATGGCATCGAGCAGCAGCGCGCATCCGAGCAGGACGCCAGCGCGGCCCAGTGTCAAGTCGCGCCACTCACACGGCTCCCGACACGCCGCAAGATAACCCCTCAGCGCTCGGGTGAACGTGACCTCATCACCCATGGCATGCGCGATGAGCGCCTGGACCATGTGCACACCCGCGCGACCGTAATAAACCGACGATGGACCGACGCGGTGCTCGTCGAGATCGAGTTGATCGGTCACAAACGCGCCGGGCTGATCGGCCATGCGTACCGCGTGTACCGCCCATGCGTCGGCGGCGGCAAGCAGCGCCGCCTCCCCTCGCATACACGCAAGGGCGTACAGCGCATAGGCCACGCCGGCGGCACCGTACGTGATCGAGCTCTGAGGGAGGCCGGCCGGCAATCTGAATGCGGGGGTGGCCTCGGCGTCGAGCCGCGCGATCAGATCCTTGCACGCTTCGCGTGCTGCGCTCCGTCGCGTCGAGGACGTGACCTTTATTTCCGGCGCGTCCACGGCCTGGAGCGCCAAGAGGAGCTCTCTGACCGAGAAGAAACGCTGCTGCGGATTCTTGTCGAGCGCTTTCGCGAGCACTGTCTCGAGACTCGGCCATGCGGGAAGTCCATGCTCTGCAAACGCCAGCGGCCGATCCTCGACGATTTGCCGCAGCACCTCCTGCTTGACCGCCGAGAATCGCAGATACGACTCTCCGGTGACGAGCGAATATAACAAGGCCGCAAGCGCGTATTGCTCTCCGGCAACGCTCGGCAGCGGCCGTGGCCGCCCTTCCAACGAGGCCGCCGCAAATTCCGGTTCATGGAATTCCGCGACCCCGCCACGTGGCACGGCAGCCTTGTGGTTGTCGTTGATCAGATGCGCGTAGCCATAGTCCACGATCGACACCTGGCCCATGGCATCCACAAGAATGTTCCTCGGATAGACATCTCCGTGGATGACCCCTTTCTCATGGAGCGTCACATAGGCACTAACGATCGCGCGGCAGAGGGCGAGGAGGTGTCCCGGGCCACCCGTGCCGTGAACCTGGCGCACCTCTCTCGCGGCCTGAGTCACCGTGACTCCGGCGCACCACGTCAAGACCAGAAACCGCTGGCCATCCAGAATACCGGTTGAGAGCAACCGTGGTGCCGGCACACCATCGACCTGGCTGAGAACGCGCGCCTCCTGCGTGAACAATGCATCCACGCTGGCCGGTGCTCCGAACCGGATCAATTTCAGCGCTGCCGGCACGTTATCTTTGGAATGGACGTAATAGACCTCGGTGTCCTCAAGGAGTTGCCTGCAGTCCCCGATCGTGTAACCGTCGACCACGTCGCCAGACGCGAGCGTAGACGCAATCTGCTGTGCCTCTTCGGAATCGGCGGGCACGAGCCACCGCGCCTGTATGAACGGGCCAAGCGTCGCGAATGCCTGCTCGAGAGTGCGCTCAGGGTCCGTCACTCGCGCCAGGCACAAGGTCAACACAGCCTCGACGATGGTTTTCGGCTGGCGGAAGAGCTCGAGTAGGGTCGCCGTTTCTCCATTGACCACGCGCGACTGCGTGCGCGAGCGTGGACGGGTCACGACAAAGTCCCCCTCCTGGCAGTCACATCGCAGCCGAATGGCTTCCCCGACATCGCTAGCCGGGATGATGAGCAGATCGGCTGGCAGGACCATCGGCCCGGTGATGCTCACGCATGGGCTCCCAGCAACTGCGCCGGATCGAGGCTTGACGTGGGTCGCCGCGTCCACGTCTGCGTGTCGACGCCCGAAAGCCAGAGCTTCGTGAGCGCGTAGCGCCACGGCTCCATTTCGACGTCATCCATGGCGGCGATGAGCGCCAGCGCCAGCCGATTGCAGATCCAGATTCTCCAGCTGTCGTCCACATACGATCCCACCTTCGTCTCCGGACGTGGCGGATCGATCCCCCACGAAAGGAGGCCAGCTTCGTCGATCGGCGCGGTAAAGGGCACGCCGTGGGCCGAGAGGCGCGCCAGTCGCGGCAACAACGCCTCCGTGAAGGCCAGGAGATCGTCATGGCGATCGAAATACACGATGAGTTTGTCAGGTCGCAGCAGGCCGTGCGCATTCGGCCCGATCTTGAAGCTCGATGCGCCCGACGCGGGCAGAAGCGCGACGACTTCCGCAAATGCCTGCCTGATGTGCTCGGGCGCCGGGCTGACGTACAACTTGCAGCCGTTCGCGTCGCGAGGCCGCGCGGGTCGGTGTCTGCGGTGGGCGTAGAGCCACTGCACCTCACCGGGTCGCGACCCGGGTGATGACCACGCGAACTGCGAGTGGAGATCCCGACGGAACGGGCCGCCCCGCGCCACACCGAGAAACTCCATGACAGTAGATGAGTCGGGCCACAAGGCGGCCCATGACGCGGTGACAGGTAGCCGCTGATAGAAGTAGAGCCGAGCCGCCAGCATCTCGGGATCGCGCATGGCCAGGCGCTGTCCGTGCTTGACCGCCGCGATCGAAGCGACAGCCAACTTGCTCGTTCCAACGAGATCGTCGTCATGGAGAACGATCGCGCGATACGCCCTGCATTGGCTTACGAATCCATCGTCGCACGCGATTTCCAGAACACCGTCGAGCACCAGTCCCGCGAGAATCGTATCCCGCTCATGCGGCGCGAATTCGGCGAGGACCTTCGGGACGCGGAGCGGCGTGCGGAGCTGCTCGAACAGGGTTGCCGTGCCAGGCGAGATCGCTTTGATGTTCAGCGCACCGGCGGCTGTGTCAGCCAGCACGCCGGCGAATGTCGTGCTTCCAGCGCCTTGCCCCACGGAGCTGCGCTGAGCCTCGGACAGACTCTCGAATGACGCAAACCGATAGTGCGGGTTCGCACGGACGCGCGCACAGGATAGATCTCTCAACACGAGACCGCTCACGTGCAAGGTCCTCTAACGGTTGACTCCTTATCGATTGTGCTGTTGCGACATACGCCGCACTTCTTCGAGGGCAGCCTCAAGCTGTGTTTCGAGCACCTGGAACTCGGCAGGGGACGTCGGCCGCATCGAATCGTGAATGACCTTCTCTCGCGCTTCAACGGCTGCCAGCGTCTCGCGAAGCTGCTGCTTGAGGAGCGCAAGCGTGATCGGATTGGTGATCTGCGAATACCAGTCGTTCGGTCTCGGTGTGCCGCCAGTGCAGCCTCCCGGACAGGTCGTCATGCCCGAACACGTCGAGCAGTCCGAACATCCCGCATCACATCCGGCCAGAGGGCCTACGCCACCACCACCGGCCAAGGACCGTCGAAACGGCAATACGCTGATCATGAGGTCTTTGACGATGAAATCCATGACATGCCCCCAATCGGGAGTTAATTATGATGCCCTCTGCGCGGTTGTCAATGCCGGTCCCATGGTTTGTCTCCCATCCTTCGTCTCGACGAAATGGAAGCGGTAGGGTTCAAGCAGACTGTGTTCGCCGGACCATGCCGATGATCACGAATGCCGTCGCCACCCATGCGAACCAGTCGCCGAAGCGGACGTACGGGGTCGTCGAGGTCCGCGGGTGAAACTCGGCGTAGATGACTCCCTGTTTGCCCATCTCTAGCTGCTGCACGAGTTGGCCGGCCGGGTCGACGACCGCGGAGATGCCGGTGGTTCCCGCGCGGAGTAGATAGCGATCGGTCTCGATGGCGCGGAGCCGGGCCAGATTCAGATGCTGCCGCGGCGCCGAGGTGCCGTCGTACCAGGCGTCGTTCGTGATCGTGACCAGTACATTGGCGCCGTGCACGACCTGCGTCCGTGGGATCTGCGGGAAGACGACCTCGTAGCAGATGGCCGGGCCGTAGAAGAACCGGCCGGCGAGCGGTGTGTCCTTCGTCCCGAACTCGAACTGCCCGACGGCGTGCACGAGCGCATGCGCGAACGAGAGCGTCTCCCGGAACGGCACGTACTCGCCGAACGGCACAAGGCGGATCTTGTCGTAGTGGCCGATGGTGCGGCCGCCGCTGACGAGAAATGCGGCGTTCCACAGCTTGTCCGGCTGCTCCCGGTTCTCGGCAACCGACCCGAGGATGACGTCGACGTTGCGGGTACGCGAGAGCGACTCGATGGCCTCGCGGTAGAAATCAGTCGTGGCGTAGGACAGCGGCACCGTCGACTCCGGCCAGATCACGACCTGCACATTGTGCGAGGTGGCCTCCTCCGACATGGCCATCATCCGGCGGAAGATCAGCACGAGGTTGTCGTTGTCCCAGCGCATCTCCTGCGAGATGTTCGGCTGCAGCAGCGCGGCACGCGCCATCGGTATCCCCGTCGGCCGCACGAGCATCTTGGCAGCGACGAGTCCCGTCGCCCACCAGACGAAGGTGATGATGACGACGGCGGCGACCTGGAAGAGCGATCGCATCCCCCTCGGCCGCGCCACGATCAGCCAGGCGATGAGCGTCGACGGCAGCAGGATCAGGATTCCCAACGCGTACGGCCCGGCCACGCGGTCGAACTGTACGAGCGGCGCGTAGTCGACGATCGAGGCCGCAATCAGACTCCACGGGAAGCCGCTGAAGAGGTATGTCCGCGCGTACTCGACCACCGCCCACGCCAACGGCACGAGCAGCCAGCGCCGGAACCGCGTCGACGGTGCGATGCGATGGAAGAGAAGGGCGAAGAGGCCGCCGTACATGCCGAGGTACGCGCACATCGCCACGAAGATCACGACACCGGTGATGTACGGCAAGCCGCCGTAGTGCGACATCACGCGGACGACCCACGGCACCATGATCAGCCAGGCGATCGTCTGCGAGAGCCATCCGAGGA
>JADGNY010000135.1 GCA_017883235.1 Thermoanaerobaculia bacterium | reverse complement strand
CCCTCATCCGCCTTCGGCACCTTCTCCCCCCGCAAGAAACCGCGGGGGGAGAAGGGCTCTCGACGAAGAGAGTGGCAAGGCTCTCGAGGGAACAATTCAAGCGAGCGTGTGAGAAACACGCGTTAACTCCCTTTTCGGATGTTGCCGAACGGCAGCCGCTGGACGGCAGCGGCGTACATCCATTCCGGGATGTGGTGCAGCGGGGAGAGGAACATGAGCGCGATCATAATCATCCCGACGCCGGTCAGCTCGAACCATCGCGGCGTGGCCATGCCGAGGACCCGGGTCAGCGCGTACGACGCGGCCATGCCGGCCAGCAGACTGGAGCAGCAGTTCATGGCCATGCAGAAGGTGTTCTCGCGCCGGTCGAGGTAGATGAGCGTTGTGAAGACGTACAGCGTGGCGTAAAGGATCCCGATCAGAAAGCCGACGTTGGCGGTGGTGCTGCCGCTGACGACGAGCGTCAATCCGCGCCGCAGACTCTCGACGCCGAGGGCGGCGCCGGTCAGCGGGATGAGCGCGAGGAAGAGCAGGGTGACCATGATCTCGCCGACGAAGTAAGTGCGCGTCGTCTGCGGCTCCTCCACCTTGGCGTACTTCGTCATCTGCGGCAGCCGGATCTGGTAGCCGATCAGATAGATGACGAGGTTGACGATGGCGGCGAGGCTGAGGCGATGGTTGTCGGTGGCCACGATCCCCAGCAGCACGGCGCTGAGGCTGATGACCAGCGCCACCGACGAGAACCAACGCACCCGCCGGCGGCCGATGAGATCGGTGATCGGGGCGATGATCAGCATCCCTCCGCGGAGCAGGAGCAGGGCGAAGAGGACGGAGATTCCGTGAAAGGCGTAGGCGAGGGTGGTGGTGGCGATGATGAGCGCCGTCCCGAAGCCGGAGAGGACCACGGGCCACGACGGCACGCGCGCGTAGCGCCACCAGCCCATGAGCAGCACGTAGACCGGCAGGGTGACGAGCGTGCCGGCGAGCACCGGCGGCAGCAGTTCCAGTCCGTCGATTCCGGCCAGACCGGGCAGTTTTCCGGCCGACATCGCTTTCACCAGGCCGGCGTACGGCGTGTAGGCGACGAAGTAGAGAAATCCCCAGAGCCAGATGGTGCGGTCGACACGTTTCACCGGAGCGTCGCTGCTGCTCATCACTCCTCCTGCTCTCGAGACTCAGGGCTTGTAGAACGAGACGTCGTAACTCTTGCCGAGGATGGCCTTGCCGATGGTGGCCAGGACATGGTCATCGTTGTCGTGACGGACGTAGAGGGAGAGGTCGCGCCAGATCCGCTCGACGGGGCTCGGCTTGATGAGTGAGCGCGCGCCGCAGGAGCGGATGCAGTGGTCGACGGTCTCGACCGAAAGATGTTCGAGCAGGTGCCGGACCCGATTCCCCGCCACCTGCGCCTCGGCCGACCGTCCGCTCTCCCACAGCGTGGCCACGTGGCGCAGCCAGAGGTTGCCGGTCTCGAGGTTCATCGACATTTTGGCGACGTGATGCTGGACGTACGGATCGTCCCCTTTCTTCTGTGCGCGGATCGATTCGATGGCGTAGTCGTACGCCGCGGTTGCCGCGCCGAGGAAGGAGGCGCCGTACTGCGGCGCGAAGCAGGTCTGCCAGCTCTCCAGGAGGTACTGGCCGGGATAGCCGAGGAGGTTCGCGTCGGGGATGAATGTGTTCTCGAAACGGACGGCGTGGCTGACCGTGGCGCGCATCCCGATGGGATCCCACCACGAGCCGTCGATGCTGACCGAGGGATCGGTGAGATCGCAGGCCATGAGCAGCAGATGATCGACGTCGCCCGAGGCGTGGCGGGCGCCGCCGGGACCGGCGGTGTTGACGAGGAGGATGGCCCAGCGCGCGCCGCCGGCGCTGGTGGCGAAAGCTTTCGTGCCGTCGAGGCGCCAGCCGCCGTCGACCCGTTCCGCGTACGTTCCGAAGCGTGTCTTCTCGCCGGGGGCGCGTGCCTGCGGCTCGCCGCTCCAGGCCACCCAGGTCTCGCCGCGCGTGAGCACGCCGTCGAACCAGCGCCTCTTCTGTTCGTCGGTTCCCATGCCGTCGATCAGCACGAGCGAGTTGACGTGCCCTTCCCAGCAGCGGGCCAGGGAGAGATCGGCACGGGCGATTTCTTTCGTCAACATCC
Source organism: Thermoanaerobaculia bacterium (assembly GCA_017883235.1). Lineage (GTDB taxonomy): Bacteria > Acidobacteriota > Thermoanaerobaculia > Gp7-AA8 > Gp7-AA8 > JADGNZ01. Next base: position 15,555 of record JADGNY010000135.1, on the reverse strand, counting down.
AGAGCGTGAAGATGTCGCCGCGATACGGGCCGAGCCCGAGGCCGCCGGCATCGCGCGGAATGGCGGCGCCGAGGAGGCCGGCGTCGAAGAGATCGCGGAAGTTGGCGTACGGGAAGGTGGCGGTTTCGTCGTAGTGCGCGGCGCGCGGAGCGAGCTTCTCGCGCGCCAGGGCGCGAACGCCGGCGACGAGGGCGAGGCGATTCTCCGGGAGGTAGAAGTCGGAAAACTCGGGGGTCGGGAGTCGGGGGTCGGGGGTCGTAGTTGTGCTCGACTCCGACTCCCGACCCCCGGCTCCCGGCTCCCGAGGTTCAATCGTCATTTCGCACTCCGGTAGTAGAACTCGCGGGGGTCGGGGGTCGTAGCTGTGCTCGACTCTGACTCCGACCCCCGACTCCCGACTCCCGACTCCCGAGGCTCAATCGTCATTGGGCACTCCGGTAGTAGAACTCGCGGGTGAAGACTTTCGAGCTCGCGTTCTCACCGTGAAATCGCGTCAGGAACGCGATCACGAGCACGCCGGCCTTGATGTTGGCCTGGAGCCGCACGTCGAGCACCTTCAGATTGAAGGTGCAGTTGAAGGCCAGCGCTTCGCGGCATTCGAATCCGTCAACGGAGTAGGGATGGGCGATCGTCGAGCCCCACGGTTCGCCGGCAACGGCGGTGACTCGCAAGGTATTGCCTTCGGCCGCGACGTCGAGACGAACGACGCCGCGCGAGGCGGTGTTCGTGTTCTTCCACGTGCCGGTGAGAGCCGATACGTCGAGCATGATCTGTGGCTCGGATGCGGCGCCGATCATACGTCGCTCCGGTAGAAGAACTCGCGTGTGAAGGCGTCGCTGCGCTGGCCGCCATGCCAGCGGACGAACGTGGCCACGACGAGCAGGCCCAGGTTTGCATTGGCCTCGACGTCGACCTCGCATTCGTCGAACGCGTAACGTGCCAGGAACGCGGTGGCCGTCGAGAGGTCGGTGGCATTGGTGTAGACCGCTTCCGCCGGCGACTCCCCCCAGTCGGGGCGCGACGGGGGAGCGCTGCCGAAGATGCGCACGACGGCGTTTCCATCGTCGATGCGGACGACGAGGCGATCGATCCACTGCGGCGCTTCATTCGTCTTGCGCCAGACGCCGGCCAGCGGCGTGAGATCGAGGGCGGCGCTCACGCGGCGCCTCCCGCGGCGACGACACGCTCGTCGTCGCCGGCGTACCAGCCGAGGATCCGGCCGGGAACTTCGGCCGGCATCCGTTCGCCGGTCATGAGGTGGAACTGACTCATGGCCTGCGTGCGCAGCACGTCGCGGCCGTCGATCGTGATCTGGCCGCGCGCGCGAGTGGCGGTGACGAGGGCTGTCGGCTCCTGGCCGTAGACGAGATCGATCACCACCGCGTCGTCGCCGAGATCGGACGGATCGAATGGGACGTCGCCGCTGCGATAACCAACCGGCGTGGCGTTGACGACGATGTCGTAGCCGCGCGGCGAGAAGCTGGCCAGCGGCACGAATGGAAGTTGCAGAAGCCGGATCGCCAGCGAGGCGCGGTCGAAACCGCGGTTGACGAGCGTGACGTCGGCGCCGGCCTGTTGCAATGCCGCGGCGATGACGCGTCCCGAGCCGCCGCAGCCGACGACGGCCACGCGCTGGCCGCGCGGCTCCACGCGCCGTTCCCGCAGCGTCAGCAGCACGCCTTCGGGGTCGGTCGTATCGGCCGTCCAGACGCCCCCTTCGTTGACGAAGAAGTTGGTCGAGCAGGTGCGGGAGACCATCGGTGTGCGGGCCGACGCGGCGCTGACGGCGATCTCTTTGTGCGGCGAGACGACGCAGAGCGCGCCGACGGAGACGCCGAGTGACTCCAGCCCACGCTCACCGATCAGGGCCGACCAGAAGTCGGCAAAGTCGGGAGCATGGAAGGGGAGGTAGAGCGCGCGTCGCCCGAGAGCGCGGAAGCCGGCGTTGTGCAGGCTTGGGGAGAGCGAGCCGAGGATCGGATCGCCGACGATGCCGGAGATTTCGTCGGCCGGCTCGAGGCGCGGGAAGCCGTAGTCGCTGATGAGCTGCTCCATCGAGAGCATGCCGTCAACCGGATCGTCGTCGCCGCCGAAGACGATGCACGCGCCGAGGCGCGGGGCCAGGATGCGCGTCCAGAGTCCGGCCGCGCCGAGGGCGTAGGCGGTCAGATCGTGGCGCTGCTCCCGCTTCAGAAGGGCCATCGGCAGCAGGGTCTCGCTGCAGCGCGGCGCCTCCACCTCGAGCCGGTAGAGCCGCGCCGGGACGCGCTGGACCGCGCGAAGAGCAGTGTCGAGATCGTCCATCGTCCGCGCCCGGCCGCGCCAGGTGATGACGCGTCGTTCCGGCCGGATGCGCTGGAGCAGCAGCGTGTCGTCGAGGTCGGCGCACTCCAGATCGATCAGATCGAACGTCGATGCCGCACGCAGCAGGCGCTCCCGGCGATCATCGATCACGCCCCGCAACGTGTAGAGCAGGGTGGCCGGCGTCAGCGAGCGAAGGTGCGCGGCATCGAGGTCCCTGTCGAGATCTGCGTTGAGATCGGCATCGAGATCTGCGTTGAGATCGGCGCGCAGCTCGATCCAGTCCGGAGCGGGCGTGAGAAAGGCGAAGCCTTCCGGCCTGCGCCCGACCGTCACTACTAGCGACGCGTTCATGGCTGTCTGGTTGTCGGAAGGAAGACGGCCGCCGGGAGAACCTTGTGAAGTCAGCAGCATGACCGCAGTACCGTTCGCGCCTGCTGCACGCGCTTCCGCGCCGTCGGTTCGGTGATCGACAGGGTGCTGGCGATCGCCTCGTACGATGCTTCGTGGAGAAACCGCATCTGTGCCACGCCGCGCAGGAGCGGGGGGAGGCTGTCGATGGCGCGCTGGAGCCGCACGCGCGTCTCATTCGACAGCGCCACCTCCTCGGGGGATGGACTGGGATCGGCCGCGCCGATCTCTTCGGCGCCGATCTCGTCGATGTCGACGCCGTTTCCGCCGGCGCTCAGCCGCAATTGCTCGCGCCGGATGTCGGCGCAGACGTTGCGCGTGAGCCGCGTCAGCCAGGCCTGCAGGTTCTCGATCTTCGTGGCATGCGCCGGCAGCTTGCGGAATGCCAGCAGCATCGACCGGCTGACGGCGTCGAGAGCATCCGCCTTCGACCCGCGCATCTGCCGCAGGCAGACGCTGTACAGGTGGAGACGGTGCTCCAGCCACAGCGGCCAGAAAGCCTCGCGGTCGCCCCCGCTGAGACTTCGCAGCAGAATCCTCTCCTCGATGAGTGGTGACGCTCTCTCCGCCATCTCTCTGCTCGCCCTTTTCCCCGGCGCCCGGAACCCCCCTGGCGCCGAGCAACGTTGAATTCTTTACATGGGAGAGAATCCAACGAGGTATTTCCCTACCCGGTTGTTCTTAGAAAGTCATATTTTGCGGCATCCGGCCCCCAAAATCACCGAAATTGCTGCGAACGCAAGGGCGACGGCCCGTGTTTTCAATGCTGGTCAGGGCGAATGACTCGTGAGCGACCTCCCTGGGACCGCGGGCGTCTCGCCCGCGTTTCTTCGCAGCATCCTGCCCGACGCGCGCGCGGGACGCACGCGGTCCCAGGGCTACGCTCCGCCGGCGATCGCTTTATCCCCGTTCCTACGTGCGCGACCAGTCATTCCGCGGATGCCGGAATGGTAGGGCGAGAATCTTTCCCAGCGTGACGTCGTCAGGATCGTCGTAGGCGGGTACGCCGATCCTGATCGACTCCTGCGGTACGTCGAGCCGGCTTGTTCCGTGAACGAAGTCCCAGGCGGAGAGGAGGCTCGACCAGTTGCTGTTCGTCTGCCCGGCGACATCTGAGTGATGAATACCGTGCATGCGCGGCGTAACGATCAATCGGACGAGAAATCGTTCGACGCGGGCCGGCAGACGGATATTCGAATGGTGAAAGAGAATCGAGGCGAAGAGGATCGTTTGCCACAGCCATAGCCCGTGGGCATCGACGCCGATGACGACAACCTGGAGCGCGCGAAACGGAATCGAGAGAGCCAGCTCACCAAAGTGGAAACGGAGTGCCGTCGATGTATCGAGATCGCGGTCGACATGGTGGACCAGGTGAAACCGCCAGAAGAACGGTACGCGGTGATTGGCCCAGTGCCACCACCAGAGCGTGTAATCGAGCAGTACCACCACGGCCAGCAGTTCCGCCCAGCGCGGCCAGTGGACATAGTGCAACAGCCCGATTCTCTCTCGCTGCGCCCATGCCACGAGCGGCAGAAGGAGGAGCGGATGCAGCAGGTTGGCGATGACGAGAGAGACCGCGCCGGTGGAGAGGTTTCGTGCGATCCGCCGCACCTTCGGCTCGACGGTGGCACGAAGTGGCGCCGCCCATTCGCCGAGAAGCATCAATGTTCCAACGGTGACGATGACCAGGGCCGTGATCGCAGAAGGAGAACGACTGAGTACGGAGCGTACCCACGCTCCAACGATCATTCAGGAGTGACACATACCGCGGAGCTTACTCCCAGCCTGGGCCAGCCCGACCGCCAATCCAGCGGCCGCCCCCGCCAAATGCGCGGCCGGCACCGGCACGAAGGCGCCGCCGCTCACGAAGACCGCCGCGCCGGCCGTCATCTCGAAGATCACTCCGGCGCTGCAGGAGCAGCTCGCCGGAAGTCCCGACGAGCTGCAACACCTCATTCGCTTCATCACCTCGCGAAACTACAGCACTGTCGCCGAGAAACTGCAGATCGACCGGCGGACGGTGCGGGCCAAGGTGGATCAGGAGTTGTTACGGGAGCTGTGAGCGTTTGTCAGGGAGCGGCGCTCAATGCCCGAACCGCAGACCGATTGCCGCGCCGGCCGTCTTCCCGTCCTTGAATTTCGCGTAGCGCACTGACGCATACGGCGTCAATCCGCCCGCCTTCCATTCGTAGCCGGTGTTCACGTTCCATCCCCACACGTGCCCGCTCGCTCCGCCGAATGTGGCACGGGCGTACGACGGTCCGGCGCCGATCCACCACGCCGCATCCGTTCCCGCCGCCGCCGCGTACTGCAGGTCGAGGTTGGCGAGATAGAGGTTTACCCCTCCCGATCTGGTGAAGTCGACGCCCGGCGTGAACCGGAACGGCTTCGTGCCGAACTGATAATCGACACCGGCGAAAGCCCGTTTTATGTCGAGGCCGTAATAGCCGATATGCGCGCCAAACTGCGCCGAAGCCGTGGCAACACTCAGAAGGGTCAAGAGTATAAAGATGGAAATAGCACGTCGCATCATGAAGTACCTCCTTAAGTTAATTGAACTCCATCAAATTGGGTCGCGATATTTGGTTTTGCTGTGCGCGGCGTCACCGGTGGCGGTGACGGCATGGGCGCTTCGCGCGTTGTCTGCGGCTTCGCCGCGTTGTCGGTTGTCTGCGCGCTGCGGCGCGCGTGGTCTTGATACGGTAACGCGTGCCGAGTCGTGCAGATACCGGTTGTCTGCGGCCTTGCCGCGTTGTCGGTTCTCGGTTGTCTAAGCTCTCGCCGCGCTCTGACCTGGAACGGCCACGCGCGCCGCAGCGCGCAGACAACCGACAACCGACAACGCGAAAGCTACCGACAACCGACAACCGACAACGCGAAGCTACAGACAACCGACAACGCGATAAAGCCACAATCCTCACATTTCCTTCACTTCTTCCACTGGCACTTTACCGAAATCGGACCTAGATTGAAGTCCGTCCAGCAGGCCCCGGAAAATTGCCAGAGAGAGAGAGGAGACTTCGTGAACAAACGATATTGGTTAATCTTTGCCTTCTTACTTTCCGCTCATGCCGCACTCGCCGACATCGCGTTGACCGACAAGTTGTCGATGCTGCGCCAACTCAAACCGCATCCGGCCGACCAGGCGGCCACCGCCGCCGCGAACGCCGCCAAGCATGCCGCCAAGCTTGCACGCCATGCGCACTCAGGCCTGACGCCGGTCGGTGAGTCGTTCCATCCCCGGGCCACCGCCTCCGGCTCCATTGCTCTCATCGACGCCGGCGGCCTGAAGTACTTCATCGATACGAACATCACCTTCAGCACCAGCTCGTCGGCTTCCGGAGCCGCTTCCGAGGCGTCGTATACCCACGCCATCGCCGCCAGTACCGTCGCCGGAGGCACGACGACGTCGACGCTGAACGACATGTTCGACGGGTACAACGCCCTCTGCGTGAGCCTCACCAACAGTACCGGACCATGCAGCACAGGCAACTCGAACTTCGTCATGTACAACAACAACGGTCCGGCCGCGTTCGACGCGACCGTGCCGGCGGTTCCCGAGTGCGTCAACCGGCAGGTCGTCTTTTCGCCGCAGACCATCGGCGGTCTGAGCGTTCAGCGCAAGGTGTACGTCCCGACGAATGACCGCTTCATCCGCTGGATGAACTTCTTCACCAACACGTCCGCCGCTCCCATCACCTTCACCATGATCACGTCGAACAACCTCGGGTCGGACAGCAACACGATCGTGGTGACGACGTCGAGCGGCGACGCCATCGTCACCCCCGGCGACCTCTGGGCCACATCCTTCCAGAATTTCTCCGGCAGTGCATCGAGCGACCCGCGTATCGGGCACGTCTTCCAGGGAAGCGGTGCGCCGACGCCGGTGTCGAACATCAACTTCGTCAACGGTGACGACAGACCCTTCTGGTCGTACTCGATCACGCTGAACCCCGGCCAGACCAGGATCATCGTCAACTACGCCACGGGCCAGGGGACGAAGGCCGAGGCCGCGGCGCAGGCAGCGAACCTGGCCGCGTTCGGGGCCAACGCCCAGCAGTGCATGTCGGCAACCGAGCTGTCGGAGGTCACGAACTTCCAGCCCACCGGCAGCGCCGATCTGACCATCAGCAAGACTGCCAACCTCGGCGACCAGCCGGCCTTCGCCCGCGGCCCGGTCAACTACACCCTCGCCGTCACGAACAACGGCCCCACGGCGGCGTCGTCGGTCTCCGTCACCGACCCGCTCCCCGCCGGCTCCGGATTCGTCAGCGCCACCGGCGCGGGATGGAGCTGCGGTTTCTCCGCCGGGACCGTCACCTGCACGGCATCCACGCTCGCGCTCGGACCGGCCCCACCGATCACGCTGGTGATCACCGCTCCGCCGGTGACCAAGTCTTCGACCATCTCGAACACGGCCACGGTATCGTCCGCGACACCCGATCCTGTCCCCGGGAACAACAGCAGCACCGTAGCCATCCACGTCGTTCCGGGCCACGGGCCCGGCCACTGAGGCTGTGCCGAGGGCCGCGCGGAACGCGCGGTCCTCGTTGCCTCGACCGGAGCGCTGGCGTCTCGCCGGCTGGCCCGGGGGCGTCTCGCCCCCGGTCGAGCGAGATCCCAAACTCTTGACTGGTAACAGGGACGGAGGGCCGGGTGGCTTATCAGGTCACCTCCGCGTGATTGCCGAGCACCGGGGGCGAGACGCCCCCGGGCCAGCCGGCGAGACGCCAGCGCTCCGTGCTTGCGCTCCGCGCTATCCCGTCACCTGGATCAATGCGCGTTTCGTCATGACCGATGCCAGATGCACGCGGAATTCGCCGGAGGCGTAGGGATCGCCGAGCGGATTCTCGATCGCGTCGCTGACGGCGTCCGCGGCGCGGGCGATGTTCTCGGGAGTGGGGGCCTGACCGGTCAGCAGCTTCTCCGCCGCTTTGGCGCGGACGGGAGTGACCGTGACGCCTCCGATGGCGATCCGGACGTCGGCGCACTTCCCCTTCTTCACCTGGACCAGCGCCGCCACGCCCACCACGGCGAACGACGAGGCCGGATGGCGATGCTTGAGGTAGACCGCGGAGGCGCCGGAGCTCATCGACGGTATGGTGACCGATGAGAGCAGCTCGCCATGCTTGAGCGAGGTGGTGAAGAGGTCGACGAAGAACTTCTCCGCCGCGATCTGCCGCTCCTTTCCGTTGACGGCCGTGAACCGGGCGTCGAGGAGCAGCAGGATCGTCGGATAGTCCGCGCCGGGGTCGGCATGGGCGACCGAGCCGCCGATCGTTCCGCGGTTTCGCACCTGCAGGTCGCCGATGATTCCCGCGGTCTCGGCGAGCACGGGGCAGTGCTTCCGCACGACCGCCGACGCCGCGATGGCGGCGTGCGTGGTCATGGCGCCGATCTTCAGACCATCCTTCGTCGACTTGATCCCGCTCAATTCGGCGATGCGGCTGATGTCGATGAGTGCCGCCGGTGAGGCCAGGCGGAGCTTCATGGCCGGGAGGAGGCTGTGCCCTCCGGCGAGCGGTCTTGACCCCTTGACCTTGCGGAGCAGCTTCACGGCCTCGGCCACTGTCTTCGGACGGTGATACTCGAACTCGGCAGCGAACATGATCAGCTCCTCGCTTCCCGGATGGCCCGCCACACCCTCTCGGGAGTAAGCGGCATGTTGATGGTCTTCACGCCCAGCGGCGCCAGCGCGTCGGCCACCGCGTTGTAGACCGCCGGCGTCGAGGCGATCGTGCCGGTCTCGCCGATCCCCTTCACGCCGAGCGGATTCACCGTGGTCAGCGTCTCGGTCATGGCCAGCTCGAATTTCGGGAAGAAGGCCGCCTTGGGAACGGCGTAGTCCATCATCGAGCCGCTCAGCAACTGGCCGTCGTCATCGTAGACAGCCTCCTCCCACAGCGCCTGCCCAATTCCCTGGGCAATGCCGCCGTGGATCTGGCCTGCCACGATCATCGGGTTGATGACCTTCCCGCAATCGTCGACGGCGATGTAGCGCTGCAGCGCGATCTCACCCGTCTCCGCGTCGACCTTCACCACGGCGATGTGCGCGCCGAAGGGGTAGACGAAGTTCGGCGGGTCGAAGAACGACGACGCCTCCAGCCCCGGCTCGAGGCCCTTGGGCATGTTCCAGGCCACGTTCGCCATCAGCGCCACGTCCTGAATGCTCTTCGACTTGCTGGGCGATCCCTTGACGAAGAACTTCCCGTCCGCGTACTCGATGTCGTCGACCGATGCCTCGAGGAGGTGCGCCGTCAGCGTCTTGGCCTTGTCCTTGATCTTGGCGATGGCGCCCATGAGCGCGCCGCTGCCGACCGCGGTGCCGCGGCTTCCGTAGGTGCCCCAGCCCATCGGCGTCTTTTCGGTGTCGCCGTGCGTGATCTCGACGTCATCCACGCCGACGCCGAGCTCGTTGGCCACGATCTGGGCGAATGTCGTCTCCTCCCCCTGACCGTGCGGCGAGATGCCGACCATCACGTTGACCTTGCCCGAGGGGTGGAAGCGGACGATGGCGCTCTCCCACAACCCGCCGCCGAAGCCGACCGCGCCGGCCACCTGCGACGGACCGAGCCCGCAGATCTCGGCGTAGGTGCAGAGTCCGATGCCTAGATACTCGCCTTTCGCGCGCATCTCCTTCTGCTGCTTGCGGAGCTTCTCGTAGCCGGCCATCTCCAGCGCTTTGGCCAGCGCTCCTTCGTAGTTTCCTGTGTCGTAGGTCAATCCGGTGGCGACCTGGTATCCGTCCATGAACGGCGGAATCAGGTTCTTCCGGCGCACGTCCACGGGATCCATCTTCAGTTCGCGGGCGAGCAGGTCGACCATCCGCTCGACCATGAACGCCGCCTCGGGCGGGAAGGGTGTCAATTGCTCACGGGAAGATGCTCACGCGAAGCCGCGAAGCCGCGAAGGTTCAGGAGATGTGAGCATTGCTTTTCTTCGCGTCTTCGCGTCTTCGCGTGAGCGTTTTCGTGTGAGACACTGCACCCCAGCGAATGCTCCCGGAACACTTGCGCAGGTCGTTCAACCCGGCCACCCTGCGAAACCTCGAGAAACACGCCGCAACGTTGGTCGTCACCTCTCCGCTTTTCTTCCGAAACGCGTACGCGGCGAACGTCACCGAAAACCGCCGGCGCAGCTACATGGCCGTCGTCGTCGTCGGTCCCTCCGGCGTCTCCCATGCGCGCTGCACCTGCCTGCCGGAGATGCCGGTCGATGACCTCTGCTGGCACATCGGCGCGTTGTTGGATCACTGTGCCGACGCCGGTGGCGTCCTGCCGGCGGAACGTTTCGAGGCCAGCCTCTGGCGTGCTGCCGGCTTCGAGCTGGCCGCCGAGGGGCGTCCGCTCGAAGTCGACACCGAAGCCGACCCGCGGGAGGCGCTTCTGCGCAAGCTCACCATGACCGGTCAGGAGAGTGAGCTTCTGAAGCGTGGTGCTGCCTCGGCACGCTTGCGTTGGGAGGTGTCGCCCTGGTATCGCTGGGCCCGCGGAATGTTCTCCCGCTTTCCGGACGGTGAGGGAGCCAGGATCGAGCAACGCGGCGATCGCTTCCATCTGATTGCCGCCGAGGACACCGTTGCCTTGCCGGCCGGCGCCGTCGAACACGTCATCACCTCCCGCGGAGGCGCCGTCGCGGCTGCCAGCGGCTTCGAGGTCGCGCCTCAGTCCCTCACTCCGTCGCTGCGCATCGAGCTGACGGCCGGGCGGGCATTGCGGTTCATCCCGGTGTTGCTCGAGGGGCAGACGGTTCATCTTCGCGAGACGCTGCCCCGGTTCGGGAAGTTCTTTTTCCTGCCGGGACGCTTCGCCTCGGCGAGCGCGGTCTCGCCCATGTTTGCCGAGCGAGGCAAAACAGTACAGACCTCATTGTTCGATGTCCGGCCGTCATCCGGGCTCCCTCTCGACCGTGAAACGCTGATCGCCGAGGAGGATGCCTTCGCGTTTATCGAAGCGCACCGGGAGGAGCTCGCGCGGATGCCGGAGTCTCTGGCGCCGGATGTGGTGCGCAACGCGCAGCCGCACCGGCTCGACGGCGAGGTCGTGTTCGACTTCGCGCCGGCAGCGGGCCACCTGATCGACGTCGACATCGCGTTCGAGGCCGGCGGGGAAGCCGTACACGCGGGCGAGCTGGCGCAGGCGCGGCGGGCCGGCGTTCGCGCGCTCGTACGCGGAAACATCTGGATCGATGCCGCCGACGAGCAGCTCGAATGGCTGGATGACGCCACGCTCGGGTCCCGCGGCCACGTGCTGGTCACGAAACTCGAGCTCCTGCGCATCCGCGGCTCGCTGCGCGGCAAGGCCGTCTTCCGCGGCGATCCCTCCTGCCGGCAGATCTTCCGGGTGTTCGACGAGCTCCCCGGCGCCGGCGACGCGCCGCCGCCCGCGGCGTTCGGTATGGACCTTTATGGTTATCAGCAGACCGGTTACCACTGGCTGTGGCTTCTCCAGCAGAACGGCTTCGGCGCGCTTCTCTGCGACGACATGGGCCTCGGCAAGACGCACCAGGCCATCGCTCTCATCCGCGCCGTCACGCTGACGAATCCCGGGGCACAAGTGCTCGTGGTCTGCCCGACCTCGGTGCTCGATCACTGGCGGGAAAAGCTGGCGCGCTACGACGCCGGGCCGGACGTCACGCTGACGTCGTACGGCATGGTCCGTACGCGCATCGAGCAGTTTCGCGGCCGGCGCTTCGACCTCCTCGTGCTCGATGAGATGCAGATGATCAAGAATGCCGATACCGCCACCCATCAGATGCTGCGCTCCATCGACGCGCGCATCGCCGTCGGCCTGACCGGTACGCCGATCGAGAATCACGAGGGGGAGCTCATGACGCTGCTCGACGTCGTGGTCCCGGGGTACCTCTCGCGCCGGGTCGATGATCGGGCCACGTTGCAGCGGCTGGTGCGGCCGTTCGTCCTTCGCCGCACCAAGCAGCAGGTGCTGACCGAGCTGCCTCCGAAGATCGTCGACAAGCGCCACTGCGAGCTGACCCCGGAGCAGCGCACGCTCTACCGGCGCGTGATCGAGGCGCGTGCCAAGCCGTTGCAGGCCCAGCTCCGGGCCGGGGCGGCCGTGTCGTACATCCACGTCTTCGCCGCTCTCAACTACCTCAAGCAGATCTGCAATCATCCCGCGTCAGCCGGCGGGGGCTTCAACGACGTCAACGTGACCTCGGGGAAGTGGGAGCTGTTTCTGGAACTGCTCGATGAGTGCATGAGCAGCGGTCTGAAGGTGGTCGTCTTCAGCCAGTACCTGAAGATGCTGGAGCTCATCGAGCGCGAGCTGCACGCCCGGGAGGTCGGTTTCGCATCCATCAAGGGGACGACGCGGGCGCGTGGCGCCGAGGTCGCCCGTTTTCGCGACGATCCGGACTGCCGCGTCTTCACCGCCAGCCTCCGCGCCGGCGGACTCGGCATCGATCTCACCAGCGCCTCGGTGGTCATCCACTACGACCGCTGGTGGAATCAGGCCCGCGAGGACCAGGCCACCGACCGCGTTCACCGCCTCGGCCAGAACAAGGGGGTGCAGGTGATCAAGCTGATTACGCGCGGCACCGTCGAAGAGAAGATCGATGCCCTGATCGCCCGCAAGGCCCAACTGGCCGACGACGTCATCCGCGCCGACGATCCGTCATTGGTCAAGCAATTCACGGTGGAGGAGCTCCAGGAGTTGCTCGGGGATTAGCGAGACCTTCACCGCGAAGGAGCAGCAATCACTGGTCGTCCCGCAACACGAAGGTCTCGCACCAGCCACGTTGCCGAGGAAAGCGCCAGCAGCAAAAGGCAGACAAGCCACGACCAGTAAAGGACGCTACGGACCGAACGTGTCTGGGATCTCCATGTAAGCCAAATGGGCAACGACACAAGCACCCCGGACGTCAAAGCCAGGACACTCCCGCCAAGAACAAAAAGTCCTCGGGCGCCGAGATCCGGGTAGAAAGCCCCGTTGATGGCGGACGCCACGCCGAGCAGGAGCGATGGAGCGAAGAGCACAACGCCCACCGCCGTGATGATGCGTCGAGTGGAGATCACGATGGATGGAATCGCGAAATGGTAACGCACTCGGAGTGCAGCGAGTTACGGCTCCATGAGACCTCGGTAAGTTGGGGCCACATCCTGCGAATCAACGTAGGTCGGACTCTCCAGTCCGACCGGTGCTCGCGCTGCAGCTCGTTCCAGGCCGCTTTTCTTCACGGCCGGCCGGACTGGAAAGTCCGACCTACGTTTCCGTCAGGGGAGGGTGTTCGGGTTTTATCTGCGTACATCTGCGCTATCTGCGGATTGGATTTTTATCCGAGCTTCTCGCCGCAACCGCCGTCGAGGCGGCCTTGACCGCGTGCGCGGGCACCGTCTGGTTCGTCCAAGTGTTCCTCCACCGGCAATAGCCGCTCTCGTATGAGCACGCTCGACGACTGGACGGAGAGCGGGAGCAACGCAGCAGATGGCGTTGGAGACGTGGCTGCGTTGAACTGCGGCTTCGCCGCGTTGCCGGCTGCGCTCGCGCAGCAGCCAGGAGCGCTGGCGTCTCGCCGGCTGGCCCGGGGGCGTCTCGCCCCCGTTCGTCGCACAACACCAAACATTGCCGGTAGCCCTCAGCGGCGAGACGCCGCCGAGCCAGCCGGCGAGACGCCAGCGCTCCGGCCGTGAATCGCTATAGTTGGAGCGCATGAACTCAACCAATCCGTCACGACGCCGGCTATTCGCGGCCGAGGTGTACGAAGCTGTAGAGTTGGCCGAAGAAGATCTGCCGGCCCTTCAGGCCTTCTTCGCCGGCAACCCCGAGTACTTCCTGGCGGTGACTGGAGCGCCGCCTCGACCCGATGAGGCAAAGCAGGAGCTCGAGTCTCGGCCGCCTCCGGGTTTGCCATACGAGAAGGTGTACGTCCTTGGCTTCCTGGACTCTGGCGATCAGATGGTGGCAATGGCCTCCGTGGTGACCGGCCTCCTGGCACCCGGCGTGTGGCACATCAGCCTTTTCATGGTGGCCACGGCACTTCATGGCACGGGCATGGCCGGGCTGTTGTACGCGGGGCTCGAGAAGTGGGCGAAGGACGAAGCGGCGTCCTGGCTGCGCCTCGATGCCGTGGTCGGCAACCGGAAGGCCGAACGCTTCTGGGAGAAGGCCGGCTACAGGGATGTGCAGCGCCTGACCGCGCAGCTTGGCAGTATGACCCACTCTGTGAGGGTGATGGTGAAGTCACTTGGAGGCTCGGATATCGACGAGTACTTGCGCGAAGTTCCCCGCGATCGGCCGAAGTCATAGCCTTGCCGGGAATCCGGCATGCGCGCCGGAGCGCTGGCGTCTCGCCGGCTGGCTCAGCGGCGTCCCGCCGCCGTGGGTTACCAAGCGAAGTTGGGAGTCCTGCCGGTTTGGTAGAGAGACGCCGTGGGCTGGACGGCCTCTACCGCATGACGCGTTGCCGCGTTGGTCATCGAATGCTCGATGCCGCGGCCGGCCGCCCTTTTCGTTTGGATCGCCCCTGTTCTTCATGGAGGAGCCGGTGCAGCCGGCGGACAGATGCCGACAGTGCGGTCGTGGTGTCGCGGGCTTCGGGCAGGTCGTTCCACGCCTGGAACGCGGCCAGGGCATTCTCCTTCATGTCGGCGGATACCGATTCCATTTCCGAAGAGAGGAGGTCGTGCATGTAGGCAACCTGCGCCAGGATCTGTCTCGACAGCAGCCGGCAGGCCAGCTCCTTGTCCAGGTCGTCGGCCAGCGTACCGGCCTTGACGGAAGGGTCGCGTGGCTGGAGCACTCCGGAACGCAGACGGGCGATGTCACGCCGGAGCCTGACGTCCGGCAGGTGCCGCACGCGCAGCGACAGCTCGGCGGGAGGTCTGGAGGTGTTCGTGAGCGCCTCCATCACGGCTTCGATCCGGCGCATGAAGTCGCCGGCCATCTCGCCGACACGTTCCTCGAGTGTTTTGCTGCTCATCACCGACCTCCTTCTATTCTCTCCGATGACTCCCGAAATTGGAAAAACGACCGGGCGCGCATACGGCGCGCCCGGTCCACAACCAAACAGTTACTGCCTGACTGCTACCGGGGTCTCCGTTGCTTCCGGCGCGGAAACCGCTGGTGGATTGGGAACCGGCGCCGGCGTGGTCGCGACGCGCTTCTTCCGGCGGGTAATGCTCCTCAACCGCTTTACCTCCTCCAGGTGCGGTACGAGCGAGGCGTGTTCCGGATCGCGAGCCAACTGCTTGCCGATCAGAAACGCCCGCACGGCCACCAGAGCGATCCGCTGCCGGCGGATGAGGTTCGTACCGGCCACGCCGTTCAGCGTTGCACGCAACTCCCCCTCCACCGTATTCCAGCGGTTGGCCTCGTCGATCATCGACTGCACCTCTTCCACCGGCTGACCGACCGCCTGCGTGATGATGTCCGCGGCTCCGAGGACGTTGAGCGACGCCTGGACGACCGCCTCGGACATCCTTGACTGCTGCCGGAGGGTCTTGCGTTGCTCCGCCGTCAACGGAGTGATCTCACCGAGCTGCGCCTGCAGCGCCCGCAACTGCGCCACGACCTGCTCCGGCGTCAGTACCGGGGTGGGCGTGGGTACTTCCTGGGGATTCGAACTGTTTGTGGACATGATTATTCTCCTTTCCACGGTTGCAAAGGCCGGAGGGAGCGACGAGCACCTGTGCACGAGTGCAGGCGGCCACCGGCTGGAAGGACGCGGTTCTTCACGCCGAGACCTTCCGGTTGATGATTCCCCGAAGTGCGCACTCCGGGAGCCGACGGCAGGAGGAGTACAACTCGACTCCCGCATTGACGAGCACCCGGCACTATCCAGCGCTCCGGCTCGTCAGTTGGCCGCTATCAGAAAGTTTAGCCATCC
>JADGNY010000033.1 GCA_017883235.1 Thermoanaerobaculia bacterium | reverse complement strand
GCCGCGGCACTCCTCGCGGCGAATCCGCACCCCAATGACGAGCAGATCGACGCGGCGATGCGCGGCAACATCTGCCGCTGCGGCACTTATCCACGGATCAGGGCTGCGATCCACAAAGCGGCGGGGGATGCCACATCATGAGCGCTAAATACAGAGTCTCCCGCAGAGCTTTCCTTCGTGCCGCCGGCGTGGGCACCGGAGCGGTGGTGTTCGGCTCGTACCTCACTCCGACGCTCCAGGCCCAGGGCCTCATTCACAATTTGATCAACGGGTTCCCCGTGGATGGCATCCCGGTCGTGGCCCTCAAGCTGAACGGCGACGTGGTCATCATCACCTTCCGGTCCGAGATGGGGCAGGGCATCCGCTCCAGCCTCGCGGCTGTACTGGCCGACGAGATGGAAGCCGACTGGAAGCGGATCACGCTGCGCCAGGCCGACGCGGACGCTGTCAAGTTTGCGGTCACGTTCCCCTACAAGGTCGCGGCGGACTACAAACTGCCGTATCCCTTCAACACCAAGGAGTTCCCTGGCCCCGACAAGCCGCAATACACTATCGTGCCCGAGGGATCGCAGTTCACCGACAGCTCGCGGAGCATGACCGCGTTCTACCAGGTGATGCGGCTCTACGGCGCCGGCCTCCGGCTGACTTTTATTCGCGTGGCGGCGAAGAAATGGGGAGTCGGCGAAAAGGACTGTCGCGCGGAGAAGCACCGGGTTTACGGTCCCGGCGGCCGTTCCATCGACTACCGCTGGCTGTTGGCAGGTGCTAAGAAAGTGAAACCGCCGACGTACTTAGAAATCAACGCGGTGCTCAAGAAGCCTGAGGATTTCCGTTACATCGGAAACGGCAAAGAAAAGATGCCGTTCGTCGACGCCGCCGACATGGTGAAGGGAAAGACCGTCTACGGCGCCGACGTCGATGTTCCCGGCATGCTGACGGCCATGATCGAGCGCTGCCCGGTTGCCAATGGAGCGCTCCTCACCTACGACCCCAACCCGGCGCTTGCCGTGCCGGGCGTACGCGCGGTCTTGCCCATGTTTCCTCCGGGATTCCGCGCGGGCGGCGTGGGCATGGGGTTCATACCGCATGCAGGTGTCGCGGTGGTGGCGACGAATACCTGGGCCGCGCTTCAGGGCCGCAGGGCTTTGAGGCCCACGATCCAATGGGACAAGGGTCGGCACAAAGACTACGACTCGACGGAGTTTCGCACGGAGCTCGAAAAGGCGACTGCCAACCGCGGGAAGAGTGTGCGTAGCAAGGGTAATGTCGACGCTGCGCTCGCCGCGGGCACGCCCGTGGAAGCTACGTATTATATCCCGCACTTGGCCCAGACTCCGATGGAGCCTCCAGTAGCCACCGCCCTCTTCAAGGACGGACGGATGGAAGTTTGGGCCGCGACGCAGAGTCCCGACTACGCGCAGCAGGTGGCCGGTCAGGTCGCGCTGGGCCATCTTCCCTCCCTGCCGACCGACGAGGAAGGCGTCGAAAAGGCGCGGCAAGCCGCCACGGTTCACATGACAATGGTGGGTGGAGGTTTCGGGCGCAAGTCGAAGCCTGACTACATCGCCGAGGCGGCCCTGCTTGCCAAGCAGATGCCGGGCGTGCCGATCCGCGTGCAGTGGACGCGCGAGGACGACGTCAAGTTCAGCTACTACAACGCTGTCAGCAGCCAGCACCTGAAGGCGGCGCTTGGCGTCGACGGGCGGCCGACGGCACTTCTCCAGCGCAGCGCCTTCACCTCGTTCTTCGCCACGCTCTTCCCGAATTCCGATACGCCCGGTTTGAGCCCTGCCGAGCTCGCGGGCGCCACGCAGTTGCGAGCCTCGTTTGTGGATGGAGGCACATACCCGTACGGCTCAGGAATCGAGCGTGCGCAGGGCCTCGAGGACATGCCGTTCGACATTCCGAACATACGCATCGAGAACTGCGAGGCCAGAAACCACATCCGCGTGGGGTGGATGCGCTCGGTGGCCAACATCTACCACGCCTTTGGCATCTGCTCGTTCGCCGACGAAATGGCTCACGCCGCCGGCCGCGATTCCAAGGACTATCTGCTCGAGCTGATCGGGAATGGCCGCATTCTCCCGCTGCCGGCCGAGGAAGTTGCGGAGTATCGCAACAACGAGCTTCCGCTGAAAATGATCGAAGTGCCAGCCGAGGGCTCAAAAATGGCGCAAATCGTCCCCGGCTTCCCACCCGATACGCGACGTCTACGCGGGGTAGCGGAAGCGGTAGCGAAGGTCTCCGGCTGGGACGAGAAGGTCAAGCAGTACAAGAACATGAAGGGCAGAGGCCTGGGTATCGCCGTCCATCGCAGCTTTCTGAGCTATGTGGGTATTGTGGCCGACGTCTCGGTCAACGGGAACGAGGTCACGATCAACGACATCTACGGTGTGATCGACTGCGGCCTGGCGGTCAATCGCGATCGCGTCATGGCGCAGATGGAGGGAGGCATCGTCTACGGCCTGAGCTACGCCCTGCTCGGCGAGATCACCGTGAAAAATGGCGCTGTTGTACAGAACAATTTCGACGATTACCCGATCCTGCGCATCCACCAGACGCCGAAGATTCACACGTACATCCAGGACCCTCCGGCGGAAGTGGTGAAGGAGTATGACGGCAACGTCCCGCCGACTGGCGTGGGCGAGCCGCCGACACCCGCGGTGGCTCCCGCTATCGCCAATGCGATCTTCGCCGCGGGCGGGCCGCGCATCCGCGCGATCCCGTTTGCGACAAAGAAGGAAGAAGGATCGAAAGACGAGAAGATCGTTCTCCATTTCACCTAGGCGAGCCGGGTGCGGATCATGAAGATCCGCTCCGGTTTTCTCCATGCACGAGATCGACAAAGTCATCGCCGCCTGCCGCTCGGTGATTGACGCCGGTAGCCGAGGGGTGTTGGTCACCGTCGTCCGAACGGAGGGATCGACGTATCGTCGCGCGGGGGCGCGGGCGGTTATCGGACAGGACGGAACCCTCGCCGGCGCCATCAGCGGCGGGTGCCTCGAGCGCGACATGGGCGAACGGCTGTCGATGTGGCTTGCGGACATGACTCCGCGGCTCGTCACCTACGACTCCACGCGCGGCGACGATCTGATCTTCGGCCTCGGGTTGGGATGCCGGGGGGTGCTCGATCTGCTCATCGAACCGTTCGATTCAACGCATCTTCCGCGCCTCGTTACCGACTTTCAGTGGAACGGGATCGAGCCGGCGGAGTGGACGACGGTCCTGCCGAACGGCGAAACGATGATCGAGATCGTTCGTCCGCCGCGCAGGATCGTTGTTTTTGGGGCATCGGACGCGGAACCGGTCGCGCAGCTCGCACGAGCGATGGGATGGCTGGTCGAAGTGCCCAAGCCGCGGGCGGCGTTCGATGCCCGCGACTTCGATGCCGCGGTGGTGATGACCCACAACTTTGCGCGCGACGCCGAGATCCTGCGCCAGCTCCTTGCGTCACCGATCCAGTACATCGGCCTTCTCGGTCCGAGATCGCGCGGCGATGAGCTACTCGCCGAGGTCGGAGCATCGCGCGACGCTCGCCTGCACAGTCCGATCGGTCTCGACCTCGGCGGCGAGACGCCTGAGGAGATCGCCCTTTCGATCGTGGCGGAGATTCAGGCCGCCTTCGAGCGCCGTTCGGCGTGCTCGCTCCGCGAGCTCAAGACGTCGATCCACGAGACCGCGGACAAGCCCACGTGCGCGTGATCAGACGCGGGCCATGGCCATGTGTCCCATTCCGCCGACCTTCAGGCGGTCGGTGCGGCTTTTGAAGTAGCGTTCGTTCAGCGCGTCGCCGTCGAACTCTTCGGCCGAGGTGAAGCCGAGGCGGTGCAGGTCAGCCATCAACTCCTTCGGATCGAAGAACGTCTTCCACGGCTCGCCGACGGCCGCGACGCGCTTGGCCATCTGCCGGTAGATCAAGCGTCCGGTCCAGCTAAGCGTTTCCGGCGGTACGGCGTAGTCGAAGACGACCGCCGTTCCTTGCGGCAACGCCGCGATGAAGCGGAAAGTGGCGTCGATCGCCGGCCGCTCCAGATACGGGACGACGCCGAGCCAGGAGAAAAACGCCGGCGCCGAGGCGTCGAAGCCGTCGGCGTGCAGCGCGTCGGCGAGCGCGGTGGTGGTGAAGTCGATCGGGACGAACGTCAGCGACGCGGGGGTGTCGATGCCGGCATCGGCGAGCCGCTGCCGTTTGATCGCCTGCGTGTCCGGGTGATCGACCTCGAAGACGCGCAGATCCGGAAAGGGATTGCGATAGGCGAAGGTGTCGAATCCAGCGCCGAGGACGATGTACTGCCGGACGCCACGTCCAACGGCAAGCGCCAACTCATCCTCGGCGAACCGGCTGCGCATGACGAAGAACGCCCGCAGATACGGCCCCAGCGGTGTCTCGTGCTTCGGCGGGTGCTCGCGCAGCGCCCTCGCCACCTCGGCGTGAATCACCCGCAGCGCGATTGGATCGTCGAGCACCAGCGGCCGGTCGCGCACCTGATGCGCCGCACGACGTTCCGCGACGCGGTCGGCGGTCCGGCTGGCTTTACCCTCCTGCACGGATCTGAGTGTAGCGCCGGCTGTGTAGCTTTCGGCATTGGCCGCGCCCCATGTCGCGGATCATTCAACTGCATCCGCCCCGAGAACCTCTGCCACTTCATTTTGACGGTCGCGAGCTTCGTTTCGATGCTCGCGTGCTTCGTCTTGACGGTCGCGAGCTTCGTTTTGATGCTCGCGCGCTTCATTTCGACCCTCGCGAGCATCGTTTCGACCCTCGCGCGCTTCGTTTTGATGCTCGCGCGCTTCATTTCGACCCTCGCGCGCTTCGTTTTGACCCTCGCGCGCTTCGTTTTGACCCTCGCGCGCTTCATTTTGACCCTCGCGCGCTTCATTTTGACCCTCGCGCGCTTCGTTTTGACCCTCGCGTGCTTCATTTCGACCCTCGCGAGCATCGTTTTGACCCTCGCGTGCTTCGTTTTGACCCTCGCGAGCATCGTTTTGACCCTCGCGCGCTTCATTTCGACCCTCGCGAGCATCGTTTCGACCCTCGCGAGCATCATTTTGAAGCTCGCGTGGTTCATTTCTGACCCACACGAGCATCTCGCGCGACCCTTACGCGCCTCGTTTTGGAGGTCGCGAGCATCGTTCTCACCCTTGCGGCGCTTCGTTTCGACTCCCGCGAGCATCGCTCCCGACCCTCGGCGTGCTTCGTTTGGAACCTCGCGAGGGTCGTTCCGAAGGTCGCGTGCACCGTTTTGACCCTCCGGTGCAAGCACTCGTCACCCCGTCTCGACCGGATCGAGAAACGAAACGTCCGGAGCCGGCACGCGTCCGTCGCTAACGGCCCTGCATCATTTTGAATGCCGCGCGCATCGTTTCATTGCCTGGTTCGGTTCTCGGTACGCGCAGAAAGCGTCGGCACGTGGTCAACGTCTCCTCTTGCCGCCCCCAAAACGGCAGTCCCTTCCGAGCAGAAGCTACAATCCCGACGTGGCCATGATCAACTACTCGAATCCGGCCCCCAGAAGCTTATGCTTCGGCTTGTAAGTCGTTCCCTCCCGTCATGACTGAGCAAGAACTTCGCGAACTAATAGCCAGGCACGAGGCTGACCATGTCGAATTTACGACCGCGACCAGGGACACCGACAAGTTTTCCGAAGCAGTCTGTGCGTTTGCCAACGACCTCCCCAATCACGGCAGTCCCGGATATCTGATCATCGGTGTCGTTGATTCGGGACACGTCGCTGGCCTTACGGTCAGCGACGAGATCCTGCGCGACCTCGGAGGGCTGCGCGACAACGGCAACATCCAGCCTCTTCCGGAGCTCAAGGTTGAAAAGGTCGTCACGAGCGAAGGTGAGGTCGCCGTGGTAACCGTGCAGCCGGCGATGCTCCCTCCGGTGCGCTACAAGGGACGAATTTGTATCCGCATCGGACCTCGGCGTGGCTATGCCACGGAACAGGAAGAACGAACACTCATCGAGCGCCGCGTTTCGCATGCCAGGACGTTCGATGCGCAGCCGTGTCTTGGCAGCAACGTGGAGGAGTTGTCCGAGCCGCTCTTCCTGATCGATTACCGTCAGCAGGCGGTAGCGCCGGAAGTGATCGCTGAAAACAATCGAACAGTGAAGGAGCAGTTGGCCTCGCTGCGTTTCTTCGATCTGGGCCGCGATTGCGCCACAAACGCGGGGATTCTTCTGTTCGGACTTTACGCCCGCAAGTGGTTGCCTGGTGCCTACATACAGTTTCTGCGTGTGCAAGGGGATTCGCTCGTCGCTCCGGTGACGAACGACCGCGAGCTTGACGGCGACCTGCTCACGATCCTGCGCGAGCTCGACGCGCTGGTTGACGCGCAACTGGAACAGTTCCCGGTGGATGAAAGCACGCTGCGCGAGCGCAGCGTCGAATCGTATCCACGCATCGCTGTGCGCGAGTTGCTGATGAACGCGGTGATGCATCGGGACTACGCGTCCACAGCGCCGCTCCGGATCACCTGGCTCGAGGACAGGCTGGAGATCCAGAGCCCCGGAGGCTTGTATGGCGAGGCTTCGGAAGCGAACTTCCCGCGGCAGACGAGTTACCGAAATCCCGTAATCGCCGAGGCGATGAAGGCCCTCGGCTATGTGAACCGTTACGGGCGAGGAGTCCTTCGTGCCCAGGACGCACTGAGCAAGAACGGTAGCCCGCCGGCCGAGTTCAAGTTTGACTCGGGGTTCGTGCTGGCGACCATTCGGAGGCGCGTGTGAAGACGATCGCCTTCTTCAACAGCACGGCAGGAGTCGGGAAGACGACGCTGGTCTACCACCTTGCCTCCATGATTGCGGATCGCGGCGAGACGGTGCTGGCGGTTGATCTCGATCCACAGGCCAACCTGACGAGGATGTTTCTGGCCGAGGATGAACTGGAGACTTGGTCGGAGCTTGAATTTTCGCCGGCCATCTCTCGCGCACTCCGGCCGATGGTCAGAGGATTCGCCTACGAACCGTCGTTTCACATCGCGCAAATCAGCCCGAAGTTGGTGCTCTTCGTCGGCGACCCGAGGCTCGCAACGTTCGAAGACCGATGGTCTGAGGCCTGGTCAAATTGCCGGGATGGGGACAGGACGGCCTTCGTCATCATGAGCGCGTTCCATCGGCAGATGCGTCAGGCGGCGGAAGAGATCGATGCCCAATGGGTCCTGATCGACATTGGTCCCAATCTGAGCGCCATCAACCGCGCGGCATTGATAGCCAGTGAGCAGGTCGTGATCCCGCTGAGCCCAGACCTGTTTTCGTTACAAGGGCTCCGCAATCTTGGACCTTCACTCAAGTCATGGCGTGAGATCTGGCAGAAAATGCTCACAAAGAACCCCGACGCCTTGCTCGATCTGCCTTGCGGAGAGATTAAGCCGCTCGGCTACGTGGTGATGCTGCATGGCATGCGCGGGAACCGGCCGCCCAAGGCCTATCTACGCTGGATCGATCGGATTCCTGGGGCTTATCGTACGTCGGTGTTGGGAGAGCCAGTCGACGCGGTCATAGACGTCGTCGATGATCCGCATTGCCTGGCGGTGCTGAAGCACTATCGGAGCCTGATGCCGATGGCGATGGAGGCACGTAAACCGGTTTTCGCCCTCAAACCCGCTGACGGGGCGATCGGAGCGCACAACGAAGCCGTTCGTCGGGCGTACCTCGACTTTCAAGAGCTCGCCACTCGTATCGTCGAACGTAGTGGAGGGACTCTGCGCTAACCCCGGTCCGCTTCACTGCCGGTACGGCAGCAGCGTCAACCTTCCCGCGGTCCACGTTTCGCCTCTTGGAACCAGCGGCAACCAGTACCACGTTGGCGCTTCGCCGGCGAGGGCGATGCGGGCGAACATGCCGGCGGTATTGCGGACGAATGGATTGACGATGGGAGGGGAGAGCTCCAGCGTCATCGTGTCGATGTAACGGGAGGCGGTGTTGGGGGCGATGCCGCGCCAGGCGCAGGTCTGGGGGATGGTGATCGGGATCTCGGCCGCGGTGGCTGTCGCGGCGGCGGCGGCGCGCGAGGAGTCGACAGGGCCGTGGTAGAACACCGAGTCCGACAGCGACTGCATCGTCAGCGGCGTGATCAGCGACTTCTGCGTCGTCTTCACCACGTTGATCGTCGTCGACGTCGAGATCCCTTCGTCGCGAAAGTTCGCGCAGAACGACTCGAGCACCGCGGCCGGCATGGCGTTCCACTGCGGGAGGTGGGGTGGGGGCGGGGCTTTTGGTGCAGAGGCGCAGGCGGCAAAGAGAAAGCAAAGGATGAAGGATGAAGGATGAAGGATGAAAGGCCGGAATCCGTGGTTCATGCGTTCATCCTTCATCCTTCCAAGAAAGCGAAGGATGAAGGATGAAGGATGAAGGATGAAAGGCCGGAAGCGGTGGTTCGTGCGTTCATCCTTCATCCTTTTGCCTTCATCCTTTGTCATACCAACCTCAATTGTGGGGTCATCTTCGCCTCGAAGAACGCTTTGATCTCACTGGCCGGCTTCTTCGAGATCAACTCCCTCGGCGACACCTCATACCAATCCGTCGGGAAGAACTGCGTGTACGGCTGCTGCGTGAAGCGGCGGCAGAGCAGGGCGATGATACCGATGTCGGTCTCGCTGCGGATCACCCGTCCCGCCGACTGCACCACGCGCGTCATCCCCGGGATCAGGTAGGCGAACTCGAAACCGGAGCCGTACTGCTCGTCGTAGTACTGCCGTAGAAGCTCCTGTTCGAAGCTGACCTGCGGCAAGGCCGGGCCGATGACCATGACTCCCGAGAGCATGTCGCCGCGATAGTCGATCCCCTCGGCGTACATCCCGCCGGAGACAGCCATGATCAGGTTCCCCTTCCGCGACCGTTCGCGGAGGATGTCCAGCATGGCGTTGCGCTCGTAGTCGGTCATGTCGGTGCGCTGCACCATCACATGCTTGCGGATCGGCGGCATCCGGTCTGCGATCTCGCGGAGGAAGGCATAGCTCGGGAAGAGCGCCAGGAAGTTGCCGTCCCCCGCCTCGGCGATCGAGGCGACGTTGTCGGCGATGCGGTCATAGGAATCGGCGCGGCGCTTGTACGACGTATCGACCTCGGAGATGATGACGATCTTCCGGTTGCCGCGCGGAAACGGCGAGGGGAGTGAGAGCTCGGTGGTCCGGTCGGGGGGGAAGCCGAGGAGCTTGCGGTAGAAATCGAACGGTTCGAGCGTCGCCGAAAGGGCGATCGTGGCGTGGGCGGAGTCGAAGATGCGGCCGAGGAAGCGGGAGGGGTCCTTGCAGAAAACCTTGAACTTCAGGCCTTCCGGTGTGCGCTCGATCAGATGCGCGAATTCATCCCCTTTTTCGGTCATCAGGTTGGCGACCTTCACGAGCTTGAAGTAGAAATCGATCAGCGGATCGTCGGTCTCGACGATGCGGTTCTCGATCTTCCAGCCGATGTAGTGCATGACCAGGCGCTCCCACTTGGTGCGCTGCTCGATGAAGAGCTCGCGGTCCGGTTCGCAGAGCGCCTGCATTACCTCGGGATCCTCGCCCATCGTTTCCGCCAGGGAGTGGAAGTGATCGCGAAGGACCTCCAGCAACTCCTCCGCCCCTTCGAGCCAGCAATTGCGCGACCCCAGGTGATTGCGAATGCGGTCGAACTGTTCCTCGTGCAGCTCCGGCGAGTAATAGCCGCGGCCACGGTCGACGAGATTGTGTGCTTCATCGACGACCAGCACGCAATCGCCGTAGTCGTTCTCCTGCTGATACGCCTTCAGCCCGACGTAGGGATCGAAGATGTAGTTGTAGTC
The DNA here is from genome assembly GCA_017883235.1 of Thermoanaerobaculia bacterium. Classification (GTDB taxonomy): domain Bacteria; phylum Acidobacteriota; class Thermoanaerobaculia; order Gp7-AA8; family Gp7-AA8; genus JADGNZ01. The sequence continues at coordinate 42,320 of JADGNY010000033.1, read as the reverse complement.
GCAGACGATGACGTCGGCCTGCTCGATCAGCTCCAGCGACACCTCGAACGGGCAGACCTCGTTCGACTTGGCCATCTCGAAGGTGATCTCGGGATTGAAGTAGCTGAACGACGTGACGAGGTGATTGAGAAGGTCGGTGCGCTGCATCTTCTCCGAGTAGCGCGCCGCGTACGGGCAGAAATCCTCGTGACAGATGATCTCCGTGTGGGCGCACATCTTCTGCTTGGCCCGGATCCGCAGCACGCGGAAGGAGCCGTCGTTGAGGGCCTGCAGCGCCTCGACCGCGGCATCCTGCTGCATCGTCTTCGACGTCAGGAAGAAGAGCTTCTTGCCCGCTTTCAGGGCCTGTTTCACGGCCGGGTAGAGGACGGCCATGGTCTTGCCGATGCCGGTGGGGGCGGAGACGAGAAGCGCTTCCTTCTGGTAGACGGTCCGGGCGACGGCGGAGATCATCTCCTGCTGCCCGGCACGCATTTCGGCGAACGGAAAGGTCAGCGTGTCGGCGAAAGCGCGCTTGGCCACGCGTAGCGCCACGGCGGTCTCGAGGTCGGTGATGAGCCGTTCCAGCCGCTCGTTCAGCGTGTCGATGACGCGCCGGCGGTCGAACTCGGCGTCGATCGTCTTCGCGTCGCCGGAGATGAGATCGATGAGGACGAGCTGCGGGACGAAGGTGAAGCCCTCGAAGTCCGGCTGGCCGGACAGGAAGTACGCGTACAGCAGCAATTGCAGCAGGTGCCGCTGCAGTTTGTCGGAGCGGTAAAGCGCTTCCAGCTCGAGGTCGAAGTGGATCGACTTCACCTCTTCGATGACGACGCGCTTCCCGGCCTTGTCGACCGACAGCCCGTCGATGCGCCCGGTGATGGTGACGCTCCACGCCCCGAGCTGCGTGCGATGAACGACATGAACCTCGGCGCGGTAATTGGCGTCCTCGCCGGTGCGCTGTTCGGCCCGTTTGGTGTGGATGTCCTGTCCGATCCACATCCGGCGGAACCCGTCCCCGCGCTCGACGCCGATGCGCCGGTACGTCGATTCGTGAATGAGATCGCCGACCGAACAGACGATCTCTCTCTTTTCATGGTCGACGCGCATTGGGTTATTGTAACTGCGCTTCGCGCGTTATCTGCGGCTTTGCCGCGTTGTCTGCGCGCCGCGCGTGGTCGAAAAGCCTTTCAGCAGCCTACCGCGGGAGATGTTCATTGCCTCCAACGCCGCCGCAGCGGAAGACAACGCGCGAAGCGCAGACAACGCGCGAAGCGCAGACAACGCGGCAGAGCCGCAGTTACAGCTTCTCCACCACCGCCCCGAGCACGAACGTCGCGTAAGTTTCGCGGAAATCGGCCAGGGAGACGGCTGGGGTGGGAGTGCGGTCGCAGAGGCGATTGTAGAGGTCGCGCAAGGTTTCGCGCCGCGTCATCAGTAGCTCGAGGGTCAGCTCGCCTCGGAGGTCGAAGAGACGGACGAAGTCGCCTCGGGGGAAACGGAGCGGGCGGCGGAGATAGTCGGTGCGGGGGTCCCACTCGCCGATGATGACGTCGTTCTCCGTGCCGTCGGGCTCGTTGTGCAGGCAGACCAGCATTTCCGGCTCGAGGGCCTGCTCGCTCGTCGTCTTGTTGAAATCCTTCGCCGGCGAGAGTTGCAGATCGGACTGGCGCTCCTGGTGGAACTCCTGCCGGATTACCAGCGACAGCGGGTCGGTGCCGTCGATCGGCAGGGCCTCGACCTCGCCGGGGGCGAAGGGGACGATCTCGCCGACCTGGACCTCTTCCAGTCCCTTCAGCGAGACCATGCCGATCAACCGCACGCCGACATATTGGAGCCCCGTCAACGACGGCGCGAAACCGATGTAGGTTCCCCACGGCGCGCGGATGCGATAGAGCTGCTGTCCCTCGGCGGTCAACTCGTTCGAGAGCTCCTGCAGCAGCGAGAACGAGCTGACGATCCCTTCGTTCACCAGATGTCCGCTGTTGTTCACGTAGGCGTAGAACTCGCGGGCGTGCTGAGTGTGGTCGATGACGTCGACGCCGTGCGCGAGCGGTGCGAAGAACGCCTGCACTTTGGCCTGGTCGTAGCCGTGGGTGAGGAGAAAGGAGACGAACTCCTCGATCTCCTTGTTGGCCTTGCCGGTGGTGAGGCGCGACAACTCGACGATGCCGGGGCCGTAGAACTCCGTGATCCGCTCATTGCCGGATCCTTTCATCGGCAGCAGGCGGTAGTAGCCGAAGTTGAGGGCGATGCGCACGCCTTTGTTGAACGCGAAACCCTTGCGGCGGACGTCGGCATAGCAGCGCTGGATCTCGACCGCGGCACGCACGAGGCGCAGCGCCCGGCGGGTGGTGTAGAACGCGCCGTCGCCGAGGAACTTCTCGAACTGCAGGAGATGCCGGCCAGCGATCGAATCGAGCTTCCGTTGAAAGAGCAGCATCTGGCGATAGGAGCTGATCTCCTCTTTCCGTCCGCCGCGGCGGATATTGCCGAGGGTTTCGGTGAAGTTCGAGATGTCGTAGATCAGGCCGAAGCGGTGCACCATCGGATCGACGACGCCCGGCCTGCCGAAATCCATCGGCCGCGTCGACCGCGAGTAGACGGTGGCCCGCTTGTCAGCCGAGACGATCTGATTGTCGGCCGTGACGGTCATCGTGGTGATCCCGCGCCGGAGCTGATTCAGGATGGCGAACTCGCGCAGCCGCTTTGCGATCAACTGGAGTTGCTCCCGGTCCTCGCGCGTCACGGCGGATTGAATGGCGTTCTGCTCGAAGAGGAAGCTCTGAAAGCGGGTGTCGAGCAGAAGCGCCATGGGGATGGTCTCGGCCGTCGAGCCGAGCAACGCCAGCGCGGCGCGGAACGTGCGGTCGCGCTGCAGGAGCTCGATGGCGATCTCGCGGATCCGTTCGATGGAGTCGCGGAAGGCCTGGAAATCACGGCGCAGGTAGCCGTTGACGAATGAGCGCAGCTCGCGCAGATCGGGACCGATGAATTCCTCGGAGAGGATGAGGACATCGTCGGTCAGGAGCCGGAAGAACTGCAGTCCGCGCTGCTCCTCCCCGTCCAGAATCGACGACGCTTTCGTGGCCAATTGCGCCATCGCCTCGCGCGTGTCGGAGGCCCACTTGGCGAAGATCCGGTACTTGAAGGCATCGCCTTGCGTGCGGCCGGTCTGCGTGTCGTAGGTGCTCACTCTTCTGGGAATGGACGAGAACTGCTTTGCCAGGTCGAACGAATGCGCCAGCCAGAAGACGGCGTGGTAGTCGCTGAGCAGGTTCGACATCAGCGCGTTCTCGGCCAGGCGCAGGAGCTGGGTCATGTAGGCGCTGTAGGCGATCTGCGCCTTCTCTTTGGCGGCCTGCTGCCGCCCGGCCTGCCATGCCACCTCCTCGGCCAGCCAGCGGTCGAGCTTCGCGTCGAGCTCGCGCATCACGGGGGCGTCGGCGACCGGAAAGCCGAGGGATGGCGCCTGCGTCTCGTCGGCCGGGAAGATCTTGTACGGCCGGGGCAGCAGGGTCTCGGCCCGCGGAAAGATCTCCTCCACCGTCCGCTCCAACTCGCTTCCGAGAAGGAACGTGGCGGTATCCGGCCGCGACTCGAGATAGGTCACGAGTGGAGAGGGCATGGGCGGAGGAGAGATTATATGCGCCTGCGGCGCGTTGTCTGCGGCTTTGCCGCGTTGTCGGTTATTTGAACGTGCCGGAGGCTGAGACAACGCGCGAAGCGCAGACAACCGACAACGCGGCGAAGCCGCAGACAACGCGCGCGTAGACGCGCAGTTAACGCGCGCATGAATTAAACTGACCACCATGTCCGCCCTCCTTCCCGCCACCTGCGCCCGCTGCAACGGGTCCGGTTGGGTTCCGACAGCGGGGGACTCGCTGCGCGTGGAGCCGTGCGGGTGTCAGGGCGATCTGCGGCGGCGGCAGCGCATCGCGGCGTCGAACATTCCGCGGCGCTACTACCCGAATTGCACTTTCGAGACCTTCTACGAGAAGAACAACACCGTCCTAAAATCGGCGCGGAACCGCGTGCGCGAGTTCGCCGATGCCTGGCCGATGACGAACGAGGGGCGCGGCCTGCTGCTCATCGGGGGATGTGGTGCGGGAAAGACGCACCTCGCCGTGGCCGTGCTTGTCGAAATCATCCACAGCGGCAAGTCAGGAAGAGTGCTCTTCTGCAACTTTCAGGAGCTCATTCAGGAGATCCAGGCCAGCTTCGACGCCGACGCGGCGGTCGGCAAATCGGAGATCCTCCGGCCTCTGCTCGAGGCTGACTTGCTCGTCCTCGACGAACTTGGATCGGTGAGGCCGTCGCAGTTCGTTCAGGACATTATTTACTACGTTATCAATAGCCGCTACAACGCCGTACGAACCACGATTTTCACGACCAACGTTCCGGACAAGGCCGACGATGAAGGCTTGGAGCATAAGATCGGTACTCGCTCGCGCAGCCGGCTTCATGAGATGACCGAGTTGATCTCGATGAGAGGCGTCGACGATCATCGAATCAAGAACAAGCAGACTGGCAACATCATTTGAAACGCACGATCACAGAAGTTCTTCGCCGCGGATTCGACTCCACCGTCGCCAACTGGCCGGTGATCATGATGCGCATCGTCGAGAGCATCGCCTTCGCGGCCATCGTCATCGCCGCGATTCTCGCTGCCATCGTTCCGGCGGTCGTCGCCGCGGGATTGTCGAAAGACGACATCGTCAACTCCGCCGATCCCGGCGGGGCGGTGGTCGAATGGATCATCAGCCACCTGATGCTGTTCGTCTGGATCTTCGCGCTCGGCTTCATCGTGTTCGGCGTGATGATCGCCATCCATTCGTTCGTCGAGGCCGGATCGACGCAGATCTACGTCGACGGCGAACGGAAGGCGAACAAGGGCGGCGATTTTCGTGCCTTCTCCATCGACCGCTGGCTTGCCGGCGGCGCGTCGTCATGGTGGCGGATTTTCTGGATCTACAACCTGGCCTGGTCGGTCGGTCTGATCTTCGTCCTGGTGCCGTTGCTCTTCACGATCATCGGAATGCTGGCGATCTCCGACACGACCGGAAGGGTAGTCATCGGCTGTTCCGGTGTGGCGCTGGCGGTGCTGGTGCTCATCCCGGTCGGCATCGCGACGTCGATCTGGTGTACGAAGGCGATCACGATCTGCGTGGCCCGCTCGTTGCCAGCGCGCGAGTCGCTTTCCGCCGGCTGGCGTGCCATCAAAGGCGATCTGGGCCGTCATCTCGCGATCGCGGCGATCATATTCGTCATCTCCATGGCCATCAATTCGGTCGTCTCGGCTTTCTCGATTCCGATGAGCATCACCGCGAACCGGATGTCGACCGTGGCATTGATGTTTGCGCCGGCGCGGATCGTGATCGGCGTGGCACAGCGCATCGTCGGCGCGGCGATCGGATCGTGCCTGCTGGCGTGCTTCGTTTCGATGACCGAGGAGCGTTGATGGAGAGATTTCTCTCGCGGGATGCGCGGAATTTCCGTCCCTCGGCCATCCGGGCCTTCGCCAAACTGATCAACGATCCCAGCATCATCTCCTTCGCCGGCGGCGTCCCCAGCCCGGAGACGTTTCCTGCCGAGCGGATTGCCGAGATCGCCGCACGCGTGATCCTCGAGAAACACTCGGTGGCGTTGCAGTACGGTCCGACGCGCGGCCTGACGCGGCTCTGCGACTTCGTGGCCGCCGTCTGCCGCGCACGCGGCATCGACTGCACGCCCGACGACGTCCTGATGACGACCGGCTCGCAACAGGCGCTCGATCTCATCGCCCACACGCTCCTCGATCCCGGCGACGTCGTCCTGGTCGAGCTGCCGACCTACATCGGCGGCACGTCGTCGTTTCATGCGCGCAGCGCGGAACTGATCGGTGTGGCGCAGGATGACGACGGCATCGTTCCGGACTCGCTGGCCGAAGTCGCGGCGAGGACGAAACCGAAGCTGCTGTACACCATTCCGAACTTTCAGAATCCATCGGGACGTCTGATGACGCAGCAGCGCCGGGCCGAGGTACTGCGCATCGCGTCCGAGTACGACTTCCTGGTCATCGAGGACGATCCGTACGGCGAGTTGCTCTACGTCCGCGAGGCCGACACGCTGGCGATGAAGTCGCGCGACGACGACGATCGCGTGATCTACCTCGGATCGTTCAGCAAGGTTCTCGCTCCGGGCCTGCGCTGCGGCTGGATCGTGGCAGCACCGGAGCTATTGTCAAAGCTCGAGATCGCCAAACAGGCCGCCGACCTCTGCTCGGGCATGCTCGATCAATCGATCGTCGATGAGTTCACAGCCGCCGGCGAGCTGCCGGCCCAGATCGAGAAAGTTCGCGCTTTCTATCGCAAGAAACGGGCGACGATGCTGGAGGCGCTGGAGGAGCATTTTCACGATCACGCCACATGGACGCCCGCCGATGGCGGCCTCTTCACCTTCGTAACGCTGCGCGACGACATCGATACCGCGGCGCTGGTCCCGGAGGCCATCTCCGCCGGCGTGGCCTACGTTCCCGGAGCACCCTTCTTCGTCGACGGCAGCGGCCGCAACACGATGCGGCTGACGTTCGCGAAAGAGAATGACGAGCGGATACGAGAGGGGATCAGGAGGCTGGCGGGGGTTCTCAATTTTTAGTTCATGTGCGGACGAATTTATCCGCAGATGACGCAGATGAGCGCAGATTGGTGTTTTCGTGCTGCCGCTACCCTCTTGTTCTGCGCGACTGAACGTCTGGTGCTAAGGGAACGTCACCGGCGGGTGGATATTTTGCCGAGCGCTCGTTCGACTTCTTCCGGGGTGGCTTCGCCGCGAATGATCCGTTCCATTTCCGGGGTCCGAGCAGCCGAGACCGCCTTTACGGCAGCACGAATATCCTTGCGCGGTACGCTGGTTGCGCGTCTGGTCGTGATGATCGTTCGAAGCTTAGGTTTCATGGTTCGAGAAGTGTACCTCGGAGAACCCCGGCTTAGCTCGTCAGGTGCGCGTAGCCTTGAGCCATTCCTCGACTTGAAGAACGTACTCATTGAACGTCAACTCATCGACGCTCAGGTGAAGCCTCTCGCAGAACGCGGGAAGGCCCTGACGAAAGAGGATGTAGCGTGCAGCGATGGCTTTTCCACCTGGGATGCGACTGGCTTTGGATGTTGCGTTACTAAGCCAGTCTCGTACCCTGCGGATCGCCCTACCCGTATCTCCTCCATGTGCGGCGATGTCCTGACCGGCAATGTCTGAGATGAACTTCTGATAACGGTATTGGTCGACGTCAAGAATCAGGCAGGACTTGAGATTCTGCTCGCCGCGACCGAATCGTTTGGCGCCTAGGAAGAGGCCCAGTTCAAGGGGCATGTTGAAGCGCGGGAGGCTGGTTGCGGAATCGATTTCCGTTCGCGAAATATCGTGCAGACCAAACCTGCAACCAGCGATGATTCTCATGATCTTGTCGATCCGAACCTCACTCGCGTCGTCGAGCTCGAGAGCGCATCGCGCAATGTACCCGCAGTCGTGGACCGCGAACACGACAGCCTCAAAAAGCTGCCGGTACTCTTCGTCAAAGGGACAGTTGACGAAGACGCTATGGTCGTACTCTGCCGCCGGCATCAACTACCTTGCGGGTTGCTCCTGCGACTTTCTTGCGGCCGGGTACATTGCGATCGAAACCGCCTGTCGTGCGATCCCGGATAACGGATTTAATGGCCGAAGCAACTTCTTTGCGCGTCACGCTGGCCGCGCGTCTGGTCGTGCGGATCTCTCGAAGCTTGGCAGGCATGGTTCGTAAAGTGTACCTGATTCACGGAACAGGAATGTTCTGTTACCACTTCCCGCTGTCTCTCTTCTTGCAAGGACGGCCATCGATGAAACGTACCGCCGTTGCCGTGTTGCTCTTCGTGTTCGCCGCGTGCGCCTCCGCGCCCCCGACCCCTCCCGCCCGCCCGCCCGTTGTGACGCCCGCCGTGACACCGCCCCCTCCGCCCGCCCGCTCGGCGAACGCGATGACGCCGGTTACGACGGTGGCGAAAACGATCGCCGAGCCTCGTATCCGTGTCGGGATCGTGAGCGATCAGGCCACGGTGACGTTTCCGCGCGTTGCCGGCGGGTACTACGTCGTCAGCGATGCCGGCTCGGCCATGATCCGACGCGGCTTCACCATGACCGCGCCGGTGCCCGACGCGCCGGCGCACTACGCGGTGCAGGTCAGCACGATCTCCGACATCACCAGCGCGAGCGCGCTCGCAGAAAAGCTGCGGGCGGATACGCAGCAGCGCGTCGACTCCGTGTTCGATACGGCGGGGACTGCCTACCACGTCATCGTGGGCGATTTTCCGACGTCGAATGACGCGCAGCCGCTGCGCGATCAGCTCACAGAGCGCGGCTACGGTGCGAACCTGCTCATCGTCAAGCGGCCCACGGATCAGAGTTTCGAGAAGAAACATCAGATCGTCGACGACGAGGGAGAGTACACGACGCTCGCCGGCGAGTCGGTACTGGTCATGCCGGTCAGCGTCGACACGCTCACGATCGGAGACAAGGTGTACCGGACCGCGGCGCGCGTCTTCATCAACGCGCGGGGTACTTACAACGTCATCAATGAGCTGAACATGGAGGACTACCTTCGCGGGGTTGTGCCCGCCGAAATGGGTCCCAGAATCTACGACGAGCTGGAGGCGTTGAAAGCGCAGGCCATCGCTGCCCGCACCTACGCTGTCCGAAACCTCGGGCAGTTCCGGCGCGAGGGCTACGACATCTGCGCCGGCCCGGCCTGTCAGGCGTACGACGGCGTAATGCGCGAGGAGGCACTGACCGACCGCGCCGTGCGCGAGACGGCCGGACTCGTGGCCACCTACAACGGCAAGCCGATCGATGCGCTCTACACGGCCACATGCGGCGGCGAGACCTCGGATGTCGGGACGATGTTTCCCGGACGCAGCGAGCCGTATCTGAAGCGCGTCCGTTGCGTCGAGGACGAGGTGCTGACGATTCCCGGCCGCGCCGACAGCGGCCTGCTTACCGAGCAGCAGGTCAACGCCCGGCTTTTCGCCGCGATGGCCGGTTTGCCCGACGCCGGCACGGCGTGGAGCGCGCGCGAGGTGTCGCAAGCGGTAACCGCGGCGATGCAGAAGCTGCATTTCGATCCGCGCAGCACCATCGCGCCGGTCTCATCGCGGCGAGGCGACGTGCTGACCTATCTCGCGGCGGCGTTGGATTTCGATCGCTACTCGGCGGTGGTGACGATGCCGGAGGACCGCAGCTATTACTTCCCGCAATCTGCGGCGAAGGAGACGACGCCGTATCGCGCCGCGGCGTTCCTCATCAAGTTCGGATTTCTTCCCGCCGAGGGGATCGATCGCGTCGATATGAACGCGGCCATGCCGCGCGAGGAACTTTACGGTCTGCTCGGCTTCTGGATTCGCAAACACGGCGTGATCAGCGACGCCACCGGGAAGATCCTGACAATCGCCGGCCGCGAGGTGACGCTGAAGATCGACGGGAAGCCGACGCGCTTCACCCTGCCGGTGAACACGCCTGTCTTCCGCAAGATCAACGATCGGTATCAGGAGTACCGCAGCGCCCCGGTGACGATCGGCGACCGCGCCACGATTACGTCGGAAAGCGGGCGGACGCCGGTGGCGATGGTCATCAACGCCTACCTCGACGGCGCATCGTTCGATCGCAGCTCCAGCTTTGCGAGCTGGACGCGCAGCTTCCGGGCCGACGATCTCGTCGTCTCCATCAACAAACGCAATCCGATCCGCCAGCTCCAGGGTATCCGTCCGCTGACGATCGATGCCTCGCAGCGCATCGCCGAGCTGGAGGTGACCGCCGAAGGGGGCCGCACCTTCGTTTTGCGCGGTCTGCCCGTGCGCTGGTCGCTCAACGTGCCGGACAACCTCTTCGTTTATGAAAAGACGCAGGATGCGGACGGCATGGACCGCTACACCTTCTACGGCAAGGGTTGGGGCCACGGCGTCGGTTTCTGTCAGGTGGGCGCGTACGGAATGGCCACCCGAGGGTGGACAGCGCAACAGATTCTGATGCACTACTACACGGGGATCGAGATCGGGAAGCTGTCCATCCTGCGCGAAGACGCAGGATCTCCGGTGGTGCCGCGACAATAGAACAGGATGGACCCCTCTACGGCTCGCTCCCCAACACCAGCACCGCCAGAGCGACGGCGACACGGCGGTCGAGCGTCGTCGCGGGATTGAGGTCGAGCACATCCGCGTGGCCGTCGGCGCCCGGACGGCGGATGATCCATCCCGCTTCTTCGCCCATCCAGGTGATGCGGATGTTCGACTGATAGGCGGGAGCGAACGTGCCGAAGGCCTTGCGCACGAGCGCGCGGCCGAATGATTCCTCGACGGCCTCACCTCTGGCCAGGAAATCGTCCGCGCTGTCGAGCGACCAGCGGTTCCGGCCGAGGCGGGAGAGGAACGAGCTGGTGATGCGGGCTACCGGGTTGCTCTCCGGCGTCGACACGACATAGGTAACGCTCGGAAAGCTGAGCCCCGGCTGCTGCACGATCGTAATCACGGGCGCGCCGGCATCGGAGATTGTCACATTCGTCGCGGGGATGAGCATGACGATCAAGGCCGCGAAGACGGCACTGAGCATCAGTGCCGCGATGGCCGGCAATGGGCGTTGCTCCATGATCAGGAGAAAGAGCATTCCCATCACGCCGGCTGCGAGCACCACGGCCGAGAGCAGCGCCGCGATGATGCCGACCGCGCTGGCGAAGCTGCGGTACGACAGGACGGCGTTGCCGTCTTCACCGCGGATGTAGGCCGTCTCGCCGGCCGGGACTCCGGTCATGAACTGGAACCGGGAGCGCTCGAGGGCGGTCGGAGGGGCGGGCGGAGGAGAGGGGGTGGGAGCGGGAAGAGGAAAGGGAGCAGGATTCGGCCGAGGGGGCGGTGGCAGGTCGGGTATTGGCTCGGTGGGAGAATCGATTACCGCCGCCGGATCGCCGTCCGCTACTCCGCTTTTTTTTTTAGCTCTTCCGGTTCGATCTGTTGGTGTGGCTGGGTCGAAAGGTTGAATCGGTCGTGTTGCGAAGTGGCCATTACATCAAGCGCGGAACCGAAGTCCTGTGCGCCGGAAGGAATCGGAAGCGGCTGTTCGAAGGGCTCGGCTGCCGCCATGTCGTCATTCTCCGTCGGCAACTCCTCGGAGAATCGTCCGTGGGTGTTCCCCATACGCACCTTGGCGGAATGGGTCAGCGGCGCAACGCGTACGCGCTTGCCGTTGACGTAGGTGCCGTTGGCGCTGGTCAGATCGTGGACGACGAAGAAGCCGCGCTCGAAAATGATCTCGGCGTGATGCCGGGAGACTTTCGGATCGCGGAGGATGATGTCGTTGCCGGGGTCGCGCCCGACCGTGAATGGTCGGTGCGTCTGCAATCGATAACTCTTCTCTGTACCGTCGAGCCCGACGAAAAAGAGCTTGGCCATGGGTTGGCGGATTGTAGCTGATTGGCGGAGTGGGCTGTTTGGGGATCAGCCCCCAGCAACCCCCGCAACCTCCGCCACCAGTTGTTCAATCGTCACCGGTTTTACCAGCCACCTACGGATGCGCGGATCGAGCTTCTCGGGGGCTGGTTGTCCGCTGATGACGATGACGGGCACGCTTCGGTTGCCGTTTTCGCTGAGCTTGCTGAGCACTTCGCCGCCGTCCATCAGTGGCATGAGCCAGTCGAGGAGGACGATGTCCGGCTTTTCGGCGTGGATCCGTTCGACGGCCTCGGCGCCGTTCGCGGCAAGCTTTACTTCGAAACCGTGCTGATTCAAGCCGATGGCGTACAGCCTCCGGACGTCAGAGTCGTCTTCTACGATCAAGACCTTTGCCCTGGGGACCATGCTCCGGCGCTTGCAGGTTTCGTGCGCGGTTGCCGTGCGGTCTCGCGGTCCCGCGCAACCGCGAGACCGCGCAACCCCTTACAATCCCTCCATGCGAGCCGGTTGGAACGAATACTTCATGGGCATCGCGCATCAGGCGGCTACGCGCTCGACCTGTCCGCGCAAACACGTTGGGGCTGTCATCGTGCGCGACCGCACGGTGCTGTCGACCGGGTACAACGGATCGCTGCGCGGACTGCCGCACTGCGAAGACTCCGGTTGTGTGATGGAGGACGGCCATTGCATTACGACCGTTCATGCCGAGGCCAACGCCATTCTGCAGGCGGCAAAGAACGGTGTGGCCATCGACGGCGGGGAGATGTACACAACCGCTTCACCATGCTGGAACTGTTTCAAGCTGATCGCGAACTGCGGCATCCGCCGCATCTACTACAGCGAGTTCTACCGCGACGACCGCTCGACCGAGATCGCGAAGCAGATCGGCATCGAGCTGACAGAGATCGCGGGGACGGGGGTCGGGAGTCGCGAGTCGGAGGTCGGAGCCTGAGAGCGGCGATGTCGGTTCACTACGACACCCGACTCCCGACACCCGGCCCCCGCAACCATGCTCATCCTCGCAGCCGACGCTTCCCTCCCAATCCTTTCCGTCGCTCTGGTGCTCGATGACGCGCTCCTCGGCGCGATTGCGATGGAGGGAAAGTCGTCGCGCAACGAAAAGCTTCTGCCGGCCATCGACTGGCTGTTGACCGAGGGCGCCATCGATCGCGCATCGATCGACCTGGTTGCCGTCACTCGGGGGCCGGGCTCATTCACCGGCGTCCGTATCGGACTGGCCACGATGCAGGGTCTTGCCATGGCCCTTGGCAAGCCCGTTTGCGCGATGTCGACGCACGAGGCCATCGCTCCCGGTTCTGGACGCGCCGCCATCGTCGACGATGCCGGCCGCGGCGAGTCGTACGTTTCCCTTTTCGAGGACGGCCGCGAGATCGTCGCTCCGCACCTGGCGAAGCGCGATGAGGTCGATTCGCTCGTCGCTGTCATGCGGGTATCCGAGGTCATGCAGCGTGAAAATGTGGCCCTGGCCTGTGCGCGGCGGGCCCGCGCCATCGTGGCTCGCGGCGACGGCGAGCGCTATCGCGACGTCACGCCGATCTATGTCCGCCTCGCCGAGGCCGAGGTGAAATTGCAGCAGCAGAAGCAAGGATGATGGACTTGGTCATCATCGAACGCGCGGTCGCCGCCGACATCCGCGCCGTCTACGCCCTCGAACAGCGCTGCTTTCCCTCGCCGTGGCGCAAAGAGTTCTTCGAGAGCGAGATCGCGAACGACGGCCGCTACAACCTCGTGGCCCGCCGCGGCGGCGTCATCATCGGCTACCTCTTCGCCATGTGGTTCGCCGATGAGATGCACGTCAACAAGATTGCCGTCGATGCGGGCGCGCGCCGGCAGGGCGTCGCTCTGGCGCTGATGCAACGCTGCACCGGCTTCGCCATCGAGCAGGGAGTGACGTCGATCTCTCTCGAGGTACGCCAATCCAATGACGAGGCCCAGCGGTTCTACACGTTTCTCGGCTTCGAGGCCGAGTACATCCGTAAGGGGTATTACCCGGATGGGGAGTCGGCTGTAGTGATGATGAAGGAGCTGTAGTTTTTCAAGAGCACAGACAAGTTCTTGTCTGTGCTCTCTGGACGTCCTGGTCGGTATGCCGGCGAAGCCGGCTTGAGATCGTAGCCCCCGGCTTCAACCGGGGGTTCTTGGCGATCCCAAAATTGCGAGCCCGCTTCAGCGGGCGACAGAGCTGAAAGGTCAGGTGATGTGCCTTCTGCCGTTCGATAGACGATATGGGTCAAGAGGTTGCTGTAGCTGGAGCCATGGTGCGCGATCCATGCAGACGTCCCGGCGGAATGCCACCTCGGAATCTGTCGCCCGCTAAAGCGGGCTTGCAATTTGGGGGCGACCTCGAAGACCCCCGGTTGAAACCGGGGGCTACGATCTCAAGCCGGCTTCGCCGGCATAAGAGCACAGACAAGTCCTTGTCTGTGCGTAAGTCAAATCATCCGCTCGTCTTCGTAATCCATCGCACTCGATACCTTGGCGCGGGCCGCAGCTTCTGGATCAAAGCATCACCAACCTCGATCGGCCCGACGACGGCCGTGGCGTGGCGAGGCATGGCAGCGATCAGGGCGGCCTCTTTATCGGAATCGCCGCCGCCGCCCGGGCGGATGGAGAAAGCGAGGGGATCGGGAGTCACCCATCGTCCTTCGAGTGCCGCGATCGCTTCGATCAGAGAGGGAGGCTCGGCCACGAGCTCACCCTCTTTGCCGCGCGCGAATCCTTCGACGAGCAGCGGCTCGCCGGGGACGCGGACGACGATCCGCGCCGGAAGCGGGTTGTAGACGAGATCCGCTTCTGCCTCGAGCTGCTCGGTGTCGTCATTCTCCGTGAGGCCGTCGACGCCTCGCCGGACGGCAGCGACGAGATCGCGCTCTTCCTCGGTGAGGAACGACGGCCGCAGGTCATCGGTATCCCGGAAGAGCGCGCTGAAAAGCTCCGCCGCGCGCAACGGGCGCTCGTTCATGTATTCATACATCGTGCGCACGGCATCGAAGTAGCGGATGGCGCGCTCGGAGTAGGCGCGCAGCTTTTTCTCCGCGTCGTCGCGCTGCGGCCGCGTGGCACGGGTCGACGTGCCGGGATAGATGGCCAGCTCCGCCCAGCCGTCGCCGCGCGTGACTACAGCAGAGACGGCGACGTCGAAGAAGATTTTCTGCAGGTCGCCGCTGTCGATGCGGGCGATCCGCTCGGCGCGGAGCAGCTCACCGTGAGTGCGGTCGAGCATGACCCGGTACGACTCCGGGTTGGCATTGGCAAAGCGAAGGCCCCACTCGTCGCGGCCGGCCAGGATGTCGTCGCGCAGCCGGTCGTCGCGCCCGCGGTCGCGCGAATCCTTGGTCGTCGGAATCGACGTCGCCGCGGCGACGGTGACGTGCTCGCCGGTGTCGTCGAACGTCAGCGTCAGATCGTGATGGACGATGTTCGCGCACGAGGCGGCGAAGAGGAAGACGACCGCGGCGAACGTTGCGCGTCTCATGCTTCCTCCCGAATGGCGGCGATGGGATCGAGACGCGAGGCCATCCGCGCCGGATACCAGGTGGCGATGATCGACAGGATGACGGCCACGGCGTTCACGCCGAGGACGTCGGTCGGATCGATCGTCAGCGGGAGATAGGGGATCGGGTAGATCCCGGCGGGCAGGGGAATGAGGTGGTAGTGATTGACGAGCCACGAGACGCTGAGGCCGAAGACATTGCCGAGGAGCGTGCCGGAGAGACCGATCAGGAGGCCGACCTCCAGGAAGATCGTCAGGATGGTCCGCTCCGTGGCTCCGAGCGTCCGGAGCACGCCGACCGAGGGGCGCTTTTCGAGGATCAGCATGGAGAGGGATGAGATCAGGTTCAGAGCCGCCACGAAGATGATGAGCGAGATGGTCACGAACATCACGATCTTTTCCAGGCGCAGCGCAAGGAAGAGGGGCCGGTTGATCTCTTTCCACGTCTTCACCTGCACGCCCGGAAACTGTTTCGCGAGCTGCCCCTGAATCTCCTGGGCGCGCTCTTCCTGGCCGTACATTTCGATCGAGGTCGGCTTGCCGCCGGTGCCGAAGAGGCTTTCCGTTTCGCCGAGGTTGAGGACGCCGTCCGCGGGCAGCGAATCGTCGGACGACCGTTCATTCGCGATGAATGGCAGCAGGCGGGCGATGCGGTACTTCCGCCAGACCGGCATCGGGCCGAACGGTGTGAGCCGCGTGCGCGGCGCCACCACGGTCACGGTCTCGCCGGTGTCGAGCGACAGCGCGGCGGCGAAGTCGCGCGTCACGGCGATGTCGGTATTCGATTCGAGCTCCCGCGCCTTGCCGGAGCGGAGGCGCATCGGCCGTCCGCGCCGCTCCCGGTCGTTGGCCCCCCAGCCGATGCCGCTGACCAGGGGATGGACGTCGTGCATGCCGAGCCGGAGGCCGGCGGCGGCAATGGCATCGGCGTCGGCGATCGTCGCCGCGCCGGCCGGCTCGATGAGAAGCTGCGGGCTCGATGCCATCAGCCGCTTCTTGATCTGCCCCTGCAGCCCCGCCATCAACGCCAGCGAAACGAGCAGCGTGGCCACGCCGACGGCCAGTCCCAGCATCGAGATCGATGAGAGAAACGCCGTATGCGCCCGCTTGCGGGCGGACCAGAGATAGCGGCGGGCGATGCGGGTTTCGATCATGGGGAGAAGGGTGTCGGGGGTCGGGAGTCGGGGGTCGGAGATGACTGTCTACTGGCTCTCCGACTCCCGACCCCCTACTCCCGTATAGGACGCATCAGCGGGAACAAGATCACATCCCGGATCGACGGCGAGTCCGTGAGGATCATCGTCAGCCGGTCGATGCCGATGCCTTCGCCGGCGGTCGGGGGCATGCCGTACTCGAGGGCGTTCACGTAGTCTTGGTCCATCTGCATCGCTTCGTCGTCGCCGCGCTCGCGCTCGCCGAGCTGCTGGCGGAAGCGGCGGTCCTGCTCGTCGGCGTCGTTGAGCTCGGAGAAGGCGTTGGCCACTTCCATCCCGCCGATGTAGAGCTCGAAGCGCTCGACGAAGTCCGGATCATCCTTCCTCTGTTTCGACAGCGGCGAGACCTCGGTGGGGAAATCGGTGATGAAGGTGGGGTTGATGAGGTGCTGTTCGGCGACGAGCTCGAACAGCTCGGCGATCAGCCTGCCCCCGTTCATCGCCGCGATGTCGGCTTCGTCGCGGCTGCTGCGCTCGAGGAGGAACCGCTCCAGCGCGCCGCGGTCATCGAGAGTGTGTTCATTGATCGCTCCGAAGTGCGCGATCGCTTCCTTCATCGTGAACCGCGCGAACGGCCGGGCGAAACTGATCTCGTTTCCGCGGAACTGGATCTTCTCGGCGACGCACACCTCATGCGCCAGCCCGCTGAGCAGTTCCTCGGTGCGCGCGATGAGGTCGTTGTAGTCGGCGTAGGCCTCGTAGAACTCCAGCATGGTGAACTCGGGGTTGTGCTGCGTGGAGATCCCCTCGTTGCGAAAGTTGCGGTTGATCTCGTAGACGCGCGAGAGCCCGCCGACGATGAGCCGCTTGAGGTAGAGCTCCGGGGCGATGCGCAGATAAAGGTCGATATCGAGGGCGTTGTGGTGCGTCTGGAAGGGCCGCGCCGCCGCGCCGCTGGCGATGGGCTGCATCATCGGCGTCTCAACTTCGATGAAGCTGTTCCCGTCGAAGTAGTTGCGGATGTAGCGGACGATTTTCGCCCGCGTCTCGAATGTGGCTTTGACTTCATTATTTACGATGAGATCGACGTACCTCTGCCGGTAGCGCTGCTCGACGTCGGTCAGCCCATGCCACTTGCTCGGCAACGGCCGCAGCGCCTTGACCAGAAACCCGAGGTGCGCCGCCTTGACCGACAGCTCGTTGGTCTTGGTCCGGAACAGCGTCCCCCCCACCTCCACCCAGTCGCCGGCATCGAGGTTCTTGAAGAGCGCCCACTCCCTCTCCGGCAGCGTGTCCATCCGGCAGTAGACCTGAATCCGCGCCGTCTTCTCGGAGAGGACGAGGAACGCCGCCTTCCCGAACTCGCGGATCGTCATGATGCGCCCGGCGATCTTGACGGTGACGTGCGCGGCTTCCAACTCCGCCGCCGTCTTCTCGCCGTAGGTTTTCACGACCTCGGCGATGGTCGTATCGACGTCAGCCTTGGTCGGAAAGGCATCGAAGCCGAGGGCGACGATGCGGTCGAGCTTCTCGCGGCGGACGCGGATCAGCTCAGATTCGGGGACTTCGGGTGGTGCTTCTTCACGGTGAGACATGCGGCGCACATGATATTCATTCGAGGCGATAGACGGGTGGCGATGTGATCGCTGACGCCGGAAAAGCGCATGTTTGACCTTTGCACGGTGAGTGCTACACGACTTGCGCCGCTGCGATCCTCGCGCTACCCACCTCTGAGCATCGTCAGGCACTCTGCCAAGATAGAATCGCTAAGCCGTGATAGAACTGGAGTTGTACGCAGCGCGGATCAGGTAGGAGCTAGACGCCCGGAGGTTAAGGATGAGGCGGTTTGCGTTAGTAGTGTTGTTACTCGCGACTAGCGCGGCCGCCGACGGAACTACACCGTGGGCCAACCTCGCAGGACTCAAGGCTGTGTCTCCCAACGTACACGTGACCCTGAACCTTCAGGGCGCCGAAGTACTTCAAGTCGAGGCGCAGCACGTACAGCGGTTGGTCCGATCAAAGCTCGAAACGGCCAAATTGCTGGGATCGACCAATGACGATCTCCCTGAGGTCGAAGTCATCGTTACTGGCAAGAGCACAGGCGGCGGTGGTGCGGAATATGCGGTCGAGGTGCTGCTGACGGCCAAGGTTGTTTCACCTCTCGCGCCCGATCGAAACATTCAAGTGATTATCTGGAGAGCGGTCGGGGTAGATCGGGCGACGATGAGCTATGACCCTAAGTTGAAGAAGCTGGTGGCGCCGCCTGGGTCACCGAAGGATAGCGTCAACTCAACCGTCGAAGAAGTCATTGAGTCCCTCATCAACGGTGCTCGAAAGGCGAATGCCGCACCAGCAACCTAACTCGGCGCAGCACCCGCCATGGAGCCGCACACAACCGCTCATATACCAACATGTCGCTTACAATGGCGAAAGGAGCATAGCAATGGCACAAGACGAACTCGACAACGTGAATTATCCGAACGAGCAGTCGATGTTTCTGGTCGGCAAGCGCCTCGTGAAGGCTCTTGAGAGTATTGATCGCCGTTTGGCGGACCTCAACGAAACGCTTTCGAGTGTGGTCGGAGAATTCGCCGATGATCCGTCGCGGCAAAAAACATACACAGCTCTGCGAACGTACGAATCTAAGAAGTGACAGTTCGGGTCACATCCGAAGGTCTCACACGAGATGTGGACCAAGCCCAACCGTCTACGCTAATAGGTCGGACTGGAGAGTGGGATCTGTGTTTTGTGCAGAATTTATCGGGGCCGCCGCTCCGCGGCGGCTCGACTGCTATCATTCGACTCACGATCAACGGACCTCGTCGGAGAGCGATCATGACCACATCCGGAACCATCACACTGCAGACTGAGCTCGATGTGTTCGAACGACTGAGGTTGAGCCTTCTCGATCGCGCTCCGGGTAAGTACGCGCTCGTGAAGGGCAGGGATCTCGTCGACACGTTCGGGAGCGAAGCGGAGGCCATTCGAGAGGGGTACCGCCGGTTTGGGAACGAAGCATTCCTCGTGAAGCACATCGTCGAGGCGGACGTGCCTTTGAACTTCACGTCGTTCAATCTGGGGATGTGATTGCCGACATTCACCAGTACCGTTGCCGATCTGCTCGCCTCTGGTCCCGGTCTTCAGATTTCGGTGGGGCCATCACGTGAGCTGATCAACGCGCTCACGCCCCTCGGTGTCCGCGTTGCATCGCCACAGCTTGTCACGGCGGTGATCGACACCGGTGCGCATTCCACTGTCCTGAATCCGGATGTCGTATCGCGCCTCGGCATCAAGCCGGTCGGCGTCGCCTCGATCGTTACTCCCTCGACGACCGCGGCGCTGACCTGCAATCGGTATCACGTCAACGTGTACTTCTCAGAAGACTTCGTCGTCGAGAATGTCTTCGCGATCGAGGCGCGGATGGGAGGAGTGCCGTACCAGTGTCTAATCGGTCGTGACATTCTACGGCTCGCCACGTTGACCTACGCGGGCCCGCGGAACCAATTCACACTCGAGTTCTGAGGTGTCCGGGGCGATCGCTGCTGCTCGATCTGCTTCAGGAGATCGGTGAAGCAGGCGCGGCAAGTAGTTATACGCTACCGGTTGGCAGGTGAGGACGATGCAATCTGATCCGCGATACGAAGTCATCATCTACTGGAGTGCGGAGGACGAGGCGTTTATCGCCGAGGTTCCCGAGCTTCCGGGGTGTGCCGCCGATGGTCCTACGTACGAGACGGCGCTCGCGAATGTCCGGGTTGTCATCGAGGAGTGGATCGAAACAGCGCAGCAGCTCGGAAGAACGGTTCCCGAACCTCGCGGCCGTCTCCTGTACGCGTAAAAAGGCTGGTCCAATTCTCGCCGCATTCGTGCGGGCGGCGGCTGGTGAGCGACAGATGTTTGCTAAACTCGCTCGGTCATGAACGTCAGCGTGGAAGAAGTGAAGCGGGATCCGGAAGGATTTCTTCATCGTGTGATCGAGGGTGAAACACTTGTCGTCACCGACAAGGACCGGCCCGTCGCGGAGATCCGCCCGATCGAAGCCGTGCGCCGGCCAAGACCTTTCGGGCTCGTGGCAGGTTCCTTCGTTGTGCCCGATGACTTTGATGACCCATTGCCGGAGGACGTCCTTCGAGATTTCGAGCAATGAGACTGCCGCTCCGATACGCACATCTTCCTGTGGTACATCACTGGCGACGAGCGCGTCTCCCCCCACATCCGCCGGGCGGTCGAGGACTCGGAGGCCGCCTAGCTGAGCGTTGTTTCGCTTTGGGAAGCAACGATCAAGTATCAGCTCGGCAAGCTTCCGCTTCCGGCAGTTACCTTGTTACCTTCAAATGTCGAGAGATCGTGAGATTCAGCGCCCCGAAGCTCTGAAGAAGGCCGGCATATGCGGAGGATTCAGCGCCGGAGGCGCACCGGACATCAGCCGGTGGCAAGCGCGCAGCGCACAGCCACCGGACCTCGGTTGGTTCTGTTTCTCCAGCCCCGGAGGGGCGTCGGAGCTCACCACAAGTACTGCATTCTCCGATTCTCCGCTGCCCCTCCGGGGCTCCGAAATGATCACGCATCAGTTCCGGTGGCTGCGCGCTTTCGCGCTTGCCACCGGCTGATATCCGATGCGCCTCCGGCGCGAGATCACCCGTAACTTCAAAACGCCTCGCCGCACCGATCACGCCGTCCGTCCCAACCAATGTCCGAGCGCGTACTTCCCATACGCTGCATGGCGTGTGAGAAATGCCGTCAGAAACTCCAACCAACCCGAAGAGTCGACCACAATCATGTGCGGTCTTTCTTTTCCCGGTATCCGGTTGTGGGCATCCCGCGCAAAATGCCGCGGAATGCAGAGAGCGGGCGGTCAGGAACGAGCGTGATCGTGCCGCCTCTGCTGATCACCTGCATCTCCTGGCCGGGCTTCAGACCGTGGCGTTCGCGGATTTCCTTCGGGATCACTACCTGATACTTGGGGGATACTTTCGTTCGAGCCATGTTGGGTGTCCTGTTGTCCGATCGATCGATGGAGTGTAATACAGCTCGACGGTGGGAGAGCAGGCGAGACGCCCGCTCTCCTACGCGGAACCGAAGGTTGTCCGGCTGCAACTGGACTTCATACGTCGTGAGATGAGGTGGCGGTATCGAATCGACACCGAACTTCCAGACTGCGCTAGCGGACTCGTGGAGGCCACCTAGTCAGGTCTGGAGGCCACCTAGTGATGTTTTAGAGTGCACTAGTGGACTCGTGGAGTCCACCTAGTGATGTTTTGGAGTCCACTAGTGGACTCGCGGGGGCCACCTAGTAAAGGTCTGGACGCCACCTAGTGATGTTTTGGAGTCCACCTAGTGACCTCTGGAGTCCACTTAGTGACCTCCTGGAGGCCACCTAGTGACCTCGTGGCGGCCACCTAGTGATGTTTTAGCGTCTACTAGTGGACTCGTGGAGGCCACCTGGTGATGTTTTGGAGTCCACTAGTGGATTCTTGGAGGCCACCTGGTGAGGTCGTGGAGTCGACTAGCGGACTCCTGGACTCCACTCGCATCAAGGCGAAGCACACTCCGCTTCGTTTCATCACCTTACCGGTTCAGACCAGCGATTCCCATCCGGGGGTTTCCCAATTCCCAGATGGCGATGAACCGCAGCCGGTTTGGATACGGCGGATCGGCGCGAAACGCGCGGGTCGGTCCGCCGAGGTCGTAGGCGAGGAGGGCGGCTTCCTCGCTGAACCAGGTGGCGTCGATCCCCTCGGAACGTGATTGCTGCAACAGACGCGACGCTGTTGCCGGATCGTTCTGCGACCAGGCGTCGCGTGCTTTGATCAGCGTCACCACCGCAGGACTCTCCTCATCAGTTGGAGGGGATGCCGTCGTCCCGAGGACGTTGAGATGCTCGCGCGCGGCAAACAGGCGAAGGGCGCCGTAGTCGGTCGTACCGGGTTCGGCGAGCGCCGCGGCGAGCCGGAGCCGTCGCGCAAGCCCCTCCGCATCTCCTCGGCGGCCAGCCACCCAGGCGGCGAAGGCGTCGGATTCGAGCTCGCTCTCGCCAAGGCCGGCGTCGTGTGCTTTTACCGCCGCCAGATCGAACGCTGACTGGGCTTGCTCGAGATCGTTCATGCCGACGCGCGCCACGCCGGCGAGCACGCGCGATTCGATAGCGACCGGCAGGAGGTTATCGATCGTGGCGTTCTCTGAGGCGCTGTCGTACAGGCGCGCGGCCTCGGCTGCCTTGCCGCTGCTCCAGGCGATGCGCGCCTGCGTGTAGGCGAGCAGCGCGAGGCGGGTGGTCAGCTTGCTGCGAGCGAGGTCGCGCGTGGCGCCCGCCACGTCGCCGAGCGAGGCGCGGTCGGCCAGAACGATGGCCAGGCGGCGGTCGTCGGGGGCGCCGACGTCGATCTGCATCAACTGCGCAAGGGCGGCCTTCGTCTCGCGGCGGCTCAGGTGAAGATGCGCGAGCCCCAGCCGCAGTCTCCAGGCGCGGGGACGTAAGTCCAGGAGCGACGTCGAGAGGCCCATCTCCATCCTCCCTTCGTTCTCGGGCAGGAGGTAGCGGCAGAGCAGCGCCTCATAGGGCGACGTCGCCTTGGCCATGCGGCGCCTGGTCTCGGCCGACCATCGCTCGCCCCCCTTCCGGTCGCCGTTGTAGCGGGTGAATGACGCCAGGAATGCCGCCGGCAGCGGCGAATCGGGCGCGCGCCGGGCCGCCTCGCTCAGCAGTTGGATCGCTTCCGAGCGGTCGCCGGCGCTGTCGGCGTGCAGCGCCAGCGCCGTCAGGCGGCGCGTTTCTTTGTCGCCGGTGATATCCGAGGCGCGGAGATCGTAGCCGTCGTCGACGACTTCATATCGATTTCTGACGAGGATTAGGACGACGAGCAGCAACGAGATCGCGATGATGAACCAGCCGAGGAAGTGGCGCTTTGCGCGCCATCGCAACAGCGTGGGATCCAGAGAAGAGGTGGGCAGCGACGATCCGTCTTCGGGCAGCTCCCGCAGCGCCTTCGCCACCTCGGCGCCATTCTGGAACCGCGCGGCCGGCTGTTTTTCGAGACAGCGCTCGACGACGCTCCGCATCGCCGGCGGCAACTGTTTCGCGTCATCGCGGCTGAACGGCTCATCGCGCATCACGGAGGCGATGACCTCCATGTTGCTGTCGCGCTTGAACGGCATCTGTCCCTGGAGCATCTCGAAGAGGACGCAGCCGAACGAGAAGACATCGGTGGCCGGCGTGAGCGGCTTTGCGGCCAGTTGCTCCGGCGACGTGTAGCCGATCGTTCCCATGAGCAGTCCCGGCTCGGTCAGGGCGGCGGTTTGCACGACCGAATCGAACGGCGCGCCGGCGTTGGGCAGCATGCTGGCCAGCCCGAAGTCGAGGATCTTTACGGCGCCGGCCGCCGTCAGAAAGACGTTCTCCGGTTTCAGATCGCGGTGGATGATGCCTTTCACGTGCGCCTCGGCCAGACCGTCAGCGATGGCAGTGGCGATCCGCAGCGTTTCGCCGGCGGGCATCGGCGACGCTCCGAGTCTGGCGCGCAGGGTTTCCCCTTCGAGAAGCTCGGTGACGACGAACTGCGTGCCGCCTTCGCTGCCGACGTCGAAGACGGCCACGATGTTGGTGTGCGACAGCGCGGCGACGGCGCGCGCCTCGCGCCGGAAGCGAGCCAGCGAGGCCGGGTCATCGGCGAGATGCGGGGAAAGGACCTTGACGGCCACCTCGCGTCCGAGGCGGGTATCGGTCGCGCGATAGACCTCGCCCATCCCGCCGCGGCCGATCATCTCTCCGATCTCGTACGGCCCGAGGCGCGCGCCACGTGGGAGAGGCATGGCGGTAGTTTAGCTGCGCTTCGCGCGTTGTCTGCGGCTTTGCCGCGCGTTGTCTGCGCTGGCGCGCGTTGTCGGTTGTCGGGGTAACCGTCAATTCGGCTATCCCGCATTTCTCACACTTTCAATGGAATCGTCGGCACCCTGTACCTCGTCGAGAGTCCTTCTCCCCCCGCAAGAAACCGCGGGGGGAGAAGGACTCTCGACGAAGGGAGTGGCTAGGCTCTCGAGGGAACAATTCAAGTGAACGTGTGAGAATGCCGACTATCTCCGACCGCGTACACGCAGTACCGCTGCCTGCAGAATACCGGCCACGCGCCGCGCGCAGACAACGCGCGCCAGCGCAGACAACGCGGCAAAGCCGCAGACAACGCGCCGAAGGCGCAGTTACAACGGCGGTTTCGCCGGCTGCGGCGCCGGTTGCAGAGGCATCCCCGGCGTTGGCGGCGGTGCCTGTTGCGATGGATCTGTCAGTGGGAGCGACGGGGTCACGATCTGCTCTGCCGAGGGCTGCGTCGACGGAGCTTCGAGACCCTGCTGGATGTAGCCCGGAGGTGCCGGCTGGATGGACATGCTCTGGCGGGCGTGCTCGTTTGGATACGCCTTCAGCAGGGCGATGTCGACCAGCTTGCTGTCGAGGATGCGCGGATTGACGCGTACGTCGAGCAGCGAGTGATTGATCAGGAATGCCTTCGCGTAGTAGTCGATGGCCGCGCGCTGATGGTTGCGCTTCTCCTCCATCAGACCGAGCTGGAAAAGCGCCGCCGAATGGCCGGGCTTGTAGTGAACGGTCCGGGAGAAGGCGAAATGCGCGCCGATCAAGTCGCCGCGCGACATGCGCACCAGTCCGAGGTTGTACCAGGCCGGGTAGAAGTGCCCGTCGGCGTTCACCGCGCGCTCGAACTCCGTCTCCGCATCCTTCGGAAAGCCCTTCTGGAGGAGAAGTTGTCCCATCCTGTTGTGCAGAGCGGCCGAGCGCGGGTTGGCCTGCAGATCGTTCATCGTGCTGCTGATCTGCATATCCAGCGGTGAGCCGGTGTTCAGATAGCGCTGATAGAACGGATGTTCGTACGGATTCTGATCGTGGTGTCTGGTGGTTGCGCAGGCGGCCAGCGCCAGCGATGCGGCTATGAGTAGGAGTCGTTTCATCATCATTCCTGAATCGGTTTCGCTTTCAATTTCACTTTGCCGTCGACGACGTCCACCCGGAAGGCGACGACGGCGACATGATATTTCTCACGTACGAATTCGCTCTGCTTCTGCACCATCGTTCGGAACTGCTCGATGGTGATGTCCGGCAGTTTGCCGAGCCGGAGGTGCTCCTTTTCGATGTCACCGTAAAGCCGTTGGATCTCGTCGCCGTTCGCGCCGGTCGCCACCCTTACATACGGATCGGCCTTCGGCAACGTTACGCGCGGCTCCTGGATTGGCGCCGGTTTCGGTGCCGGCGGTTCGGAGGGCGCGTTCAATAACGCCGAGCGGCGCCGGAAATCGAGAGGGCCCTCCTCCCGTTCCCGCATCCTGCGGCCCCACAGCTCGCGAAGCTGGTTGTAGCGCGTCAGGAGCTGCGAGTAGCGAAAGCGGCGGGTGTTGTCCCGGATCTTCTGCTTCCCCAGCTCGTGGATGTAGACCTCGAGCACCCGCCGCTCGTGCATCGGCGGGAACTTCTGGATCCCGGCGAAGAACTGGTCGTACTTGTTCTTCAGCTTGCGGATGTCTTCTTCGAGCTTGTCGAGCTCGTCGTCTTGTTTGATCACTGGTGAACTTTCGGGAGCCGGGAGTCGGGAGCCGGGGGTCGGAGAAAGGCCAACTACCGGCGAGCTTCTTCTCCGACTCCCGACTCCCGACTCCCGACCCCCGCCACTACAATACCCCTCCATGGCTAAATCGGCGCCCGTGCCGGGAGATTCCGCGCTCCGAAGTATCCCCTCCGTCGAGCGGATTCTCTCCAGCGGCGCGTTCGCCGGGCTCATCGACGAATTCGGGCGCGACCGCGTGAAGGAGGCGGTGGCCGTTCATCTGGAAGCGCTTCGCAGCACGCGTGAGACCTTCGAGGAGACCGCCGCGGCCGGCGATGTCCGCAAGCAGGTGGCCGCCTCGACCGCCTCGACGCTGCGCCGTGTGATCAACGGCTCCGGCGTCATCATCCACACGAACCTCGGCCGTTCGCCCATCGACCCGGCGATCTGGTCGCGCGCCGCCGCCATCACGGCCGGCTACTCGAACCTCGAATTCGATCTCGAGGAAGGATCGCGCGGCCGCCGCGACGAGCACCTTACGGAGCTTTGCCGCACGCTCTTCGGCTGCGAGGCCGCCGTGCTCACGAACAACAACGCCGCCGGCACGCTGTTGCTGCTGGCCGCCGTCGCCGGCGGGCGCGAAGTCATCGTCTCGCGCGGCGAGCTGGTCGAGATCGGCGGCTCGTTCCGCGTTCCCGACGTCATCCAGCAGGGCGGCGCGCGCCTGCGTGAGGTGGGGACGACGAACCGGACGCGCGCCGGCGACTACGAAGCCGCGGTCTCCGATGCTACCGCGGCGATCCTGCGCGTCCATCGCTCGAATTTCGAGATCGTCGGCTTCACCGAGTCGCCATCAATCGAGGAGCTGGTCGCCGTCTCCCGCAAACACGATCTCCCGCTGCTGTACGACGAAGGGAGCGGCCGGGTGGTCGACCTTGCGCCGTACGGATTCACCTCCGCGCCGACGATCCGTGAGCTGATCGCGGACGGTGTCGACGCCGTCTCCTTCTCCACGGACAAGCTGATCGGCGCCACGCAGGGGGGCCTCATCGTCGGCAGCGCGAGCATCCTCAACCGCGTGCGCAAGCATCCGCTGATGCGCGCACTGCGCGCGGGGAAGGAGTCATACGCCGTGATCGCCGAGACTCTCCGCGCCTTCGCCATCGGCCGTCACGAGACGGAGATCCCGATCTACCGGATGCTGGCCACGCCTCTGGGCGTCCTGCGCTCCCACGCCGCAGAGATGGTTCAGGGAACGGAGTGCCGCATCATCGACAGCCAATGCGCCCTCGGCGGAGGCACAACGCCGACCGAGACGATCCCCTCGATCGCCATCGAAGTGCCCGGCGACGCCAGCGCACTTGCGGAGCGCTTCCTTCGAAACGATCCGCCAATCGTGGGACGCATCGTCGATGACCGGTTCACCATCGAGGTGCGGACGCTGGCGGAGGGGGATTGGCGCGAAGTGGCGGAGGCGATTCGGCCGATAGGTTGATCCTTCTGTGTCTCCTCGGCCGGAAGAAATCGTGGAGTATCCCGTCCAGCCCTCCGGAGGACAGCATTCACAAGGGTATACTTCCGGCCTAAACATGACAGATCCTCTGATTTTGTACTCGGCCAACACCTGGCTCGCGTATGTGATCGGTGAACGGTTCTACCGTGGCGAACACTACGTCTGGTGCACGCCTGATTTTGACGCCCGGTCCCTTGCGAGCGTTGATCAAGTGGTCCCTCCAAGCTCTTCACCCTCTGAGATTTATCGTGGTCTATACGACGATGTTCGTCGGGGCGATCGGCACAGCGCTAAAGTCAGGGAAAACAACGCAGGCATCTTGAGGGGTGCCGCGGCGAAGCGTGCTGCCGGAGTAATATCGGACGCGGAGCAGAAGGATATCTTGTCCATACTCGAACAGGCGTCAGGCAGGGATTTTCGGCCCCTGCTGTACGTTATCCCGTTTGATCGCGTGCGGGCGGTTGTCGAAGCTGCGCCAGTTGAGCTCCGTGCTCATCCGCTCTCTCGTGAGTACATCGTCGCACGGTTGCCGCGTGCTGATTTTGACGTACTTGAATTGCCCCTTGGAGGCCCGTGATGTCGTTGGAAACTTTAATCTCCGCTCCGCAAAATGTAGCCGTTGAGGCTGGGTACCTGGCCATCCGTGCTCTGAAGCATCTCTCCGGCTCGATCGTGGCCCCGGATACTCCTTTTGGTGCCCAATCCGCCGAGGCTCGCGAATTGGCTGAGCGCATCGTGCACGAAATCGAGGAAGCAGAGCAGCTACCCTTAGCTGATCTTAGCCGTGTCCGAGTGGAGTACCACATCAGTCGAATCGGTGAGATCGTGCATGATCGTATGCGCAAGAGCGTGGGTATTGATGCTAAACGGGGGGATGCACTTCTGAGAGAGCTGCGGAACAAGATCACGGTGCCCGCATGAAAGCGAACGAGCACTCAAAGCGATAGCTTTTCATCGACGCCGCGCGCCAGCATCTCCTCGATCTGCCCCCGCGATTGATCGAGTCTGCGTGTCTTTCGCCCGCACGCCTACGCCAACCGTCTCGATAGGCGTGCCGACGCGGTTCGTCACCACGCCCGGGGTGATCCTTTTCGCGCCGTCGCGGAAAACGTCGTAGGTCCCATCGATCGCCAGCGGAAGTATCGGCAGCTCCGATCGAGTCACGGTTCCTTCGAAACGATCCGCCAATCGTGGGACGCATCGTCGATGACCGGTTCACGATCGAGGTGCGGACGCTGGGGGAGGCGGATGGGCGGGACGTGGCGGAGGCGATTCGGCGATAGCGCCTACGTGTTGACGCCCCCCAACGCCCACCGCCGGTGTAGCCAGCGTGGGCGCCGCGGAGCGGCGCAAATTTACGTAGCCCACAGCGTGAGCTGTGGGAAAGTGATCGGGCAATCTCCAGCCGCGGAGCGGCGACATTTCGGAGTGATCATTCCCACATGTACCGCTCATCGCACTGCATCCCTGCTTTTTCAGGAACGCGCACACCTCATCCTGGTAGCTGACGCGGCGTTCGAGATGTCGCCGCTCCGCGGCTCAACGTCTGCTGAATCGATTTCCCCACAGCTCACGCTGTGGGCTACGTAGATTGCGCCGCTCCGCGGCGCCCGCGGCGCCTTGCCACGTAGCGCACGAAGAAACGTCCAATCTCAAGGCTCGCGTCGTTCACGACGACGCGAGCCTGGGAGTGTCACTTCGCGCGGGGCTTGAACTGGCAGGCATCCACGATCTTCGTCGGATCGACGGCATCATTGTCCCCCTGCTCCTCGACCACCTTTCCTTCCTTGTCGATCAGGAAAGAGGCCCGGCGCGCCGAGGCCATGGTGGCGCCGCCGATGTGGTAATCCTTCTCCAGTCCGTAGGCTTTGATCGCTTTGGCGTCCATGTCGCCGAGGATGGGGAAGGTGATGCCGTTCTGCTGCGCGAATGCGTGATTGGCAAAGGGGCTGTCAACGCTCACACCCAAGACCTGGGTGTCTGAGCCTTCAATCTTGGCCAGACTGGCCTGGAAGGCTTTCATTTCGGTCGTTCAGCCACCTGTGAAGGCGAAGACGAAGAAGGCCAGAGCGACGTTCTTCTTCCCCTTGAAATCGTGCAGCGAGACCGCCTTGAGCTTGGTGCCGTCGTACTCCAGCAGCGTGAAGTCGGGCGCCATGTCCCCGACCTTGATCTTCAGCGGCTTCGCCGCCTCTTTCTTCTCCTGGGCGAACGCCGCCACGCTCCCTAGTGATAACGCAACTAACATCAGGATTCCTATCAGCCGACTACGCATACAACGCCTCCTCCGTTCATCGTACAAAGCCGTGTTTGACCTCTGATGTTACTGCGAAACGGTGGCATCCGAACAGATAAACTGCCGTCAGGATGGACGCGAAAGCATCTCCTCGATCTGCCCCCGCGATTGCTCCAGCAGCGTGTCCTTCGCCCGCACGCCGACGCCGACCGTTTCGATCGGTGTGCCGACGCGGATCGTCACCACTCCCGGGGTGATCCTCTTCGCGCCGACGCGGAAGACGTCGTACGTCCCGTCGATCGCCAGCGGAAGGATCGGCAGCTCCGAACGGATGGCCAGCAGGAACGCGCCACGTTGGAAGGGCCGCATGGCCAGCTCTCGGGAGCGTCCTTCCTCCGGGAAGATGACGATCGTGTTGCCTTTGCGGATGCGCTGCACGGCAAGGTCGAACGACTTCACCGCCGTCCGCCGGTTCTTGCGGTCGATGGGGATGAAGCCGGCCCGGCCGATGGCCCAGCCGAAGATGGGGATGCTGAAGAGACTCTTCTTGGCCATGAAACGGATCGGCTGCGGAATCGCCGCGAAGATGCAGGGGATGTCGAAGTACGAGTGGTGGTTGGCGATGAGGATGTAGCGCCTGTCGCGGTCGATGGTCTCGATTCCCTCGCCGCGAATCTCGATGCCGGCGCCCCAGAGGATCAGCCGGGCCCAGAGCCGGATCACCGGATCGATCAACGGCGAGGACGATGAAAGAAGAGCGATGACCATCACCGTCGTCGCCAGCGGGATGGTCACCACGATGGCCACGGTCGCGGCCCAGATGGTTCGGAGCATGAGCGTGCATCTTATGACGGTGGGGTACCTTACATTCTGAGCGGCGCGAAGAATCCCAGGTCGGAATCGGCAGACAGGCCGCTGGGGCGTTCCGGCCGAGGGTGGGCGGTTGCGCGCTGTTGGAACGTTCAGCGTCGGACCAGCGCGCGCGGATGTGCCCATGGATGCGACAATCAGTTATGTCGCAGTTCATTCCTGCGGTGCCCTATTGTCACATGGCACCGTTATCACAACCTCCCTCCTCATTGGCGGATCGTATATGATACCCGCTGTCCACCCGTAATTCAGTTAGTCTAGGGGTCTGAATGAGCTATCTCAATCCTGTGCGCCTGCACTTCGCGGGCAAGTTCCAGGCGAACGTCTCGACGGTCAACAACGACCCCGGACACTTCGACAACCAGGCCTTCATTCCCAGCTACCAGGAATTGGGAAACGGTACGACGAACGGCTGGTTCAACCCGCAGGGCGATGCCACATGGCGGCTCCTCGGCTGCACGGTCACGGCGGCGTGGCTTCCCTCCGGTGCGGTCACGTCGTCCGATCCCGTGCTGCAATGCATCGTCGCCGACTCCGACACCCAGGCTCCGGCGAAGCTGGTCGACCTCGACAGCGAGCAACAACTGGTGTCGGAGATCTGGGGCATGCAGGTGCGCATCGCCGACAGCAGCGGCAACACGCTCATGTCCGGCGATTTCGAGCCCGCGGCGTTCCTCGACATCTGGGATCGTGCGATCGGCGCCGAGAGCGGAGGCGACGTCGACGCCGGCGCGACCTATCAGTCGGTGCTGACAAACCTGAAGTGGGCGGACGTCTCCGCGTCATCGTTCCTCACGGCGCTCCAGGAGAAGGCTGGCGACGGCCTCCTCTCGATCAAGTTCAACGTCGACGGCATCAACATGAACTTCCAGTCGCCCGACTTCATGTGCGGGCGCATCGTCGGCACGATCGGCCCGGCCACGACGTCGGAGCCGCAGCACATGGTCCTGGGGCGGCAGTTCATGGCCGAGGGACTGCCGTCGGCGAACATCAACTTCTTCTCGCCTGTCGGCGGCATCAATTTCTTCCCGGCCGTCGTCGATCAGGGCGCCGGCTGCATCTTCCTTGACCTCGGCAACGCGATCAGCACGAACCCGACGGGTCAGCTCAACGATCTCGGCGATCTCGCGCTCACCGTCGCCGGCTCGACCACGCCCATCGGCACGATTCCTTCGACTGGCAGCGGCGGCTACGCGTCGGATCCGACCTGGTACTCGCGCACGGCGGGTGTGGTCGCGCTTCCGCTGACCGCCGCGCAACTCTCGGCAATCGCCGCGGCGCCGTTGACACTCGCGTCGTCGTTGACTCTCGCGACGTTGTACGCGTCGATCAGTGAATGGCCGAGCGGCGCGTTCGTTCGCGCGGACCGCTTCGTCTATCGCATGAGTCCCGGCAGCTCGGCCCAGATCGCCGTGTACGCAACACAGTGGGGGCAGCCGCTCGCCGGCGCGAGCCTGACCTTCACGCAGGACCCGTCGCAACTGCAGCCCGGCAACTTCATCACGAATGACGTTCCGCCGGTCGGCACGCCGACGACCGCGCTCAACTTCGCCGCCACCGTCACGGCGGACGGCAACGGCCTGGCCACGTTCCCGCTCAACGTCACCGATCCAGGGACGCCGCGCTACTTCAACAACGGCCTGGACTACGGTATCGACGGTCAGGTCTACGGGATCCGGCCGAGCTTCACCGATCCGCAATACACGACGGGTCCGGTGAACCAGTGGAATTTCATCAGCATCCTGTTGTGGAGCGGCTTCACCGCGTCGGATCCGGTGACGTGGACCGATGTCGAGCCGATCTTCGTGCAATACGGGAATCTCTATCCGGTGATGAGCCGCTTTCTGAACCTCGGCAACTACGACTCGGTGGTGAAGAACGCGGCGCTGCTCTCGCTGGCCTTCGGTCTCGATCCTGCGAACCCGAACGCGATGCCGGTCACGCGCGACCTGTCGCCGGCGAAGCGGAACGCGATCCTCTCCTTCCTCGCGAATCCGCAGATGGGCGTGCCGAAAGCGGCTGCCGAGGCGGTGGCTGCCGTGGCACCGGCGGCTCCGGCGACCAGCGCGAAGGCGCGCATGGGAGGGAAGGCGCAAGCGGCCGCGCGGCGCCTGGTCCTGCAAGCTGCGAAAGGGGCGACGTCATGATCCTGCTGAAACCGGAACTTCTCGATCGTCTCACCGCTCCCGCTACCGCACAGGATCTCTGGCCCGCGCTGCAGCAGGCTATCGAACTGGAGCACGCGACGATCCCCGTCTACCTGTACGCGAAGTACTCACTCGACCCGGCGAAGAACGGCGACATCAGCAGCATCATCGACTCCGTCGTCATCGAGGAAATGCTGCACATGACGCTCGCCGCGAACGTGCTGAACGCCCTCGGCGGAGCTCCGGCGATCGGCCAGCCCGGCTTCATCCCCACGTATCCAGGGCCGCTGCCGGGCGGTGTCGAGACTAGTCTGATCGTCAACCTGGCACCGTATTCGCCGGCGCAGTTGCAGACGTTCCTGGACATCGAGGAGCCGGAGGATCCGCTCAACTTCCCGGTGCAGAGAGTGGCCGCGGCAGAGGCGGCACAGGCGATCACGATCGGGGAGTTCTATGCCACGATCTTGAAGGCGATCGGACTCCTCGGCGACGGCGCGTTCGTCAATCCGCCGCGCAACCAGGTCGGCCCCGACATCATGCAGGAGTCGCCCGTAATGCAGAACGCCGTCGTGGTGACGGACGTCGCCACCGCGCAGCAGGCCATTCAGATCATCATCGATCAAGGCGAGGGCACGGGCACGTCACCCGACGAGATCGTCGGCACATTCGGCGTCGCGCACTACTACCGCTACCTGCAGATTCAGAAAGGAAAAAAACTCGTGCCGGTGCCCCCGGATAACCACTTGGCCTACGCCGGCGACCCGATCACGTTCGACCCGACGGGGGTTTTCGCCGTGCCGGCGAATCCGACCTCCGCAGGCTATCCCACCGGCAGCGCGCAGCGTTTCGCGTGCGACAACTTCAATTACACCTACACAAGCCTGCTCCTCACGCTGCATTCGCTCTTCAACGGCCAGAACACTCAGGTGCAGTTCAACACGATCATCGGTCTCATGATGTCGCTCAAAGGGCAGGCAAGGGCGATGATGACCGGCATTCCGAACCCCGCCGTGATCACCGGCCCGAGCTTCGAGTATCAGCCGGTGAATCCCTGACGGCTCGCGGCGCGCGGCGATGACTCAACTCGTAGTCCGCCAGGTCGACGACGACGTCAAAGTGAATCGGACGCGTGGGTTCACGCATCGACGCTCGCGCATGCCGCCGTGTTCTGCACGTACGCTCCGACAACCGACAACCGACAGCCGATCCCCCACATCCCACACCCCCCGGTGCTACAATCCGCACCCTCGCCAATGATCCCGCCAAGTCTTTCAAATCACTTATCCAAAGGAGAAAGACGTGCCCGATAGCATGACCGCGACGGCGGTGCTCGATGAGCCTCTGACCGGCGCCGCCTCGATCGTCAACGACTGCACGATCCACGTTGCCACCGTCAACGGCTCCGGTTCCATGTCGTCCAACAGCGTCCTGATGCGCTCCATCTTTCAGATGGGCGTGCCCGTCAGCGGGAAGAACATGTTCCCGTCGAACATCGCCGGTCTTCCCACGTGGTTCACGATCCGGGCGAACAAAGACGGCTGGATCGCCCGCAAGAAAGAAGTCGACATCATGGTGTGCATGAATGCCTCGACCGCGCGCGAGGACGTCGAGGCGCTGCAGCCGGGCGCCGTCTGCATCTACGACGCGCCGTTGGCCTGCAAGGGCATCCGCGAGGATGTCACCTTTTTCGCGGTCCCCTTTGCCAAGCTGGCCGGCGAGCTGTCGCAGGATTCGCGGCTTCGCAAGCTGCTGACGAACATGATCTACGTCGGCATCGTGGCCGAACGCCTCGGCATCGACCGCGACGAGATCATCAACGCCATCGGAAAGCAGTTCAAAGGGAAGAAGAAGGCAATCGATCCGAACGTCGCCGCCATCGACAAAGGGATCGAGTACGCGCGGGAAAACCTGCCGAAGCAGCATCACTGGCGGATCGAGCGGATGAACGCCACGGCCGGCAAGATCATCATCGACGGCAACGCCGCCGCGGCCATCGGCGCCATGTTCGGCGGCTGCACGGTCGTGACCTGGTATCCGATCACCCCGTCGTCATCGCTCTGCGAGTCGCTGATCGACTACATGAAAGAGTACCGCATCGGCCCCGACGGGAAAGCCACCTTTGCCATCGTTCAGGCCGAGGATGAGCTGGCGGCGATGGGGATGGTGCTGGGAGCGGGATGGGCGGGCGCGCGGTCGCTGACCTCCACCTCCGGACCGGGCATTTCGCTGATGGCGGAGTTTGCAGGCCTCGGCTACTTCGCCGAATTGCCGGGCGTGATCTGGGACATTCAGCGCGTCGGTCCGTCCACCGGCCTCCCGACCCGCACCGCGCAGGGCGACATCTTCGAGGTCTACTACCTCTCTCACGGCGATACGCAGCACATCGCATTGATCCCCGCGTCGGTGGCCGAGTGCTTCGAATTCGCCGGCGAGGCGCTCGATCTGGCGGAGATGTTCCAGACGCCGATCTTCGTCCTCTCCGATCTCGACCTCGGCATGAACAATTGGATGTCGGATCCATTCGTCTATCCCACCAAGCCGTACCGCCGCGGCAAAGTGCTCGATGCCAAGCAGCTCGAGGAGCTCGGCGGGAAGTGGGGACGCTATCTCGACGTCGACGGCGACGGCATTCCCTTCCGGACGCTTCCGGGGACCGATCATCCGATGGCGTCGTACTTCACGCGCGGCTCCGGGCACGACGCGCACGCGCGCTACTCGGAGAAGCCGTCGGACTACAAAGCCACCGTCGATCGGCTGGCGAAGAAGCACGAGACGGCCAAACAGTTCGTGCCGCCGCCGGTCATCGACCGCCGCGCCGACGCCAAAGTCGGATTCATCGCCTACGGAACGACGGATGTGGCGCTCGAAGAGGCGCGCCATCAGCTCCGCAGCGAGCACGGCGTCGAGACGAGCTACCTCCGCTTGCGGGCATTGCCGCTCACGGCGGACGTGAAGGCATTCGTCGAAGCGCACGAGCGCGTCTACGTCGTCGAACAGAATCGGGACGGCCAGATGGGCGACCTCATCCGACTGGACGTTGGCGATATCCAGCACAAGCTGCGCAAAATCCTGCACTACACCGGTTTGCCCTGCGACGCGCGCTCGATCACCGACTCGCTGCTGCAGATGGAGAACGACGGCACGCGCGTCGTCCGCATCGGCCTCGGCGCCGAAGCGACCACGCAGACGATCGGGGAGGACTAAGTCATGGCGGAAAGCACTCTCAAGCTACCCAACGAAGCAGCGGTACCGAAGGAAAACCGGATCGGCCTGAAAGCGCTCGACTACCAGGGCGGCAAGTCGACGCTCTGCGCCGGTTGCGGGCACGACGCCGTCAGCAACCAGATCGTCCGCGCGTTTTACGAGATGAACGTGAAGCCCGAGAAGGTGGCCAAATTCTCCGGCATCGGCTGCTCCTCCAAGACGCCCGCGTACTTCCTGGGCCGCGCGCACGGTTTCAACAGCGTTCACGGCCGCATGCCGGCCGTCGCCACCGGCGCCATGCTGGCCAACCATCACCTCATCAGCATCGGCGTTTCCGGTGACGGCGATACCGCCTCCATCGGACTCGGACAGTTCATGCACCTCGTCCGCCGCAACATCCCGCTGATCTACATCATCGAGAACAACGGCGTGTACGGCCTGACGAAAGGGCAATTTTCGGCCACGGCCGACGAAGGCTCGAAGCTCAAGACCGGCGTCGTCAACGACCTCCCGCCGATGGACCTCTGCGCCCTGGCCGTGGAGCTCGGATGCGGCTTCGTGGCGCGCGGTTATGCCGGCGATCCGAAGCAGATGGTGAACATCCTCAAAGCCGCCGTCGCTCACGACGGTCTGGCGGTCATCGACGTCATCTCCCCCTGCGTCACCTTCAACAATCACGACGGCTCGACAAAAGGCTATGCATACTCGAAAGAGCATGACGAACTGCTGCACCAGATCGGCTTCGTGCAGTCGTACGAACAGATCGAGATCGACTACGAGCCCGGCACGGTCCGCGAAGTCACCCTGCACGACGGCTCCCGCCTGCTCCTGAAAAAGCTGGAAGAGGACTACGACCCGTCGAACGCCGTGCAGGCCCTCCAGCGCTCGCACAAAGCGATCGAAGACGGCGCCATGCTCACCGGCCTGATCTACCTTCGCCCCGAGAAGAAGAGCTTCATCAGCCTGCTGAACATGAGCGACAAGCCGCTCTGGTCGCTGACCGAGGCGGAGACGCGGCCGCCGAAAGAGGCTCTCGACCAGATCATGCGGGAGTTGATGTAGCCGGCGGTCTGCGCAGCGCGCGTTGTCTGCCTTCGGCGTTGTCTGCGGCGCTTCGCTTGCGTTGTCTGCGCGCCGCGCGTGGTCTTGTCGGCGGGACCAACGCGGGCAACACAGATAAACGCGCGATAGCGCAGACAACGCCGCAGGCAGACAACGCGCGCAGCGCAGTAACACGGCCCGTTCCTTGCTCAGCAATACGGCATGAGCAACGACGAAAAAGGTGCCACCGAAGAAGACATGCAGAGAATCGACGTGATCCGCGGCGGGGAGGCCCTCGGCTACGAGGGAGCCGGCCGCGAAGAGCACAGCGGGGAAAACTCGCCCACCAAAGCGAAGGATCAGCGCGACGAGCTGGCGGACAACAAGCCGGGCGATCTGCGGTAACTACTGCTTCTTGATCGCCGCCAGTCTGCTCTTCGCCTGCGCGTGCTCGGCGGAGATTTTCAGTACGTCTTCGTAGCAACCCTGCGCGCGGGAGGTCAAACCTTCGGTGCGATAGAGATCGCCGAGGGAGATCAGGGCCTCGACCGAATTCGGATCGAGGGACAGCGCCCGCTGAAAACTCTCGGCGGCGTTGCGGCGCCATTTCGGATTGCGTTCCTGGCATGCGCCCAGGAGATGCCAGGCCTCGGCGTGATCGGGGGCGAACGTCACCGCCTGTTTCAGGAGAACGATCGCACCGTAGTAATCGCCCGTCGCGCTCAGCTCGCGGGCGCGTTGAAAGTTCTGATTGGCGATCGACCGCTGTGCCTGCCGCCGATCCAGATCGTCACCGCCCCCGTGTACGGGCCGCTGCTCCAGCAGCTTGTCGTAGGCCTGCCGCCGCACGGGATGTTCGAGTGCGGCCGCCGCCTCATCGAGCCGCCGGTTGATCGCCGCCAGAGCCTCTTTCACCACCGGCGGAAACGTCGCCTCGGCGTACTGCCGCCGTTTCTCCTCGAGCGAGCTCGCGATCTGTCCTCGGGTGGCGGCACGCGGCACCTCGAGAAGCTGATAGTGATCGATCGACGGTAACTGCCGCGAGAGCGCCACGGCACGCAACGACCGCTGATCGGTCGAGCCGATCGCGGCGAGCAGCTCGAGGTCGCGCTGCATGTCGCTCGCGTCGGCCGCCGGCGCCGGCCGCAAGGAGTGATCGACTACGCCAAACAATCCGAGCGTCATCATGGCGATGACGACGCGCGCCGCGGTCACCGAGTCGTTCGTGAACTGCTTCAGGAACGTCTCGATCGATTGCGGCTGGACCAGCGCATCGGCGATCTGCCGCTCCGCGTCGGTCAGGGGAATGGTGTCGAGGACGCTTTGTGCATCGCGTTCCGGTGCGATCTCGCGCTTCAGATCGCCGAGCGATCGCCGCAGGACCAGGCCGTTGGTAATGGCGCGGATGCCGTCCAGCACCACGGCCGGCGTCGACTGCAGAAAGACGCGCTTCTCCGGCTCGATGGCGTGGTCATCGTTGAATGCCGACGTCCCTTCGTCGAGAGAAAAGAGCGGCACGAACTGTTGCGTCATCCATTCACGCAGCAGAGTCTGGCGCGTCGACATATCGACGATGCCCAACTCGTGAAACGTGGCGGCGGCCTCGGTCGGATCGACGCTGGCCAACGTCAGAGCCCGATCGCCCGGAAGGATGCCGCGGCGGCTGAGGAAATCGGCCAGAGAATCCTCCGGCGCCGCCGAGGTGATCAGCGCCAGCTCGCCCTGCGACCAGTACAGGGTCTTTCGCAGCGGCGCGTGGACGATCGTCAGCGATCCGGTCCTTCGCCCCTGTAAAATTTCGCCTACGATGGCGGCGAAGGGTGTGACCTCGATCCGCTCCAGATTCACGCCGCTTTCCTAATCCTTTGACGGTGCTTTTAGCACAGATATGGCACGAAACGGGCTCTCACCGGTCACGTCTCATGATTCGTGAGACACGAATAAAGGCTTCCAGAATGCGGAGTCTGCTGACGGTGTTCCCCTCTGCCGAGTGATGACCATGAGACTGATGAAGAAGTGTGCGTTACTGCTGCTGGCGTTCCTGGCGTTCAGCGTTGCCGCTGGTGCTCAGGAGACCGCGGACGATCCTTACGAATTCATCCTTGCCAAGCTCGCCGCCGACGACGGCAGGTTCGACGAGGCTCTTTCGCGCATCGACAAGATCGTAGCGAAGAATCCGCAGAATGCGGTCGTTCTCTACGAGCGGGCCCTGATTCTCATCGACGCCTCGAAGGTCGACACCGCGGAAGCGGAGTTGCGCAAGGTCGTCGTGATCCAGCCGAATTTCTACGACGCCGAGCGCGTCCTCGGCCGAGTGCTCCTCGACCGCGCCGGCACCGACCGGGCCAAAGTCGACGAGGCCCTCGTCCATCTCCAGAACGCCTTCCGCATCTATCCCGACGACCTCGGCACCGGTATGGCCATCTCGCAGATCTACAGCCTCAGCGGGCGTCCGGCCGAGGCGGAGAAGGTGCTGGCCTCGATGCTCGAGCGCGCTCCCGATCAGCGCGGTCTCAACTACAGCTACGCGCAGGTGCTGACCAAGCTCGGCCGCGGCGCCGAATCGCTCAAGTACCTGGAGCGGGCGGTAGAAGTCGATCCGACCTTCGGCCTGGCCATCCAGCAACTCGTCGAGATTTATCAGAGCACCAACCAGTGGCAGAAGGCCGCCGAGGTACTGCAGCCGCTGATCAACGACGATCCCACCAACCTCGATTTTCAGCGGCAGCAGGCGTTCTTCTATCTCCGCGCCGGCATGGCCGAAAAGGCCCGCGCCCGCTTCGTGGAGCTGCTCGTCGTCGATCCGAAAGACACGCGCACCCAGTACTATCTCGCCGAATCGCTCAGCGATCTCGAGCGTTACGACGAGGCGGATCGCATCTACCGCCAGCTTCTGGAGAAAACGCCCGACGATCCCGACGTGCTGGCCAGCTTCGGTCTGGCCCAGGTAGGCCGCAAGAAGTACGACGAGGCCGCGAAGACCTTCCGCACCCTGCTCGCCCTTCCGGATGCCGGAGAAGGCGTCCAGACCCTGGCGAAAACGCAACTCGCGTTCATCGATCTTCAGAAAGGCAACTATCAGCAGGCCATCGATGCCGCGAAGCCGCTCTTCATCTTTCGCGACAAGGTGAATCCCCAGGCCATCAACATCGCCCTCGAGGCGATGAAGAGGCAGAAACGTTACGGCGATGCCGTGACCATGCTGCAGCCTCTCGTCGACAAATACGCCTCCGATCCGTTCGTCAACGCGCGCTACATCGAGATGCTCGCCCGCGCCGGCGACAAGGACCGGGCTCGCGTCGCCGCATCGACGCAGTCGAAGTTCGGCGTGCGCAATACGATTTCCGCGGCCGAGGCGTACGTGCAGGCCGACCAGTACGACCAGGCCATCGGTGTGGTGCGGGACGCGCTGCGCACGAAACCGGACGACGTCGAGCTGCAGTTCGAGCTCGGCGCCGCGCTGGAGCGCTCGGGCGACAAGGCATCGGCGGAAGCAACGTTCCTGGCCATCCTTGAGAAACATCCCGAAAACACCGGCACGATGAATTACCTCGGCTACATGTGGGCTGAGCAGGGTGTCCATCTCGACCGCGCCGCGGAAATGCTGCACAGAGCGGTGACGCTGGAGCCGGGCAACGGTGCCTACCTCGACTCGCTCGGCTGGGCCTACTTCCGCCAGGGCAAACTCGATCTGGCCGAGAAGTACCTGAACAATGCGGCGCAGATTCTGCCGCGCGATGCCACGGTTCACGAGCACCTCGGCGACGTGCTCGCCAAACGGGGCGATACGAACCGCGCCCTCTCGCTCTACCGCGTGGCGCTGACCCTCGATCCGGAGTCGAAGGATGAGGCCAAGCTCCGCTCGAAAATCGCCGAGCTGGAGAAACAGCAGCAGGCCGGATCCACCCCGCGTTGATGCGCCGGGCGGCCGTTGCTCTCGGATTTGCGGCACTGCTCGCCGGTTGCCGGACGACTAGTCCGGCCGGCGAAGAGTCGCCCGTGGCGCCACTGACGTCGACCTCGGCGGACGACGCGGCGCGGCAATTGGCCGCGCGGCGTACACAACTGACCAGCGAGCGAATCCTTCTGCATATCCGCGCCACGAACGGCAATCATGTCCAGTCGTTCCGCGCGCAACTGCAGGTCGACGGTCAGGGCCGTATGTTGTTGACCGCCTACACCCCGCTCGGAACGACCGCCGTACGCCTTCACGCCTCGGGCGACGAAGTGACGTTCATCAATGACCTCGAAGATACGTGGTGGCACGGCAGCGCCGCCGAATTCGCCACGACCTTCGGCTTCTTCGGTGCCACGCCCCCCTCGGCCATGGCATTGCTGATGGCCGGGCTTCCCGCGGAAGAGAAGACGATAACCTACGACTACGCCGCGTTGGGGATCGCGCGCGCGACAGTTGGCGATGTCGTGGTCACGTTCAATCCTCCGGCGTACCCGGCGAAGAACGTCCTGATCGTTCGCGGCGCGCTCAAACTCGAGATCGAGACCTACCAGTCGGCATTGACCACGGCACCCGTGGCGAAGCCGGAGGTCCCGCGCAGCTACCGGTGCTGCGTTGCGCCGCGGCTGTAGGCGGCGGCGAAGCCGCCGTAACGGAGCGCTGGCGTCTCGCCGGCTGGCCCGGGGGCGTCTCGCCCCCGGTCTGGCGGCTTGCGATACAGTCGTTGTAACCCTCAGCGGCGAGACGCCGCCGAGCCAGCCGGCGAGACGCCAGCGCTCCGTCGCGATTGCCGTGTATGTCATCCTTCGACGATGCTCACCGTCCCCGCCTACGCGAAGATCAACTGGTCGCTGCGCATCACCGGCAAACGGACTGACGGGTTTCATGATCTGGAGACCCTCTTCCAGACCATTTCGCTGCACGACACCCTGACATTCACGGAATCCGATCATCTCTCGCTGACCTGCGACGATCCCACCGTCCCGGTGGATGAGCGCAATCTCGTCCTTCGCGCGGCACGACTCCTTGGCGCGCCACCCGTCGCCATCGATCTGCATAAGGAGATCCCTTCCGGCGGCGGCCTCGGCGGCGGTTCATCGGACGCGGCGTCGACGTTGATCACCTTGTCGACGATGTTCGGAATCGACAAGCCGCTCGCCGATCTCGCGCTGACGCTCGGCTCCGATGTGCCATTCTTTCTCACCGGCGGCAGCGCCTACGCCACCGGCCGCGGCGAGATCCTGACGCCGATGCCGCGCCAGGCCGGCATCCCGCTGCTGCTGCTGATACCGCGGGAGCGGGTCAGCACCGCACGCGCCTTCGCCAAGCTGCAACGCTTTTCGCCGCCGCTCGGGATCGAGCGCTATCGCCAGATGACCGATGACGATCTTCTCTCGCGCGCCGCCGAACTGGTCAACGATTTCGAAGAGCCGATCTTCAGAAGGCTGCCGGTGTTGCAGGCGCTGAAGACGCGCCTTTACGACGCCGGCGCCGCGTGGGCCGCAATGACCGGCTCCGGCTCGACGATCGTGGGAGCGTTCCGCACCGCCGAGGGTCGGGACGCAGCGAGAGGACAATTCATCGATGTGCGAGCCGTGGCTGCCGAGACCGTCTAGCCTGCATTTCTCACACGCTCAAACACGCTCACTTGAATTGTTCCCTCGAGAGCCTTGCCACTCCCTTCGTCGAGAGTCCTTCTCCCCCCGCGGTTTCTT
>JADGNY010000134.1 GCA_017883235.1 Thermoanaerobaculia bacterium | reverse complement strand
GCATTGCCCGCGATGTCATCTCGGCGTTCGATTGCATCGACGAACGGGCGAACCGTTGGCGCTGGATCTGTCGCGCCGCCTCGACGCGCTCGCGAATCGACGCCGAGCTTTCTCCCGGCGTGAACGTCGAGATCTCCTCGGTGGACAGCGCCGGCACCTCGACCTGAAGGTCGATGCGATCGAGGAGCGGGCCGGAGATCTTGGCGAGGTACCGGGCGATCTGGGCCGGCGTGCAGATGCATTGCCGGCGCGCATCGTTGAAATACCCACAGCCGCAGGGATTGAGCGCGGCGGCGAGCGTAAAACGCGACGGGAACGTCAGCGTGCGGTGCACCCGGGCGATGGTGACGTGGCCATCCTCCATCGGCTGGCGCAGCACCTCGAGCGTGGCACGATGAAACTCCGCCAACTCGTCAAGGAACAGCACGCCGTTGTGCGCCAGACTCACTTCGCCCGGCCGCGGCATCGACGACCCTCCGACAAGACCGGCCGTCGAGATGGTGTGATGCGGCGCCCGGAACGGCCGGTGCGTGATCAACCCGCCGCCCGGCGGGAGAGTGCCGGCCACCGAGTGAATCTTCGTCGTCGCGATCGATTCTTCCAGCGAGAGGCGCGGGAGAATCGACGGCAGCCGCCGGGCCAGCATCGTCTTTCCCGAGCCCGGAGGACCGATCATGAGGAGGTTGTGTCCCCCCGCGGCCGCGATCTCGATCGCGCGTTTCGCTTGCAACTGACCGCGAACGTCGGCGAAGTCGGGCGCCTCGCGCGGAGGCTCGGCCGCCGGCGTCGAGACCGCGCGCAGAAGGACGTTATCCCCCGTCAGATGCCGCAACAGCTCCGGCAGGTGTTGTGCGCCGGTAACGTGCACCGACTGCACCGCCGCGGCTTCGCTGGCGTTTCCGGCGGGAACGATCAGCTCGCGCAGGTCGGCGTCGCGCGCAAAGGAGGCGGAGATGGCCAGCGTACCGCGGACCGGGACGAGCATACCGTCAA
Source organism: Thermoanaerobaculia bacterium (assembly GCA_017883235.1). Taxonomy (GTDB): domain Bacteria; phylum Acidobacteriota; class Thermoanaerobaculia; order Gp7-AA8; family Gp7-AA8; genus JADGNZ01. The sequence goes on along the minus strand of JADGNY010000134.1, from coordinate 16,865 downwards.
GCGACAACTCGCCGACGAATACGCGGCCGGCAACCGCTTCCTGCGGCAGTGCCTTCGCCAGAACGAGGATACCGATGGCGATGGGAAGGTCGAACGCCGACCCTTCCTTCTTCACGTCGGCCGGTGAGAGGTTTACGGTAATGTGGCGCTGCGGCAACCAGTAGCCGCAGTGGCGGAGGGCGGAGCGGACGCGCGGATACGCTTCGCGCGCGGCGGCGTCCGGAAGTCCGACCAGAGTGAAGCCAGGCTGCTCGGCCTTCCGAGCATCGACTTCGACGACGATTCGTACTGCATCAATCCCGAGGGTCGCGGCACTCCATACCTTGGAAAGCATGGCGGGTTGCGACCACGCGGAAGTCCCACACCGAGGCTACCTCGGCGCGGGAACAATGGCAAGCGGTGTGATACAACGCCGCCGGAGGCTACATGCGAATCGTCATTCCCCATCACACGGACAAAGCATCCGCGCGCCGCAGGATCGAGGCGCGTCTCGAAGAACTTCTCGGAGAGCACGGGCACTACCTCAGTGAGATCAACCAGCACTGGGAGGGCGACCGGCTTGTGTTTTCGGGAACCGCGAAAGGCTTCAAAGCGAACGGCTCGGTCGAGATTACAGACTCCGAAGTAATCCTCGACGGCAAGCTTCCGCTGATCGCCAAGCCGTTCGAATCGCGCATCAAGAGCACCATCGAGCGCGAGGCGTCGACGATGTTTGCTGCGTAAGCGCGCCCCTGGAAGTCTGCGCGGCAGAACGATGGAGCGATGATGTTGGCCGAGCCTTGGGCAACCAGCGCGGCCGGCCGTGCCGGCCTAGTCGACGTGGAAGATTTTCTTCAACGCGTCGACATTCGGATCGACGAACAGACGGCCATCGACCTCGACCGCGGGGTCCGTGCCGAGGTGGAATGCCTTGGACGCGAACTCCTCGGGGCGCGCCAGCTCGTGCGCCACATGGTGCTGACTGAGAAAACCTTCGATCAGGCTTGTCTTCTGTTTTCTGCTTCCGGGGAAAAACCTAACGGTCATCCTCCCCCTCCCTTGCCACCCAGGTTCTTCGATCTTCAATTTGGACGGATTTGCCAACGGTAGTCCTGTTTCGTGGTCGAGTCAAATAACGCGTTGAGCCGAGCGTATACTCCTCGCGTTTCCGCAACTTGCGAAGGAGGACCTCATGAACCTCTCCCGCCGTGCATTCGCCCGCGTTGTCGGCGCCGGCGCCGCGGCCGCCGTGTTGCCACCGCTCGCTATCGTGAAACCGCTGTTCGCCGCGACGACACCACCAAGCGACGGCGTCCGCCTCAGCGCGAACGAGAATCCCTACGGTCCTTCGCCGGCGGCAATCGAGGCCATGCGGGACGCCTTCGCCAGGGCATGGCGCTATCCCGATGAGTCGCAGGACGATCTGATCAATGCCATCGCCAAATCCCATGCGGTCTCGCGCGATCAGGTGCTCCTCGGCGATGGGTCGAGCGAGATTCTGAAACTTGCCGCGGTTTCCTTCACCGGACCATCGCGCAAGCTCGTCATGGCCGCTCCGACATTCGAAGCGATCGGGGCCTACGCGCGCGCCTCGGGCGCCGAGGTCGTGAACGTACCGCTCGACGCGGAGTTCCGACACGACCTCGCCAAGATGGGGGCGGTTCCCGGCTCGGGTCTGCTCTACGTCTGCAATCCGAACAATCCGACCGGCAGTATCACGCCACGTGAGGCCGTACGCCGTTTGATCGACACGGTTCCGGCAGCGACGGCGATTCTCGTCGACGAGGCATACCACCACTACGCCGTCAGCAGTGATTACGAAAGCGTCATTCCCGCGATCGCCTCGCGCCCGAACCTCATCGTGGCGCGAACGTTCTCGAAGATCTACGGAATGGCGGGGCTCCGTTGCGGTTACGCGGTCAGCTCGCGCGAGACTATCCGCACATTGGCCACGCAGCAGGCCTGGGATTCGATGAACGTGATGGCGCTGGCCGCGGCCCTGGCAAGCGTGAGCGACGCGCAACATGTCGCCGAAGGGCAGAAACGAAACGCCGCCACGAAGGCCAGCGTGGTGGCATCGCTGAAGAAACTTAGCTACGACATCATCCCGTCGGAGACGAACTTCATCATGATCGATGTGAAGCGCGATGTCCGTCCTCTCATCAACGGGATGCGGACACATGGTGTCCATGTCGGACGTCTCTTCCCGGCCATGCCGCACCACATGCGCGTCACCATCGGCCGCCCTGAGCAGATGGAGGCGTTCATGCGGGCGTTCTCCGAGGTTGCCGCCTGAATCGCGCTGGCGTCTTTTTCGCGGCTGCGATCGTCGTCGCCGCACTGGTGTGGTTTCTCGGTGCACGTCTCATGTCGGCTCCTGAGCCGAAAGGACGCGAGGCCGCATGGCCGTTCGCACTCGGCACCCTCGATGACGTCGCCAAACGGTTCCCACGGTCGAGCGACGATGCCACCGCCACTCGCCTGGCGGCGATTGCGAAGCGTCTCGACACTCCCATACGGATGTCAGGCACTTCGAAACGGGTGGCGGTCCGGCGCAGGCGGCTGCCGTTTCAGGCCTACCTCGCGGCGCAAATCGCCAAACCGGATGACACTGTCGACGCTCCTCCTGCGGAGATCCGCCAATTCCTCGACGAGCACGTAGCCGCTATCGACGAGTTGCGGACGTTGCTCGCCGGCGGCGACGTTCCGCACTGGGCCGTGGACGTGGAAGAACCTTTACGCGCGTCCATTCCCGATTTCGAGGCCCACCCGCAGCTGTTCCGTATCCTGGCTGCCGACGCGCTTGATCACAGCCGGCGCGGAGATGGGGTCACGGCATGGCAGGATGCCCGGGCGGGTTGGACGCTGGCGCAAGGCCTCTGGTCGCAGCCTGACCTCATTTCAACAATGATCGCCCTCTTCGGGACGCGGATGATGAATGAGGTCGCGGCAAAGCTCGCGGCACCGGCTCCACCGTGGTGGCATCGGGAGCTTCTCACCTTCGACACGAATCGCGCCATTGCCTCGGCCATGCAGTTCGAAGCGTGGCGAGAGCTCAACGTCGCGAATCGTCACCCGGCAGGCGAGCCGCATGAGGAACCGAAGGCCGGCCTTGCAGTCATGAAGCATGTCGCAGCCATCCTCGCTCATCCGGCGCGCCTGCGCCGCGCATCGCAGGATGCTTCGGCATTCCGGGAGGTCGCAGGCGAGCTTGCGCGCCTGCGCTCGTGCCGGGACGCCCCAGCGCCCCGCCCCGACACTGTGAACGTCGAGGGCATCTGGTGGCGCATCAACCGCTTCCGCGTCGAACGCGAGGCCGCTGATAAACTTCTCACGCTCAAAGAGATGCAGCGCGCCTCGGGGGCATGGCCCGACTCGATGCCCGGCATTGAACGCTCATCCTGCAGCGACGGCGGGTGGAGATATCGCCGCGAAACCGATGGCTCGATGTCGCTTTCCTTTCTTGGATCGCTCCATGAGGAACATAACGGGGCCGCTGTCCTGCCTCCGTCCTTTCACTATACGAAGTAATCAGGGCTGTTACACTTTCCGACACACACCTGAGGGAGGCCGCGTAATGAGTCATTGCCGCAAGTGGTTCATGATCCTCGCTCTCGCAAGCCTTCCCTCGACAGTCGCCGCGCAGAAGATGCCGATCACGCATCAGACGATGCAACCGCTAGGTCGGCCAACGTACTGCTGTACGCCGGTCGTCGTCGACGCGCACGGGAAAGAGCTCGGCGAAGTGATCATCTACGACGAACGGTTCGGGAGCATTCAGCTCAACGCCTTCGTTCGGTATCGTCTGGCCGGCGGCGATTCGGTGGCGCTGTCGGTGGGCCCTGAATACATCCTGGGGATGCAGAACACAGGCGGCAGCACGATGCTCTTCACCACGCCGGACTGCAGCGGGACAAACGCCTACGCGATGATCTCCAACCCACCGCTGATGAAACGCTACGCGATGGTGCTTCCGGTCGGCTCGCCCGGCCAGTTCGGAGCAACGCAGGCGTGGCTGTGGGTAACCGATCCGTTACCGGCACGCGTCAACCCGCCTCCCGGAACCATCTTTCATTCGCAGTGGGGCGACACCGGGTCATGCTCGCCCTATCCAGCGCCGGGCTATACCTTCACGCCGAATCCGTTCGGGCTCTTCGTCGTGCACAAGGTCGAGGACCTGTACGCGAAGTTCACGCGGCCGTTCTACGTGGAGTAGTAAATTCGCGCATGGAAGAGAACGACTTCAAGCGACTGCTGGAAGTGAGTGCCGCCGACACCCAGGCCATGATCAAGTTCTCGCACGCCGAGCTCGACCGCCGTATCCATGCCGTGGAAGAGAGAGCCCGCACGCTGGAGGAAAGCGTCCATAGGCTGCAGGCGCGGATGGACCGCCTCGAAGCGATGACGGCCACGCAGTAACCGCGGCTACAACACCACCGTGTAACCCAGAGTCGTCAGATCCGGCATCCGGTCGACGTAGACGTGGCCGTTGGTGTGATCGACTTCATGCTGAAAGATGCGGGCGGTAAAGTCGGTCACTTCCAGTTCCGCTTCGTTTCCCTCGTGATCGAGGCCGTGCAGGCGGACGCGTTTGTAGCGCGGAACTTCGCCGCCCAGGAACGGGACGCTGAGGCAGCCCTCCCAGTCGGTGATCGTCTCCGGGCCGATCGGTTCATAGACGGCATTGAAGAAGACGCCGGCGTTGAGTTTGGCGATGCCGCGGCGCTTGGCTACTTTCTCCTGCACCTCGAAGACGAAGATCCGCAACGGCAGATGAATCTGCGGTCCGGCCAGTCCGACACCCTCGTATTCGTGCATGGTCTCGATCATGTCGTCGATCAGCGCGCGGAACTTCCCCGCTTTGATGTCGGCAACTTCGACGTAGGAGGCTTTCATCCGGAGGACGGGATGCCCGAGCCGGGCCACTTTCAGGATGGACATGCGCGAATTTTATCCTGCCTCTTCGGCCAGCAACGGCTGCTTGCGCATGCGCAGAGCGATGACGAAGGCGATTGCCGTGAGCACCGCGCCGCCGAAAAACGCGCCGCGCGCCTTGGCCACGTCGTAGAGGAATCCGCAGACGATCGGCCCGAGGAATCGCGCCAGCGAGCCGACGCCGGAGGCCAGGCCGAGCATGCTCCCGTGCTCGCTCGCCGGCGATGCTTTCGTCACCAGCGATGTCAGCGACGGATACGACAATCCCTGTCCGACGGCGATGAAGAACGCCACGACATAGAGCAACGGCACGCGCCACACGAGAGGAACGAGCGCCAGACCGATCGTGAATGAGGCGGCACCGACGGCGACGAGAGTCTTCTCGCCGAAGCGCTTGGCCAACCGGCCGATCAGTCCACCTTGAATCGCCACTATGATCACACCCATGAACAGAAAGAACCAGATCAAATCGAGAAGTGCGAAGTGAAATCGATCGCGTGCGTGCAGGGTCACGCTCGTCTCCATGCCTGCCACGGCCAGCAGCGTGATGAAAAGCGAAGTCACGACTGAAAGCAGGAGGCCGTGCGCCGCCATCTCACTCCAGACGTGCTTGTCGAACTGGGGCGGGATGCCACTGCGTGGCCGCAGGCCAGGTGCTTTCGACTCGCCGAGAACGAAGAAGGCAATCATCAACGCGGCGAAGGAAAGCGATCCCGCTCCGATCCCAGGCAGGAGGTTGCCCGGCATGCCGTGCTTCGCGCCAACGTACGAGAGGACGCCAGCGAGCGGCGGGCCGAGGATGAAACCCATGCCAAACGCGGCACCGATGATCCCCATCCCCTTCGCGCGATTTTCCGCCGTGGTCTTGTCCGCGATATAGGCCTGGGCGGTGCCGATGTTCGCGCCGCCTGCGCCGGCGATGATGCGCGAGACGAACAGGATGGTAAGGCTGTGCGCAAAGGCGAAAAGAAAGTAGCCGGCGCAGCTCGCCGTAAGACTGATGAGAATCACTGGGCGCCGGCCGATGCGGTCCGATACCCGCCCCCAGACCGGCGCGAAGAAGAACTGCATGATCGAATAGATGCCGGCGACCATGCCGACGGTTATGCCGCTGGCCCCGTACTCACGCGCATAGAACGGCAGGAACGGGATCACCATCCCGAAGCCGATGAGATCGATGAATACCGTGAGGAAGAGGACGGCGAGGGACGTTTTCTTCATGACCGGCGGCGAAGTGTACTCTGTGAAAGGCAGAAGGATGAAGGCAGAAGGCAGAAGGAGAGGCAGAGGTTTCTGGAGTCACGCGACCCACTGTGGAAGGCAGAAGGATGAAGGCAGAAGGCAGAAGGAAAGGCAGAGTTTTTTGGAGTCACGCGACCCACTTCTGCCTTCTGCTTTCTGCCTTCTGCCTTCTGAGACCCATTTCTGCCTTCTGCTTTCTGCCTTCTGACTTATCCTCGCGCCAATGTCCTTGACCAGTTCCGTGCTCCCCCGCCGGCTCATCCTTTTCGACATCGACGGCACGCTCGTCACCGACGATGGTGCGGCGCGCAAAGCGTTCGCCGCGGGGCTGGCGGATGTTTACGATTTCCACGGCGACGTGCGGCGTTACGACTTCTCCGGCCGCACCGATCCTCAGATCGCCCGCATGATTCTGACCGACGCGGGCTGGAGCGAGGGCGACGTCGATTCACGATTGCCCTCTCTCTGGAGTCACTACCTCGGCGGTCTGGCGCGCAACGCGCCGGGAAGCGTTCGAGCACTTCCGGGCGTCGTGGCCTTGCTCGACGCCCTGCTCGCCGGCGAGCGATCGACCCTGGCACTTCTCACCGGCAACATCGAGCCGGGCGCGCGGCTCAAGCTCGGCGCGATCGGGCTGAATGATTTCTTCCCTTTCGGCGCCTTCGGCAGCGATTCCCCGCGGCGCGAGGATCTGCCTCCCATCGCCGTCGAGCGCGCGGCGGCCGCTTCCGGCCACGCATTCCGCGGCGCGGACGTCGTGATCATCGGCGACTCGATCTACGACGTCCGTTGCGGCGTGCCTCATGGCGCCACGACCATCGCCATCGCCTCGGGGAAGACTTCCGCGGAGAGACTGCGGTCCGAGAACCCCGACTACTTTTTCGAATCGGCCGAGGAGCTGGAGGGGATTCTCAACGCCATCGCGGGGTAAGGTAGATCAACACGGAGAAATTGAGGCTACACTTCGCGCGCCGATGAAACACTACGCCCTGCCGCTCATCTTCATCGCCGTCGTCTACATCGCGATGATCGTGATGAACGAGCGATATCGCCTCTTCTCCGCCGATCGTTTCTCGTCACCGCTGATGAAGGTGCTGGCCTACCTCTGGCTTGCGCTGCTGATGGTCGTCCTGGCCGTCCTGATCACCGGCTCCTCGCTGCGGATACCGACGGCGCAGGAGCTGACACGCGTACCGTTCTATTCACTCTTCGCCCTGCATGCGATCCTGTTCGTCTTTCTCGCCGGCTGGTGGCTGCTCACGCGCCGTCCGCCGCTCGGAGAGTTCCTCAATATCCCACGGCGCGGCAACGGAGATGCCGTCCTGACCGGCTTCGCGGTCGGCATCGGCGGATGGATCTTCACGATCTCCGTGGCGCTCGTGATCGGCCTGATCCTCACCGCGTCGGGAGTGATGCCCAAGCACCCGCAGCCATCTCCGATGGTGGCCTGGATGGCCGCGTTGCCGATCTGGAAGAAAGGCGTCATCGTCCTCTCGGCGATGACGATCGAGGAAGCGTTCTTTCGGGGCTGGCTTCAGAAGCGGATCGGCGTCATCGCCTCCACCGCGCTCTTCGCTCTCGCCCACTCCGGACTCGGACAGCCGTTTCTTCTGATCGGCGTCTCCGTGATCTCGCTGGTCATCGGATTCACCTTTTACAGGACGAAGAACCTCATCCCCGGCATCATCGCGCACGGCATCTTCGACGCCGTGCAGCTCTTCGTCATCATCCCTGTCGTCTTCAAGATGTCCGGGATGGGTGCGCCTTAGGAATCGCCAGCGGGCAGCGGGCCAGGATCTCCCGGACGCGCGGCAGAGCCTTCGTGCAGAACCTTCTCGGAGCCGTGGGTGGCCGGGCCGGCAAAGCCGTCTGAAGGGCCGGGCGAACGCTGCTCTGGGTGAGCGCCGTCCGGCCCTGCAGATCGACCGCTGACTCGAGAACGAACGTTGTGAATGCTCGGAGCGCGGCGCGTTTGGGACTCTCGGGAAGCTGACAGGCCGTCACCGCAAGGAGTATGAAGAAGAGCGCCGCCGTTCGTCTCACACCAGCTAAGACGCGGCCGGGGCACGGAGGTTAGCAGGCGTGACGAGGATGTAACACGCCGCCCTTGCTACACTGCGTCCATGTCCGATCCGCTCGAACAATGTCGCGCCCTCATCGTCGAAGACGACCCCGGCATCCGCAGACTGGTCGAAAAGATCCTGCAGCGGAACGGCATCGAGATCGATACCGCGTTCGACGGCAGGGTTGCCATCGAAAAGATCCGCACCGGCCACTACTCCGTCATCATCCTCGACCTCATGCTCCCCGAGGCGAATGGATACGAGATCATCGAATTCATCAAACGCACCGGGACGCTCACGCCGGTGGCCGTCGTCTCCGCGGTTTCCCAGCAGGCATTGACGAAGCTCGATCGCGATGTCGTCAAGCTCGTGATCTCCAAGCCGTTCGACGTCAATGAGCTCAGCAAGGCGATCGTCGGGCTGTGCCGGAGAGAAGTGCCAGCGGATGCGGATGGATAACCCTGGTCGCGGTCTCGCGGTGTTCGGCGTTCCCTCCTCTCGTCGAGAGTCCTTCTCCCCCAGCTGAAAAGCGCTGGGGGAGAAGGGCTCTCGACGAGTAACAGGGTGCCGACGATTCCAGTGAGAGTGTGAGAAATGGGCTAAACTACCTATCGACTCCAATACCCTCGAAAACACAAGTGGATCACCCACGAACAGCAGGGGGAAAACATGCAGTACTGCGCCAATTGCGGTAACGCCATCGAGGCTGTGTCGAACGCTGCATGTCCGCGATGCGGAAAACCGAGTAACGGCACGCCCCTCCCGGCAGCGGGGGCGAAAGGGACGAACACGGCACTGATCGTGGTACTCGTCATCGTCGGTCTTGTGGTGGTCGTCGGCTTCATCGGCATCGTGGCCGCAATCGCCATCCCCAATCTCCTCACCGCCAAGCAACGGGCGGAGCAGAAGCGCACCATGGCCGACATCCGGACGCTCGGAGCCGCGCTGGAGGCATACGCCTCCGACAACAACCAGGAGTATCCGAAGGGCGCCGCCCCGGTTGACCTGCGTGCGGTGCTCGAACCGAAGTACATCAAGGACGTACCGAGCGTCGATGGCTGGGGACACGGTTTTCAATACATCTGCCTGAAGGACGCCACCTCGCCGAATGACAAATGCGCCGGATACATGATCGCCAGCGCGGGGAGGGACGGCCGTTTCGAGCATGACTCGCTGCCGGAAACGCTCGCCGGACAAACACCGAAAGCGACCACGAACTTCGACTGCGACATCGTCTACTCCGCCGGCCAGTTCGTGGAGTACCCGGAAGGAATGCAGCGCTGATGTATTGCACCGCATGCGGAACCAGCCGCCCCGAGGGAACGAACGTCTGTCCGAACTGTGGCACGGCGGCGCCGGCCTTCGCCGTCCAACCGAAGATTCAGATTTCTATCCGCCCTGCGTCTTTCACTCGCTGACGGGCCTGCAATGTCCCGGCTGCGGAACGACCCGCGCCCTGCATCACCTGCTGCACGGCGACATCGTCGGCGCCTTCCACCTCAACGCGATGCTCTTCGTGGTCGTCCCCTTCGGCGTCCTCGCCTCTGCCTCCCGGCGGTTTGCCACGCATCCCCTCACCGGATGGGCCGCGGCTGTGGTCACGGTGGCATGGTGGATTGGACGGAATCTCATGCATCATTAGTAATTCCGTCTGTCAAAAACCGTTTCGCGCAGTATCTTGTCAACCGCAACTAATCTTCTACGGCATCGAACGACGATTCCCCGCGTCCCCATTCTGGAGACGTCGCCAGGGGCGCATCGCCGAACCCGAACTGACAAAGGAGACTTCGTCACATGGCCACAACGCTCTCATTCACACTCACCCTTCTCTTCACGGACGAAGTCAAAGACTCGGGAGGAAACTGGCAATACGCCTCCGCAACAGGCAAGGAGAGCACGACCGGCGCGGTCATCCAACTGATCGCCACCAAACGCCAGGTCCATTCCGCGGGTGTCCCCTTCCCCGCATCCGCGCTGACGGCAACCCTGATGTTCGCCGAACACGGCACCGGCGTCTCCCCGAACATGACCTTGCAGGGCGTACACGACCTCAAGTCCAACGACGAAACGGGAAGCGTCAGTGCCGCCTCCCCAACACACGCCGACTACATCGGCGGCGCATTCGCGTTCGACTCCAAGAAAGGGCTGCTGACGATCTCGCCGCGGAAGGGGTGATTTTCATCTCCACCGCAGTGTGCAACTCATAGCGCTCACAATCTCATCCGCAGATGACGCAGATGTACGCAGATAAAACCGTCCTCCATCTGCGTTCTTCTGCGTCATCTGCGGATAAAGCCTTTCGTCAATCACCCGGCCACGCCATCGCCTCGGCGAACCCCGGCAGCGCGGCCGACAGCTCCTCGATGTGCGCGCTGGCGATGCCGTCCAGCTCCCGCGCCAGCACGCCGCTGACGGTGGTCTCCTGCTGGTCTGCCCGATACTCCAACATGTCGATGTGATGCCGCGGCAGCCGGACGCGCAGCTCCGCGCTCCTGATCGCCTGCGGCAGGATGCCGTCCGCCTCGTCCCCGAGCGCCTCTTCGATGACGTGCATCGGCCAGATCTCCAGCGCCTTGGCCATCATCTCCGCCCGCGGAAACCACTTCCCCAGCGGCGTCGTCCACAGATCAACCTCTCCGTTCTCGATGGCCTCGGACATCTGCCGCCGCGTCCACCCGAGGAGCCCCTCCGCCTGCATAATGCTGACATGCGGCCGTGGCTGTAGGAAGATGTGACGGATGCGGGAGATGGAGAAGAGAAGGAGGAAGACATTGTTGAAGACAAGAAGCAAGCAGCGAGTCGAGAGCAATCGCAGAAACGAGAAGCCCGCGAAGTCTTCTCGCGTGCGTACGAGCACTCGAATTGCCAGCGCGTCCCGATCTCTCCAGGCTGAAGGCCGTCGATCAACGGCCGCCTCATTGCTGCGATCAGCTCCTGGGTGGTGTGGCGATGATCTTGACGAGATCGTTCGTATCGTCACCGAGACGAGATCGAAAGCACGCTTTTGATGCCGTATCTGCTCGACACGAATCACTGCTTCCGCCTGATCGCACGAGACGAACGAATGCTTGCCGCGCTCAACGAGCGTCCGTTGGAACGGCTCATGACGTCCGTGGTCGTCGCCGGTGAACTTCGCTATGGTGCGTTGATCTCTGAGCGGCGCATCGAGAACGCTCTTGCCGTGGAAGACTTCCTGGGCCGGATCGATCAAATTGCGGTTTCACCGGCCATCTCTCAGATCTATGCCGACCTGAAGGCTGGAATTCTCATGAAGCTCGGACCGAAAGATCGCTCCCGGCGGCGTGCCTTTGATCTGACGAAGCTCGGTTTCACCGATAACGATCTGTGGATCGCGGCGTCTGCTCTCGAACGCGATGCCGTGGTCGTTAGCGAGGACCCGGACTTTCGACGCATGGCCGCATTCCAATCGCTCGACGTGGAGAACTGGCTCTCGTAAGTAGCTCATCCGCAGATGACGCAGATGGGACGCAGATGAAACCGACCTCCATCTGCGTTCTATCTGCGTCATCTGCGGATAAGCCTCTTCATCAACCAGCCGGCCACGCCATCGCCTCGGCGAACCCCGGCAGCACCGCCGACAGCTCCTCGATGTGCGCGCTGGCGATGCCATCCAGTTCCCGCTCCAGCACGCCGCTGACGGTGGTCTCCTGCTGGTCCGCCCGATACTCCAGCATATCGATGTGATGCCGCGGCAGCCGGACGCGCAGCTCGGCGCTCCGGATCGCCTGCGGCAGGATGCCGTCCGCCTCGTCCCCGAGCGCTTCTTCGATGACGTGCATCGGCCAGATCTCCAGCGCCTTGGCCATCATCTCCGCCCGCGGAAACCACTTCCCGAGCGGCGTCGTCCACAGCTCGACCTCCCCGTTCTCGATGGCCTCGGACATCTGGCGCCGCGTCCACCCGAGGAGCCCCTCCGCCTGCATAATGCTGACATGCGGCCGAGGCTGTAGGAAGATGTGACGGATGCGGGAGATGACGTCGGTTTCGAGCATGGTTGAGTGCCTCGCAGTTAGATACAACAATATGTGGCTGCGCTGTCGGTTTGTCAAGATGCGATGAGACATTCAAGAGACAAATCTGCAGCCGGCGAATTGTTCGGCGCGCACCTTCGAGAAGTACGATTGAAGCGCGGGTTGAGTCAGCAAGGGCTTGCCGAGCGAGTAGGCATCCCCCAGACTCACGTGAGTGCGATGGAGGTAGGAATCAAGTTTCCTAACCTTCTGACGGTGCTTCGGCTGGCAGTTGCGCTGGAGTGCAAGGTGACGGACTTGGTTCGAGTCTTCGACAAGACCGACTTGCCGTCGATCCTGCCGAAGTGAATTTCCCTGGGAGCTCCTTCGCCACTCCGACGTCAAGACGGCCATGATCTACACCGACGTCCTTGGACTGGGCGCAAACGCAGTGCGGAGCCCACTCGATGCCCTTGGAGATAAGACCACGAACGGAGTCGCCCACTCTCCAGCACTCGGCTCGCCGAAGGACTAACCAAGGTGTTTTGAGCACGTTACCCGCCACTTCCGCGTATCATTCAGGAGATTACTCGACGTCGGCGTGGAAACAGCGACTGGCAGGATGTCGCTTAAATCATAGTTAGCCAGACCTGCTACCCGACACTACGCCATGCACACCCTGCTCGTCAGTCGCGGACCACTCGCCGATATCCAAGAGCGTTGGGCGAAGCTTGGAATCGGGACGACCCAACTGCCTCATGATCAGTTGCTAGCAGTCCTTTCGTCTCCCGAGGAACGAGAGCAACTTCAGGCTGACGTGATCGTCCTTTTCAGCAGCACGGGCGAACGACTTCAAAGCAGGAGCCGACCGTTTCAACGCAGGCTTACTGAGATTTTTGATCCGGCAGCAGCCGTTGGCCTTGCGATGCAGATTCGGCAACTCGACGCGACCGTCGCAATGCCGGACGGGCGACGCTGGAGCGCGTTACCGATCCATCTTCTCGCACCTCTCGTAACGGGCGATTTCTTTGAAGCACGCAGGGAGGCTCAAGACGCCATCTCGCACGGTTTCGAGAACATTAGCGTCAGCGAGTTTACCGGAACTGATGACTATGCTGCTATCGCACTAAAAGACGACGTGAAGCGCTACCGCCAGGCCGTCCTTGACGAACTCGACAATCTCGGGTTCATCGTGTCCTATGAAGGAGGTCGGTATCGGCTCGGCCCGGCTTTGAAGCCGCGGCCGGAACTCGTGGGACGGTACTACTTCGGACCGGCCGACAAGAGGCCTGATCGCTTCGTCACGGTTGATCGCGACCTCGTCGGCATACAACTCGAAGTCGAACTTCTGGAGGCATTACTGAACAGAACCGACTCCTCAGAAAGTGACTTTCAGAAGTTCTTCGAGGAACACCCGCATTTTCTGTCGACGCTAGCAATGCCTCTCCCGCATGTCCAGCTCCGCGACCCAAGTGGCAAACTATTGATTCCTGATTTTATTCTGAAGCCGGTCGTCGCCTCACAACGGGACTCACGCTGGGAAGTTCTTGACTTGAAGAAGCCAGACGCATCACTGATCGTAGGCAAAGGTTCCCGTCGAAGGCTCTCCCACGACGTGCACGAGGCGATCCGGCAACTCCGCGATTATGGCGATTACTTCGCAGATCCAAGAAATACTACGCCGATCGAACAAGCACTCGGTCACCGTTTGCGTAAACCGAAGCTCGGCGTTTTGATCGGACGTATAGCCGAAGTAGAAGTCGAGGCGCTTGAGGCGGAACAGAGTCGACTGCCTGACGTAAAGATCGTGACATACGACGAAATCTTGGAACAGCAGAAGTTACTCTTATCGTGAGTCTCTGGCTAACTTACGGTTGCAGCGGACTGCGTGCCGCGATCTGCTAGGCTATCCATCACGCTCTACGAACGGCACGCAGCCGCTGAACCGCAGAGCCGTTAGGCCGCAGCAATCAGCCAAGATGCGATGCGAGGCTGCTGAAATCGCGGAAGACTCGCGAATCGTAGTCAACCTGCCCCTCTACACGACGTAGACGTCGGGACGCACGCGACACATAGTCAATGAATCGGCGATCAAGTGTCGCGTACTCGGCATACGGTACGCCGAAAACGTGAGTCATGTCATGAAGATCGCCATCTTTGGCGCGATCACCTGTATTGCCGGCCCATTCCCTCAGCACCTCGTACTGCAGGCGCCACCCTGGCGCTATTGAAGGCCTTGACTGAAGCCAACGTTCGAATCCCGTCCTGCTCGGAAGCTGCAACTCGCAAGCGCTGAAAGCCTCGGGGACTTCTGCCTCAAACTTCTGTCGTGCGCTGCGACCGTCACCGCGAATCGAATCAAGGATCGCCTGCACCCCGGCTGTGAGCTCAGGCTTGTTCTTGAAATTGACCGGGTCCGTCCAGAGCATCAGCACTTGGTCGTGCAGGCGAAAATTCACGCGCCTCTCTATTTCCTGCGTCAAAACCACGTCCTCGAGCGTCAACTGCTCGAGTGGCCAGAACGTTCGCCAGAAGTGGCTTACGTACGGGTCAAAGTGCCGTGGCTCGGTCCGAGATGCGTACGCCTCTCCCGCGAGCCGCAATTCGCCTGCCTGGATACCTCCCAACCGAATGTAACTGATCGGCAAAGACTCAAGTCTTTGCAACTCGTCACGAACCCGCAACCTGTCTTTTTCCTCGACCGGAACGAACTCTGAGACACTGCTTTGCGCCAACACCAACGTGGCGTGCCGTTCCTCAAACCATCTATGGGCCTCATCGACACGCATGGGCACTGAGCGTCGGACCAGATTGATCAGGTCTTTGGAATCGAGAAAGATGCGCACCGAGTAAAGAGCCTAGCATGGGCGGCGGCCACACTCTGCGCTGCACCGGACTTGGAGCCGCGTGTTGCTGCAGCGCAAGTGCGTTACTATTTCGCGAGCGGGTCAAGCCGGTGAGTTTGGGTCCGTTAGGCGACTACCATGAGCGATACGGCGCACGTCTTCATCGACAACGCAAACGTGTTCGGCGGAGCGCAACGCATGGCCCGGGCTCTGACGCCTCCAGAACCATGGGGCGGCGTCCGCGTGTACTACCGAAATCTGTTTCGGCTCGTGGAGTCTGGATACGCACCATCAGTCAGAATCTTGGCCGGTTCAGTTCCGCCGGGAAACGAGGACCTCTGGTCACATGCCTCGTCGGCGGGTTACGACACGAAGCTGTTGAAAAAAGTGGAGAAGGACAACGGGCACTTGGGCGAGCAGTCTGTCGATGAACTTCTGCAACTGAAGATGCTGGAGGCGATCATGGATCACTCTCCAACGACCTTGGTGTTGGTGACCGGGGACGGAAAGCCGTCTCCCACTGGGTCGAGTTTCCTCGATCAGATCACTCGGGCCATGGCGCGAGGATGGGCCGTCGACGTGTGGTCATGGGGGATGCAACTGTCCGGAGCGTTCAGTCGGCTCGCTGCAGAAAGCGGCAACTTCTTGCAAGTGAAACTCCTCGACCAGTTTTACGACGCAGTCACATTTTGCAAACCGGGAACATACACGGTCGATGGAAAAACAATCGTGGCCAAAGAGCGAATCGTTCAGCGTCTCCCCACGGTCGCCTAACTCGACGCTCCAGCGGACTTCGGCCCGCCGCTTGCTACTATTACTTCACGTTCTTGCCCCGAAGGGATCATGAAATGACGCCTCGCACTATCCAGCTTTCGCTGGTCCTTCTTCTCTGCTTCTCGGTCCACATCTTCGGCGAAAGTCCTGAAATCGAATACGGCCAGAAGTCGGAACTCCGCGGTGTAACGAGCGTCTTCATCGACGCTGGGTTGGAGCTGTCGTTTCGCGATAACGCCGTTGCTTTGCTGAAGCAGGAGCTTCCGAAATTGAAAGTGACCGAGCATGCCGGCGAAGCGGAGGTGCTTTTGACCGTAAGGCTGGAAGGTACGGATCGCGGGCATGGCAGCGCAACCGTTGTCGTGTCGCGAGCCGGGTCAAAGCCAAACACGGTTCGGATTCTGGCCAAGTACACGGACTCGAAAAGCTCCATTTGGACCAAGAAACTCTCGAGCGTGTTGATCGGTCGCTTTATCCGAGACTACCGTGAGGCGAATCGTTAGCGTTTCGCCCGGCTCGGTCCTGCCCGCGGGCTAACCCTGCGCTGTACCGGATCCGTCGATCTCAAGTGCCCCGACTTCTCCGGCACGACGCGGGGGTGAATCTACGAGGGCGCAAGCGCCGGTCGGACTGGAGAGTCCGACCTACGTTTGACCTCGGTCCCTCTCGCTCTTCAACGCGCATCATCGAAACGCACTTCGCCCGTCGCAAGTTTCACCGAAAAACGGACCCACCCCTCCGGCGATGCCTGCCGCGCTTCGCCGGCGATGCTGTCATCTTCGAGCGATATCTCGCGGAATCCTCCGGAGCTGATGGTGTCCGTTTTCCAGAGGCGGCCGCCTCTGCCGAACGTCTCCAGGCTCATGCCGTTGTGGTCGACCGTGAGCAGCGTCCTGGGGGCATCGATCCACACGAAGGCGACGTGGGTGCCGATCTGCTCGACGAGCGTGCGCGTCTTCAGGTCGATGATGTAGCCGGCGCCTTTCGCGGAGACGAAGAGGTGCTTGTTGTCGGGCATCAGGGAGAATGAACCGAACTTCGTATAACCGATCTCG
>JADGNY010000215.1 GCA_017883235.1 Thermoanaerobaculia bacterium | reverse complement strand
GACACCTCGGATTTGACGATCGGTGCGGTGATCAAACGAATCGTTGGTGCTACAGACACCCCCCCATCCTGACGGTCCGCGCAGCGGGCCTGTCAGGATCTCCGGTCAGGCCGCGCGGGCGGTACCCATTGGCAAGAGACGCGCAACGCCACCGGAGATCCTGACAGGCCCGCTGCGCGGACCGTCAGGATAGAGCACCAACGATTCGCCTGACCACCTCACCGATCGTCAAATCCGAGGTGTCGACGACGGTGTAGGTATCGTCGTAGCGGAGGGGGGAGTCGCTGCGGTTGGAGTCCTGCGCGTCGCGGGCGATGGTGGCGTCGAGGATGGTTTGGTAACGAACCTCCTCCCCTTTTGCCAACAGCTCGTCGTACCGGCGCCGGGCGCGAATATCCGGACGGGCGGTTAGAAAAAACTTGTAGGGCGTCTCCGGGAAGACCTTCGTTCCGATGTCGCGCCCTTCCAGCACTCCCCCGCTGCGGCGCCCGAGCTCCTGCTGGAGCCGGACGAGGACGCGGCGCACGGCCGGAACGGCGGAGACGTTGCTCGCCGCCATGCTCATCTCCGGCGTACGGATGAGCGCGGTGACGTCCTCTCCGTCGAGCAGGACGCGCGGTGTTTCGCCGGGGATGAAGTCGATGCGGACGCGCGAGGCCAGCTCTTCCAGCGTCACTTCATCATGTGTATCGATCCCTTCCCGCGTAGCGGCGAGAGCGAGGGCTCGGTACATGGCGCCGGTGTCGATGTGCGGCAGGCCGAGCGCGCGGGCGACGAGGCGGCTGGTCGTTGTTTTGCCGACGCCGGACGGGCCATCGATGGCGATGATCTTCGTCGGCGGACGGCCGCCAGCACTGGTTGCGCTACCCGGCATCTCTCACCGTCTCTTTGAGCCCCTTGCCATTCCGTTCCGCCGAGAGTCGTCCTTGAACCTCGTACCACTTCCTTTCGTCGAGAGTCCTTCTCCCCCCGCGGTTTTTTGCGGGGGGAGAAGGTGCCGAAGGCGGATGAGGGGGGCGCATACGCGATAGTCGCGATGTACCGACGCTGGTCCAGGAACGGTTGAAGGCGTCGCATAGATGGTTGCATTCTGCTGGTGACCGACCTACGTCCGCGTGAAACGCCCCCTCATCCGCCTGTCGGCACCTTCTCCCCCAGCTGAAAAGCGCTGGGGGAGAAGGACTCTCGATTAGAGGGACTGCCGAGCACGAAGCGCTGGAAGAACTCCACATCGTCCCAGCTTTTGCCACCCTCCCCTCGCTAGGTGACAGCGGGCCGGCCATTCCGTCCAGCGTGTGAAAAATGCAGGCTAGGCTGAGGCCAAGCTCGTCCAGCATCGGTCGTCTCTCCATCCAGCAACGTCTGCGCCTAGCCTAGCGGCGTGCGCTGCTTCGCGACGGGCGGGCGCCGGAGCGGCGAACGGGCGATTTCTTGCCGCCGGTGGACTTGCTTGTCGTTCCCTTCGCGCGCGGCGTCGCCGGCCGCGGTGACGGCGTGCGGCGTGTGGAACTGCGCACGGGAGCCGTCCGCGCCGCGCTGGCTCGCGATTTCGGACGCTTGGCAGCCGAGCGCTTTGCCGCGGTCGGACGCTTCGACGCGGCCGGTTTCTTTCGCGAGACCGGACTGGCGGCGACGCGGCGCTTGGCCGGCTTCTTCAGCTCCTTCATCGTCTCCAGCATCTTCACTTCGTGCTTGGTCAGCTCGCGCCAGACGCCGGGAGTGAGCTTCGGATCGGAGATGGGGCCGATGGCGACGCGGCGCAGTTTCGAAACCGGATGGCCGACGGCCTGGAACATCTTGCGGATCTGCTGCGTCCGTCCTTCGCGCAGCTTCACCTCGAACCAACTGTTTCCTTCATCCTCGCGCTTGCCGGTGGTGCGCATCCGCTCGATGTCGCACGGGAGCGTCCGCTTGCCGTCGATGGTGATGCCGCGGCGGAGTTTGTCGACCAGGCGCTCTTCCGGTACCCCGCGCACTTTGACGCTGTAGGTCTTCACCGAGCCGTGGGTCGGATGCGACACCTTGAAGGCAAGCTCGCCGTCGTTCGTCAACAGCACCAGCCCCTCGGAATGAAAATCGAGGCGGCCGACGGGATAGATCCGCTCGCGGATTCCGCGCACGAGGTCGATGACGGTGCGGCGGCCCTGCGGGTCTTCCACCGTGGTCATCACTTCTTTCGGCTTGTAAAGGAGGATGTAGCGATGCGGCTCGGCCTTGGTGATCAGCTTGCCGTCGACCTTGATGTGATCGCGGTCGGAGTCGGCTCGCGTGCCGAGCTCGGTGACGACGCGCCCGTTCAGTGTGACGCGTCCCTCCCGGATCATCGCTTCGGCTTCGCGTCGCGACGAGACGCCGGCGTGGGCGATGATCTTCTGCAATCGCTCTTGTTGCATCACTCTGATTGGTCGTTGACGACGCCGGATTGTACCTCGTTCAACGCGGGCTGCGCGTCTTCGGTTGCCGCGTTTTCCATCGCGCCGCGTTCCTCGCCCGCGCTCAACTCCGCGTTGAGGGCGTCGTCGATCTGCTCGCCCTGCTCCAGCGGAACCTCGACGCCCTCGGCGATCGGCGTCGATTCGATGGCCAGCACCAGGTCGTCGTTGATCTGTTCGCCGATGAGATCTCCGAACTCTTCGAGCCGCGGCATGTCGAGGATGTCGTTCAGTCCGAAGTGGACGAGAAACTCGCGCGTGCTGCGGTAGAGGAACGGACTGCCGACGACGTTCTTGCGTCCGGCCACGCGGATCATGCGCCGCTCCAGCAGCGTGCGGATGGTCTGGTTGGAGTTGACACCGCGGATCTCCGAGACTTCCGGCGCGGTGATCGGCTGGCGGTAGGCCACGATGGCCAGCGTCTCCAGCGCGGCGATGGAGAGACGGTTCTCCCCTTTCTTGGCGAAGTACTTCTTGAGGATCGGGTCATGCTCCGCGCGCGTGGCGAAGCGCCAGCCGCCGGCGGTCTGCTCGAGCATGAAGCCGCCCTGGCTGGCGTCGAGAGCGCGCTTGATGTCTTCGAGCTGCGTAACCACCGCTTCCCTCCCCTCGTCCGCGAAGGCCTCGGCGAGCTCGTCGAGCTTCACCGGCTCGTTGCTGACGAAGAGGATGGCCTCGAGTGCGGCCCGTAGTTCTGAAGGTTCCATTGCCATGTCTTGATTCACCACTAACTTTGATCGAACACCGCGAACTGCGTCTCATCGATCGTTGATTCTGTTTTCCCGATCAGGATCTCGCCGAAATTCTCACTCTGTTTGAGTGAAATGCCGCCGAGCCGCACCAGCTCCAGCGTGCCGAGGAAGATCGCGATCAGCTCGTTGCGGTCGCGCCCTTCCAGAAACCACTGCAGGCGGATCGGTGATTTCTCCTGCAAGGTCGCGTAGAGCTCGCGCATCTTGTCGGAGATCTTGTGGACCATCCGCTTCAGCTCGATGGCCTGCGGGTGGTTCTGCTTGTAACGATTCAGCGCGGAGCGGAAGGCGTCGATGAGATCGAAGAGCCCGACTTCGCTCATGTCGATCTCCGAGGCGTCGGTGCCCGGAATCGGCGTGGCCGGCCGCGGCCAGACGCCCATGCGAAGAACGTCGAGCTCCGCGAACGATTCCGCCACCGCTTTGAAGCGCTGGTATTCGAGCAGCCGGTCGACCAGTTCCTTGCGCGGGTCTTCGATCTCCGCTTCTTCGTCGTGCGGCAGGAGCATCTTCGACTTGATGTGGATCAGCAGCGCCGCCATGTAGATGTAGTCGGCGGCGACGTCGAGGCTCAGCTCCTCCATGGCATCGAGGTAGCCGTTGTATTGCTCGGTGATGAGGGCGATGGGGATGTCGTAGATGTCGATCTTGTGGTGTTTGATGAGGTGCAGCAGCAGGTCGAGCGGTCCGTGAAACGAAGGGAGCGTGACCTTGAGCGCGCCGGCGCTTTCATCCTGCTCGTCGGCGGGACGGTCGTCGGCCGGCTGCGCCGCAACGGAAATCTCTTTCTCTTCGTCCGCCATCGTCGTCGTCGCCATTTCAGAGTCCGTGGTAGTTGATTTTGACCGCGTCGCGCACGAGCTGCATCGTCTGCTGCGCGCGCTCGCGGGCTTTGCGGTTGCCGTCGCGCAACGCGTCCCAGACGATCGACGGATCGCGGTCGATCTCCTCGCGCCGCGCCCGGATCGGCCGCAGCGACTCGATCATAATCTCGGCCAGCAGCTTCTTGTCGTCGACGCAGCCGATCTCGGCGGCGCGGCATTCCCGGTCGACGCGCGCGATCGTCTCCCCGTTCGAGAAGAGCTTGTGAAACTGGAAGAGATTGCAGATGTCCGGATTGCCGGGATCCTTCTTGCGGATGCGGTTCGGGTCGGTGAACATCGTCATCACCAGCTCGCGGATCTCGTCGGCGCTGGCGGTCAGTCCGATGGTGTTGTTGTACGACTTGGACATCTTCCGGGCATCGAGACCGGGCACCTTCGGCGTTTCGGTGAAGAGCGGCTGCGGCTCGGGGAAAACATCGCCGTAGAAGTTGTTGAAGCGGCGCACCACCTCGCGCGAGAACTCCAGGTGCGAGGCCTGGTCTTCCCCGACCGGAACGAAGTTCGCCCTATAGATAATGATGTCGGCGGTCTGCAGCAGCGGATATCCGAGGAATCCGTAGGTGTTCAGATCCTTGTTTTCGATCTGCTCCTGCTGGTCCTTGAACGTCGGCACGCGCTCGAGCCACGGCAGCGGCGTGATCATCGAAAGGAGGAGGTGAAGCTCGGCGTGCTCCTTCACCTCGGACTGGATGAAGATCGTGGCCTTCTGCGGATTGAGGCCGGCGGCCAGCCAGTCGGCGACGGCATCGAAGGTCGACTGGGTGATCTTCGACGTATCGGCGTAGTCCGAGGTCAGGGCGTGCCAGTCGGCAACGAAGTAGTAGCAGTCGAAGAGGTCCTGCAGACGGACCCAGTTCCGGACCGCGCCGAAATAGTTGCCGAGGTGGACGCGGCCCGTGGGGCGGAGGCCGCTGAGGACGTACTGGGGTACTTGGCTCAATGCTGACTCGTGGCTCGATGGGGATTTGGCGCGATTCACACCGCGTCGCAGCACGCGCGCCAGTTCAAAGGACGGCGCAGTGTAGCAGATGTCTTTGCGCTACAAACTTTCGGGATCGAGTGGGAGTGTTCGGCACCGGTTTCTGCGCACAACGCGAAGATTTTCTTCATGCTCGGACAGGAGAGCGGGCGTCTCGCCTGCTCCCGGCGCGGCGTCTCGCCCTGCGGTGGGTCCCCGGAGCAGCAGGGTTGAACCTGAAAACGCGGATGGAGAGATCGCCGTCGTTGCCCAACATTTACGTTTGCATTCGTCCCCACCGCCGGGCGAGACGCCCGCTCTCCGCTCAGTGCATAGGCCCAAACTTCGTTTGCTTTGCGGAGGCAGTGAACTGCCTTTCGGAGGCAGTTCAACTGCCTTTCAGAGGCTGTTAACTGCTTTTCGGAGGCAGTTCAACTTGTCGCCGAACATTTGAAAACGTGGGAAAGTGAACCGTCGCCGGATGGATCAGGGACGAGCAATGAGGTAGTCGATGTAGGCGGGATCGGCGTTTTGG
>JADGNY010000214.1 GCA_017883235.1 Thermoanaerobaculia bacterium | reverse complement strand
TCGCCGGCTGGCCCGGGGGCGTCTCGCCCCCGACCCGGCAAGACTCCCAACATTCGCTGGTAACCCGGCGGCGAGACGCACGCCGGGCCAGCCGGCGAGACGCCAGCGCTCCGTTTCGCCAGGTTCAGGCCATTGCCGTTTCCCCGCGAACACGCAATCGGTCGAAATGTGAATCATCCGCGCCCCAATCTCGCCGCAAGCCCGCGCCACGACGTGCGGAAAGAGCGAATTCAACGTGATCGAAGCGATCGGATCATGCGCCGCCGCGAGCTGCTTCACGACGCCGACGCAGTTGACGACCGCGTCCGGCCGGATCTTCGCGATCAGCCGCGTCACGCGCTCAAAATCGGCGGCGTCGATTCCCGCCATGACGCGGTCGTCGTCGAACAGAGCCAGCGGCAAACGGGTGCGCACCGCCGCCCGGCAATCGAACCGATCACGGAAGATCTGCCAC
This sequence comes from Thermoanaerobaculia bacterium, assembly GCA_017883235.1. Classification (GTDB taxonomy): domain Bacteria; phylum Acidobacteriota; class Thermoanaerobaculia; order Gp7-AA8; family Gp7-AA8; genus JADGNZ01. Next base: position 5,112 of record JADGNY010000214.1, on the reverse strand, counting down.
ACCTTGTGACCGAGCATCCCCCCCGCGCCAAGGATCAGAACACGCATCGGCCGACAGGATACGTGCTCGGCACTTCACGTGCACCTCACAAATGTTCTCCCCAAAGTCTCCCTGAGCACCCCGGATTTCTCTGGTCAATAACTGCACACTTCACGGGTCAATGAATGCTCACGTGGTCAATACCAGACCACTCTACCGAATGAATGAATGGAGGAATGATGATTCAACACCGTCTCTCGGTTTTCCTGGTCACCCTTCTGATCCTCGTAGCAACGAGTGCTATCGCCCAACAGAAGACGATCCTCTTCGACGCCGCCCACGCCCAAACCGCCGGCAACGCCGACTGGACGCTCGATGAAGATTCGTGCGGAACGGCGCAGCGCTTCCCCACGCCCGATCAGTCGGGCATCACGTCGGCGACGCCTGAGACCTACTGGAACGGCGCGCACTCCGCCATGGGTGTCGATCTGGTGAAGAAAGGCTTCCATGTCGAGTCGCTTCCGGTCGGCGCGCGCATCAGCTACGGCGACGGAACGAACGCGCAGGACCTCAGCCACTACAACATTTTCGTCATGCCCGAGCCGAACATCGCCCTGACCTCGACGGAGATCACCGCCATCCGCAATTTCGTGCAGAACGGCGGCGGCCTCTTCATGATCGCCGATCACGCCGGCTCCGACCGCAACAACGACGGCATCGACGCCGCCGGCGTCTTCAACGCCCTGATGGGCAGCCCGAGCCTCTTCGGGATCACCTACAACGACAACTCCGCCGACAAGACCTTCGGCTGGTTCGACGATCATCCGGACGGCAACTTCACCATCGATACGACGTCGCCGATCATCTGGACGGGCGCCTTCGGTATGCCGTCATCCAGCCGCGGCCTCGGGCTCTTCGGATCGTCATCAATGACCCTGAGCGGCGCCGCCAAGGGACATGTCTGGAAGACGACCTCGACGCACGATACGTCGACCGGCGTGACCTTCGCCACGTCGACCTACGGTACGGGCCGCATCGCCGCGATCGCTGACTCATCTGTTACCGAGGATGCCACGAACAATTGCGGTCACTCCACGTTCCTCGGATACAACGATCCGAGCTACGACAACGGCCTGCTGGTCGCTAACGGCATCGCCTGGCTGGCCAACGGTTCCGGTGGCGGCGGCGGTGACACCCAGGCGCCGGCCGTCTCCATCACCGCGCCGCTGAACGGCGCGACGGTCGTCGGCACGGTCTCGGTTACAGCCACTGCATCGGACAACGTCGGCGTGACCAAGGTCGAGTTCTATCTCGACGGCGTGCTCAAGTCGACCGACACCACCTCGCCGTACGCCTGGAGCTGGGACTCGACCACCGCCAGCAACGGATCGCACTCGCTCACCGCGAAGGCCTACGACGCGGCGTTGAACGTCGGCACGTCGACCGCGGTCTCCGTCACCGTCAACAATGTTGCTACCGGCACCGACATCTCCGGCTGGACGGTCACCCAGGCCAACGCCACCGTCGTCTACACGATCCCGGCCGGCACGGTCATCCCCGCGAACGGCTACGTCGTGATCGGCCGCGACGCCACCAAGGCCGCCTTCCAGACCTTCTGGGGCGTCACGCTCGGCACGAACGTCGTCTACCTGACCACCGCCGGCGCTTTCCCGCAGATCAACGGCAGCGAGAATTACACCCTCAAGAACGCCAGCGGCACCGTCATCGACGGCCCGACCATCTCCGAGGCCTCGGGCGCGAATCAGGACCTGCAGCGAATCGATCCCTGCACCGCCGCGAACATCGCCTCGAACTGGCGAGTCGGCGTCACCACCCTCGCCAACCCCGGCAGCGGCGCCGGCGCCGGCTGCGCCAAAGGCGTCGTCATCAACGAGTTCTCCGACGCCGCCGGCACGGGCAACTTCATCTACGAGTTCGTCGAGCTGCACAACGACAAGTAGTTCAATCGTCAAAGAAAACCACTAACCACAGAGGCACAGAGATATGAAGGCAGAAAGCAGAAAGCAGAAGTGACGATGAGCGGAGCACTTCTGCTTTCTGCCTTCTGCCTTCATATTTTCTGTGCCTCTGTGCCTCTGTGGTTCAATGCCTTTTGATGCCCCCGCCCGTCCTCCTATCCTGCGAGCGCCTCACCAAGTCCTACACCTCGCGCCCGCTCTTCAACGATCTCTCCTTCTCGCTCTTCGAGGGCGACCACGTCGGCCTCGTCGGCCCCAACGGCTCCGGCAAGTCGACGCTCATGAAGATCGTCGCCGGCGTCGAAGAGGCCGACTCCGGCAACCGCGCCGTCCGCAAAGGCGTCCGCATCGGCTACGTCCCGCAGGATCCCGTGTTCGCTCCCGGGAAGACGATCGAAGAAGTCCTCCTCGAAGGCCTCGAGAACGACCACATCCTCGACGACTACGACAAGCAATCGCGCGTCGCCATCGCCCTCGGCAAGTCCGGCTTCATGGACCGCACGCAAGACAGCGCCACCCTCTCCGGCGGCTGGCGAAAACGCCTCGCCATCGCCCGCGAGCTGGCCCGCCAGCCCGACGTGATGCTGCTCGACGAGCCGACCAATCACCTCGACGTCGAAGCCATCCTCTGGCTGGAGGCGCTATTGAAAAGCGAACCGAAGGCCTTCGTCGTCGTCAGCCACGACCGCTACTTCCTCGAGAACACCGCGCGGAGGATGCTGGAGCTGAACCGGATCTATCCCGACGGCTTGCTCCAGGTCAACGGCCACTATTCTGATTTTTTAGAACGCCGCGACGAGCTCCTGCGCAACGAAGCCGCCTACCAGGAGACGCTGGCCAACCTCGTCCGCCGCGAGGTCGAATGGCTCCGCCGCGGCCCGAAGGCCCGCACGACGAAGGCAAAAGCGCGCATCCAGAACGCCGAGGGGCTGATCGGCGAGCTGGCGGAATCGCGCTCGCGCAGCACCACCAGCACCGCCAAGATCGACTTCACCGCCTCCGAGCGCAAGACCAAGCGTCTCTGGCTCGTCCGCGGGCTCCGCAAACAGATGGGCGACAAGCTCCTGGTCGACGATCTCGACATCCTCCTCACCCCCGGCACCCGCCTCGGCATCCTCGGCCCGAACGGCTCCGGCAAGACCACCCTGCTCCGTACGATCACTGGCGAGATCGCTCCCGACAGAGGCACGATCGAGAAAGCCGAAAAACTCCGCGTCGTGTACTTCGAACAAAACCGCGAGAGCCTCGACCCCACCCTCACCCTCAAACGCGCCCTCGCCCCCGAGGGCGACCAGGTCGTCTACCGCGACCGGACGTTGCATGTCGCGTCATGGGCCAAACGCTTCCTCTTCCGCCCCGAACAACTCGAGACGTCTGTCTCCCGCCTCTCCGGCGGCGAAAAAGCCCGCATCGTCCTGGCCAGACTCATGCTCCAACCCGCCGACCTCCTGGTGCTCGACGAGCCGACGAACGACCTCGACATCTCCACCCTGGAAGTGTTGGAAGACTCCCTGTTGGATTTCCCCGGCGCGTTAGTCCTGGTCACCCACGACCGCTACCTCATCGACCGCGTCTCCACCTCCATCCTCGCCCTGGACGGTCTTGGTGGAGCCGAGTACTTCGCCGATTACGCGCAATGGGAGTCCAACCGCCCCCGCGCCGCCGCTCGCGACGCCGCCCCGCTCGTTTCCAAACCTCGCGCCAAACGCCTCTCCTACAAAGAGCAACGCGAATGGGATTCGATGGAGTCAACCGTCCACGCCGCCGAGGAACGCGTAGCCGCCGCCACCGCCGCCGCCCACGACCCCGCCATCGCCGCGGATGCCGCCACGCTGCAGCAACGCTTCGCCGAGGTGACCGCCGCGCAAGCGGAGGTCGATCGGCTGTACGCGAGGTGGGCGGAGTTGGAGGGGAAGTTGGCCGAGGTACCTTGAAATTATCGAGAGCGTCCGGACTGCACGGGTCACGCGAAGCCGCGAAGGGCGCGAAGAAAAAGAACTGGCTATCCGTGTCATCTTCGCGTCTTCGCGTCTTCGCGTGAGACGTCTGTCTTCCGCAAGGGGGAAGTGGTTCATTTCCCAGCGGATTTCGATGATCGTGGCAGAAGTGGGCGGATGGGTGCCATACTGAGGGTGGAGAATCGGGAAGATGGCGATTACCAGAGCTTACGAGGAAATCGTTGAGTTCATCGCGGCCGGCACCAGCCCCCGAGGAGTCGCCCAGTACCATCCGTCTGCCGAGGCACGCGCACGAGTCGCAGACCTGGTCGGGCGGGAGAAAACGACAGGCCTGACGGCGGAAGAGACATCCGAACTGCAGAGTTACCTCCACCTGGAGCACCTGATGCGCCTCGCAAAGGCGCGCGCGCGGCAGCACCTCGCCGCCGAGTAGTGCCTCTGGTGAGCACCTCCTACATAAAGCGTTGAGTTACGACGCTTGGTCGTCGCCCGAGCAGAAAGTCTCTGCGAGTACTGCCTCATCCACGAAGAGGACACGTTCTTCGGCTGCGAGGTCGATCACATCATCAGCGAGAAGCACGGCGGAGCAACGGATGAGCAGAACCTCGCTCTGGCTTGCCTCTTTTGCAACCGGAACAAGGGCAGCGATCTCGCCTCACTCGCGCCAGGTACGGATCGGCTGGTTCGCTTCTTCGATGCCCGATCAGACCAGTGGAGCGAGCACTTCCGGTTGGAGAGTGACGGGATCACTCTCGTTTCGCTCACCGAGATTGGCGAGGTAACCGCCCGGATCTTCGGTTTCAATGAGGGAGAGCGTTTGTTCGAACGCGACACGCTGCGGGAGATGGGGCGGTATCCCACAGCGGCGGCGTGGCGGCGTATCCACGGAACCGCTGGTGGCACACCACCACCGTGGATCAGAAAGCGAACCTGACGACTCAACGATTCGCAACAGCGCCTCGGGCAACGCACGCAAGCCTCAGTGCAACCCGATCCCAGGCGGAACCTTTGAACTACCAATCTCTGATTTCTGCGCACGACGCGAGAGCTTCTTCCCAAACCGTTGTCACCCGAGAGAACAAGAACTCGCGCTTCCTTACATCGAGAGTCCTTCTCCCCCAGCGCTTTTCAGCTGGGGGAGAAGAGCCTGCCCTGAGCGAGCGAAGCGAGTCGAAGGGTGCCGAAGGCGGATGAGA
>JADGNY010000032.1 GCA_017883235.1 Thermoanaerobaculia bacterium | reverse complement strand
TACAACTTGGGGGTCCTTCGACCGTCCTGCGCCGCGCAATCGCTCCGCGATTACGCGGCTCCGGCGGCTCAGGATGACAGTGAATTGAGAGGCGCCTAATCTCCGATTTCAATCTTGACGCAACACTAGCAGGAAGGGACGGCCTCGGTGGCTGGTTCGGCGGCCCACCGCCGGAGAGACCGTTCGTTGACAAATTTTGCCAGTGAACGAGCTTTCGGAGTTCATTCATGAGCTCTCCGACCTCGTTCATAAGCTCTCCGAGTTCATTCACGAGCTTTCCGACCTCATCCATGAGCTTTCCGAGTTCGTTCACGAGCTTTCCGAGTTCGTTCATGAGCTTTCAGAGCTCATTCACAAGCTTTCCGAGTTCGTTCGCGAGCAACCGCCGCCCCCATCCCTGCCGCCCGCCCGCTGGCCCAGGCCCACTGGAAGTTGAATCCGCCGATGCGGCCGTCGACGTCTAGGATCTCGCCGCAGAGGTGGAGGCCTTTGCAGAGGCGCGATTCCATCGTGTTCAGGTCGATCTCCTCCAGCGGCACGCCGCCGGCGGTGACCTCGGCGTAGTCGAAGCCGCGGTCGCGGATCACCGGTAACGTGAAGCTGACGACATCGTGAACGATGCGGCGACGCTGGTCTTTCGGCATACGGCCGAGGGGGGTATCCGAGGCAAGGTGGGCGAGGAGGCGGTCGGGGAGGCGGTGCCGCAGGACGCTGGCGATGGTCGCGCGCGGATTGCGTTGGGCCGCATCGACGAGCGTGGCATCGATCGATTCGAATGTCTCTCCCGGCAGAAAGTTGGCCGCGAGCGTGGCCGGCTGGCTGGCGATCCAGTGGCGGCTGATGTCGAGAACGGCCGGGCCGCTGAGGCCGAAGTGCGTGAAGAGCATCGATCCTCTGTTCCGCTGCAGGACGCGGCCGGTGGCCGACTTCACCGCCAGCTCCGCCTCGACACTCGTCCCGCTGATCTCCGTGATCCAGTGTCCCTTCGTCACGATCAGCGGCACGAGCGCCGGGAAGGTCTTCGTGACCGAATGCCCGAGGGCGCGGGCGAGGCCGTATCCCGAGCCGTCGCTGCCGGTCTTCGGCACCGAGCGTCCGCCAGCGGCGAGGATGACGCGGTCGGCATGCAGCACGCCGTTGATGACGAAGCCAGGCACAGACAAGAGTGTCTGTGCCACATTGTCCACGCGCACGCCGCTGATGATCGCGACGCCGGCATCCTCCGCGGCGGCCAACAGCGCGTCGACCACATCGCGGGCGCGGTTGCTGACGGGAAACAGCTTTCCCGTCTCCTCCCGTTTCAGCGGCACGCCGAGGTCCTCGAAAAAGGCGACGGTGGCAGCGACGTCGAACGTCCGCAGCACCTTGGCGATGGCGTTGCGGCTTCCGTTGAAATCGGCCGCCTGGACGGCCTCATTGGTGACGTTGCACCGCCCGCCGCCGGAGATGAGGATCTTCGCTCCGATCCGTTTTGCGCCGTCGATGGCGGCAATGCGCAACTTCATGCCGCTTTCGCGCGCCGCACGACTTGCGGAAATGGCGGCCATCAGCCCGGCGGCGCCGGCGCCGATAACGGCGAGGTCGTAGTGATCAGAGGTTGGCAAGGAGGGTCAGCAAGTTGTGTGCGTCCTCGATCGACAGATTACAGACGTCCTCGACTCCTTCAACGTCATCGTCGTAGTCTGCGGAATTCCGACGTTTTCTGAGGCGACCGAGAGTCGCGGCGACCTGTTCCCCGCGTTCTCCGTACCGTGCTGCGTAAAACGCGGCGACCTCACCGTGCTCCGCCGCACTCAGCCGAGTCTTTGATCGAAGGGCACGTACGCCACGGCGCGCCACGCCAAAAGCAGCGTAGTAGGCACGGCTGATCGCGGTTCTGAGAGACGCCTCGCGGTCCACGTCCCAATCGGCAGCCGCCAACGCATCAGCGACCGGCAGGAATTCGCTCCAGTCGAAGCTCATCGGCGAAAATGAAAGTCGAAGTTGACTTCGAGCTTCGGATCCTCCCGATCGTGAATCCATTCCGTCGTGAACTCGCGCAGCCGGCGATGATCATCGCGCCAATCGCCGGCCCGCTCGATCTCCGCGAACAAATCCCGGTCACCGGACTCGTGATCGAACGCGAGCACCAGGTGCAGCGCGCGGTCCGGAAACGCCTCGCCCAGCCTCTCCGCCGCCCGCGCCAGCTTCGCCCTCAACGCCGGATTGCGCGAAACGAATGTCGCGGCATCGGGCGAGATCGACGCAAACATCTCGTCCAGCTCGTTACGCCGGCGGCGAGGCAATGTGGCCCGTGAGGCGGAGACTCTTTTCGGCATCGCAACGTAATTGTAGCGGCGAATCCTGCGCTCGCCGTGCCATCGAAGTCGAAGCTCAGAAGGTGGCAAGTGAGCGACCCGGAGTACCTGATCCTGTGAGAGGATGGCTGTTTCCATTTTCAAGGAGGGGTCTGCAAATCATGCATCTCATTGGATCTGAACGGCTTGCGAGCCGGACCGTCGATAGAGTCTGGAGCTTCTGATGCGAATCGTGCACGGTCTGCTGAATCAGCCCCGCAAGGAGCATCGAATCAATGGGTTAGAATTGGCAGGGTCCGAATGAGTGCGCCGCTCGAAGGCGATTGCGACCAAAAACGAATACCGATGTCCACACGGAGCTTACGTGTCTCGTCCGAATGAGTGCGCCGCTCGAAGGCGATTGCGACTGATACCGCCGAAGCGGTCTCTGCCTACTGCTGAACCATCAGACGCGTCCGAATGAGTGCGCCGCTCGAAGGCGATTGCGACAGTTCCATCCTTTGTCCAGTGTTGCAAAAGTGTGGAAAGAGTCCGAATGAGTGCGCCGCTCGAAGGCGATTGCGACTGTTGGGTTCGAGACAGTGCTTGGCGCTGAGAACGAGGTCCGAATGAGTGCGCCGCTCGAAGGCGATTGCGACCTTTCTTTCCTTGGGATCGGTCTTATCTGCGATCATCTGCGCCATCTGCGGATGGCCTTTTTCTATGCGGCTGTCGCCCCGATCAACTGTCGCAATACGAACGGCAGGATCCCCCACTCTCGTAGCATGCCGGTGAGAGTGGGGCACCGCTCGACTGTCACGATGCCGATTCGGAGTGAAGGATCGATTCTGCGGAGTCAGCAATCGATCCTGCGGAGTCAGGGATTCATCCTGCGGAGTCAAGGATTCATTCTGCGGAGTCAAGGATCGATTCTACGGAGAGAGGAATCCTCTCTCCGCACTCAGAAATGGTTACTGCGCATTCAGAAATGTTCTCTCCGCATGCAGCAATCGATACTCCGCAGTCAGACGTCGTCACTCCGCAGTCAAGGATCGATACTCCGCAGTCAGACATCGTGACTCGGCATTCAACCACCGATACTCCGCAGTCAGACATCGTGACTCCGCATTCAACAACCGATACTCCGCAGTCAGACATCGATTCTACGCAGTCAAAATCGCGTCAAAAGTGCGATTTGGCACTTCGAAACCGCCCGAAAATGGGAAGTCGCTTGTCTGCTAGCCCAAAACCCCGCAACCACGCAACCGCAACACCACCGCAACACGATTCCTCCGTCGAACCCAGTACCATTCGCCGCCATGCTTCGCAGAACGATCGCTCTCGTCATCACGCTGTTCATCCTCCCGGCCGGTCTCTTCGCCCAGAAGCCGCTCGATGCCGCGCAGATCCAGCTTGCACTCAAGAAACTCACGGTCGTCGGCAGCGCGCTCTATGTGGCGGCGCATCCCGATGACGAAAACACCGCTCTGATCGCCTACCTCGGCAACGAGCGGCTCTACCGCACCGGCTACCTCTCGATGACGCGGGGCGACGGTGGCCAGAACCTGCTCGGCGATGAGAAGGGGGAGCTGCTCGGGGTCATCCGCACCCAGGAGTTGCTGGCCGCACGGCGCACCGACGGCAGCGAGCAGTTTTTCACTCGCGCGCTCGATTTCGGCTATTCCAAGAATCCAGCGGAGACACTGGCCATCTGGAACCACGATCTGATCCTGGCGGACGTGGTCTGGAACATCCGCCGCTTTCAGCCCGACGTGATCATCACCCGCTTCCCCACCACAGGCGAAGGGGGGCACGGCCATCACACCGCCTCCGCAATCCTGGCCGGCGAGGCCTTTACTGCCGCCGCCGATCCGACGAAGTTCCCCGAGCAGCTCAAGTACGTCAGCACGTGGCAGCCGAGGCGGCTGTTCTTCAACAAGTTCTCGTTTCGGGCGATCCCACCGGGCGATCCTTCGATCGCCAAATCGTTGCTGGTCGACCTCGGCACATACAACCCGCTCCTCGGCCGCGCCTACACCGAGATCGCGGCCGAGAGCCGCAGCATGCACAAGAGCCAGGGGTTCGGCGTCGCGGAGCGGCGCGGCACCTCTCCGAACTACTTCGATCAACTCGCCGGCGATCCGGCCACTACCGATATGTTCGAAGGGATCGACACCTCCTGGTCGCGCTACGCCGGCGGCGAGGCGGCCGGCAAGGTTCTGCAGCAGGCCTCCGACACGTTTGATCCGAAGAATCCGTCGAAGACCATTCCCCTTCTTCTTCAGGCCTACGATCTCCTCGATCGGCTCAGCGCCAATGCCGCATGGTCGAGCCATCCGTGGGCAGCGGTGAAGATGCGCGACTTGCAGGCCGCCATCCGCGCCTGCGCCGGGATCTCCATCGACGTCGCCGCCGGCGATTCCTCCGTCATCGCGGGCGGCGCCATCCCGGTCAGCGTCACGGTCGTCAATCGTTCGGATTACCCGTTCACGCTGGCCATGGTGGCCTCGCGTTACGCCGATCCGAGCAAGGCGGTGAACGCCCCGCTGACGAACAACGTCCCGGTCAAGACGGACCTCAGCATCAAGCTGCCGCCCGACTTCCCGATCTCGCAGCCGTACTGGCTGCAGAAGCCGCCGCTCAAAGGCTCGTACGTCGTCGACGATCAGCAGCTCATCGGCCTCCCCGAAAACCGCACCGCCATCCCGATGATCGTGACGCTGACCGACAACGCCATGCACACGATCATCTTCGAGGTCCCGGCCGTCTATCGCTGGACCGACGCCGTGCAGGGGGAGCGCGTCCGCAACATCGATGTCGTTCCGGAAGTCACGGCCAACCTCGGCGCGAGCGTCTACGTCTTCCCCGACCTCCAACCGAAACCGGTCACGGTGTGGCTGCGCAACTTCAGCGTGAAGGGCCCGGTCAGCGTGCGGCTGCGCCTTCCGCGGGGATGGAATGCCGATCCGATATCGACCGTGGTCACGTTCACTCAAAAGGGCGAAGAGGCAAGGACGACCTTTCAGGTGACACCGCCGAAGAAGGGCGAGTACGCGGACGTCTTCGCCGCACAGGTCGAGCTGGCGGACGGAAAGAAGCTCGACTACGGCATCAACAACATCGACTACAACCACATCCCGCCGCAACGGGTGTTCGGCGACGCGTTCGCCAAGCTCGTCCGCGCCGACATCAAGAAGCGTGGCACCCGCGTCGGCTACATCATGGGGGCCGGCGATGACGTCGCCTCCGCGCTGCGGCAGGTCGGCTACGACGTCACACTGCTCACCGACGACGACCTCGATCGCGGCGATTTCGCCAAGTACGACGCCATCGTCACCGGCGTCCGCGCCTACAACACCCGCCCGCGCATGCGCCTGGCCCACCCGAAGCTGATGGAGTACGTCAAGAACGGCGGGACGCTGGTCGTCCAGTACAACAGCACCAATCCGCAGCCGCTCCTCGTCGACGTCCCCGGCCCGTATCCCTTCAAGGTCACCAGCGAACGCGTCACCGTCGAAGAGGCGCCGGTCCGCTTCGTCCATCCCGACTCCCCGCTCCTGAACACGCCGAACAAGATCACCGACGCCGATTTCAACGGCTGGGTGCAGGAGCGCGGGCTGTACTTCGTCAAGGATTGGGACGCGCAATACCAGACCGTCCTGGCCTCGCACGATCCCGGCGAACCGGACAAAGAAGGCGGCGAGCTTTACGCGCACTACGGCAAAGGGACGTTCATCTACACGAGCTACGCCTGGTTCCGGCAGCTTCCGGCGGGCGTTCCGGGCGCGTACAAGATGTTCGTGAATCTCGTTTCGGCGAAATGAGGGAGACGCGGGAGCCGGGAGTCGGGGGTCGGGGGTCGGAGCCACCAACGAGTGGTCAAGAACCCGACAACCGACAACCGACAACCGACAACGTCAACTGGCCTCTCCTCTACGCCGTCGTCATCGGTGAGCTGGCCATCCTCATCCTGGTCTTCTACGCCTTCACGAAAGCCTTCGCATGAGGCCGATCGATTGGATCGTCCTCATCGGGACGGTGGTGGCCATCGTCGCGTACGGCGTCTGGAAGGGGCGCCACAAGAAGAATCTCGACGGCTATCTGCTGGCCGGGCGCGAGCTGAAGTGGCCGACCATCGCCTTGTCGATCATGGCCACGCAGGCCAGCGCGATCACGTTCCTCTCGACGCCCGGGCAAGCCTACGCCGACGGTATGCGCTTCGTGCAGTTCTACCTCGGCCTGCCGATCGCGATGGTGATCCTCTCGATCACCGCCGTCCCGATCTATCACCGACTGCGGATCTTCACCGCGTACGAATATCTCGAGACCCGTTTCGGCGTCGGCACGCGGACGCTGACCTCGGTCCTCTTTCTGATCCAGCGCGGTCTCTCCACCGGTATCACCCTCTACGCTCCCGCCCTCATCGTCTCGGTGATCCTCGGCTGGAACATTCACCTCACCAACGTCGTCGTCGGCCTGATGGTGGTGCTCTACACCGCCACCGGCGGAACCAAGGCGGTCAGCCGGACGCAGGTTCACCAGCTCGTTATCGCTCTCGGCGGAATGGCCGTGGCGCTGATCATCGCCGTCCATTCGCTCCCGCATGACGTGACGCTGGTGGAAGCCTTTCGCGTGGCGGGGCGCATGGGACGGCTCAACGCCATCGACTTCAAGTTCGATCTGAAGACGCCGTACAACTTCTGGTCGGGCCTCATCGGCGGCGCTTTCCTGGCACTCTCCTACTTCGGCACCGACCAGTCGCAGGTGCAGCGTTATCTGACCGGCGCCTCTGCCGCCGAGAGCCGTCTCGGTCTGCTGATCAACGGCATGGTCAAGGTGCCAATGCAGTTCTTCATCCTCTTCGTCGGAGCGATGGTCTTCGTCTTCTATCAGTTCATCGCCCCGCCGCTGTTCTTCAACAGCGTCCAGCGGGCGAAGGTGGCCACCAGTCCGTACGCCGCCGACTACCTCGCTCTCGAAGCGCGGCACAGCCAGCAATTCGTCGAGAAGCGCGCCGATGTGCAAACGCTGCTGGCCGCCATGCGCGCGCACAACAGCGCCGGCATCGATACCGCCACGGTCGCGTTGCGCCACGTGCAGGCCCGCGAGACGGCCACGCGCGCGGCGGCAGCGGCGCTCATCGGACGCACGCAGCCGGGAGCCGACAACAGCGATACAAACTACATCTTTCTGACCTTCGTGATCGACTTCCTCCCGGCCGGCGTGGTCGGCCTGGTGCTGGCGGCGATCTTCTGCGCGGCGATGTCGGCGACGTCGTCCGGCCTCAACTCGCTGGCCTCGACGACCGTGGTGGACATCTTCCGCCGCCTCGGCAAGCCGCATGCGACCGACGCGGAGTGCGTCCGGCTCTCGAAGCTGATGACGATCGCCTGGGGCGTCTTCGCCATCGGCTTCGCCGAATTCGCCAACCGCCTCGGCTCACTCATCGAAGCGGTGAACAAGCTCGGCTCGCTCTTCTACGGGACGATCCTGGCCATCTTCCTCCTCGCTTTCTACACGAAGCGCGTCAGCGGCACCGCCGCCTTCTTCGGTGCACTGATCGGAGAAGGCGCCGTGGTCTGGTGCGCGGTGGCCACCGACATGGCCTGGCTCTGGTGGAACGTGATCGGGTGTGTGGTGGGGGTGGGGGCGGCGCTGGTGGTGCAGAGGTTCGTTGCTGAGCAGAAGGCAACAAAACCACTGTCATCCTGAGGCGGCGGCCGCCCCCCTTCGACTCGCTTGCGCTCGCTCAGGGCAAGCTCCGGGGCAGAGCGCGCCGAAGGACCCCCAGCCTGCTAACCCGGACAGGGCGGTGGAACGTCGACTATTCCGCCGCCCAAACCGGGATACAACTTGGGGGTCCTTCGACCGTCCTGCGCCGCGCAATCGCTCCGCGATTACGCGGCTCCGGCGGCTCAGGATGACAGGGTAATCAACTCACTTACTTCCATTCGTCGATCGACTGCTTGATCTCGGCTGACAGCGCGTCGTCCTTCGGCGGCGTAGCAAGCTTGAGCGCCGACTGCGCGGTGGCGATGGCGCCGGCCCGGTCGCCGCTCTTGGCCTGGATACGGGACTTCAGGTAGAGGCCGTTCATCGTCTCTTTGACCTTCAACGACTGATCGACCCACTTCATGGCCTGATCGTTGTTGCCGGAGTCGAAGGCAAAACCGGCGGCGCGCGCCGGCGTCTGGAAATCGGTGGGCGCGGCACCGGCGACGGCAGCCGTTGCGGATGCCATCACCGCCGCGGTCGTGTTCGTGCCGACCGTGAACGGCACCGCCAAGTCGGCCCAGTGAAGAACGACCGTCGCGTTATCGCCCGTCACGTCGGGAAACCCGATCGTGAACACCTCGGCGAACGGCCCCTTCTGCGGCTTGGCCGTGACGCGCAGCGCGTCCTGAGCGGCGTCATAGTTGAAGGAACCCCACTGTTTCGCGGTCTTGTTGAAGATCAGCGTCCAGGAGTCTTTTCCGGGAATGGTGTGAAGCGAGTAGGCCCCCTTCGGCAGCGGCTGTCCGTTGATGGTCACGTCGTCGCTGACCGTGAACTGCGTGGCCTCGTTCGCCCCCGTGCGCCAGACCTTGTCGTACGGCACGAGCCCGCCCCAGATCGTGCGGCCCTTGGCCACGGGACGGCTGTAGTCGATGGTGATGTCGGTCAGGCCGACGGTCTGCGTCACAACCTCGTGCTGCGACGCGCGCGGCAGCTTGAGCGCCGGCGCGGTCTGCTGCGCCGCCATCGGCAGCGCGGCGGGAACGAGAAAAAGACAAATCGCAATGAACTTGCGCATTGAAACTCCTTTCGGTTCATGAACCGGGCGAGATCGTAGCAAAAGGAGGCCTTTGCTCGCGATAAACTGATTGAAACGTCAGGGGAACGGTTTCACGCGGAGGCGCGGAGACGCGGAGTCGATCTGGTTTTTCTCCGCGCCTCCGCGTCTCCGCGTGAAACGTTTTTTCCGAGCGATCACGATCTGCTGTTCCAGAAACTCCCGAAACCCGATCCCCGCCTCGCGCAGCTCCTGCGGCAAGAGCGACGCGGTAGTGAGGCCGGGCAGAGTATTCAACTCGATAAAGTAGATGCCATCGTCCGCGGCGACCAGATCGGTTCGTGAGTAACCATCGCACCCGAGGGCAGCGTGGACGGCCAGTGCGGCGGTCTGCGCCTCGTCGCGTGTAACTTCGGAGATTCTCGCCGGGCAGATCTCCCGGGTTCCTTTGCCGAGGTACTTCCCCTCATAGTCGAAGGAAAGGCCGGGATCGGTCTCGATCTCGAGGACGGGCAGTGCGATGGCGCCATCCTCGCCATCGACAACGCCCACCGTCAACTCGCGGCCGGCGATGAACTGCTCGACGATATAGGGAACGTTCTCGACGGCCGGTATCTCCCCGCCCCGCTCGAGAAAAAAGAGCCCGCGCGATGAGCCGCCGGCAAGAGGCTTGAGGACGATTTTCTCGTAACGCGCCAGCATCTCCGCGGCTGCCCGATCGATGGCTCTCACGTCATCAACCACGAGCGACTCCGCGACGCGCACACGTTCCTTCACGATCTCCTTGGCGCGCCCCTTGTCGAAGGCCGCGGCACTCGACGCAGATCCCGATCCGGTGAACGGAATGCCGCGCGCCTCCATCATTCGCTGTACGGTTCCGTTTTCCCCCTCACCTCCGTGAAGCGCCAGCAGGAACACCGGATCGTCGACCGGCAAGGTATCAAGCGCCATCTCCAGATCGGGCCAGATCGCCGGCCGCGACGGATGGAAATCGTTGGTGAACGGCCGAGGATGCGCGAGCAGGTCGTCGGGATGCACGTCGCAGACGGAGCCGTTCGGCGCCCAGAACCAGGCCAGCGGCGCTCCGAGCGTCCGGACGATGTTCTGCGCCGAGGCCACGGAAACGTGCCGCTCATCCCTGCGGCCGCCGAAGAGGATGATGGTAGTCATGGTTGCGTTTCCGAGACCTCGGGGTTGCGCAGTCTCGCGGTCGCGGGTTGCTGGGTTGCAAAATAGCAAACCTCAGGCTCACCTGGCACCACGATGCTTGGAAGCTCAGCAACCAAGCAAGTCAGCAAACCACCCGCGAGACCGCGCAACCCCGCAACCGCGAATCAGCCCCCATTCCCCCCCCGGGTTCACCACGGTAATCCTCCCATCCAACTTCGGCGCGAGCGGCTGCGGCATTACTTTCAGCGCATCGATCAATAGCTCGCGGATCGGGCGGGCGTAATTCGATTTTGATCCGTTCGGCGGGGATCTGGTTCATCACCGGTCGAGCCCTTCGCAGCCTATGACGAGGAAGCCGATCCTAGCTCGTCGCGGATGGTCTCGAGCTCCGCGATTGCCTCGAGATCCTTCGCTCGGCCTGGAACTCTCTTGGCTACGATCAGTGCGTCGAGGTCGAGGAACGGATATCGGGCCCCGGAAATATCGGCCTCGTTCACATGGGCGCGGACAATAGGGAAAGGGCCTACACCTGCCAACTCGCCCATGAGGTCGACCATGCCTTTCGGCGTGGCGAAGTGGAAGTTCAGACCACGTTTCAAAGTCTCTTCGTCGAGTCGAAAGGGCAATCCCGGAGGCGCATCGCGAATGTAAGGCTTGAGTGGAGCGAGCGCCGCAACGACGCGTTGAAGATTCTCGAAGGATCGGTCGTAGACGATGTCCAGATCGTAAGTGACCCGCGCAGCGCCATGCAATGCCGCCGCAACGCCGCCGACGATGACGAACGAGGCGTCATTCTCGCCGAGAAGGGTGAGCAGGGCTCTGAACTGAGTCGTCGCCGTAGGCGTACCCGGTGAATGACACCGCTGAATGAAGGCGATCTTTCTTTCAAGGTTGAGAAGGCGCTCTTCGTGTGATTTGCGAAGATTCTCGCGGATCACGGTTCGATCGATGCCGCGCTTATACAGTTCGACGACAGGGTCGAGCGAATGATCGATGAGAATGGATGGCGCGTCATTCATGGGCGCGCACTCTACCACCGGCCTGGTCAGGCAAAATGAGCCGGCCCCCTCCTCCGCTTCGCCGCCATTCCCGAAAGAGTGATCGTCGTCACGGTTTCACGTGACGACGATGACGCCCTTGTACCTTGGTGTGTGATACGTATGTGTCTCGTTCAATTTTTCCGGAGGTTTACATGACGGTTCGGACGGAACTCAGCGCGGTCGGATTCCGATTGAGGCATCGGCTATGGCTTTTTATTCTCCTCGTCGTTTTCTGCAGCGGTACGTACGCTGCGCAGCCGATCGGAGGCGGCCTTGACGTCGCCGTAAGCGACCGCTCGACCCACGCCGCACTTCGGGGCGTCTACGTGGCGTTGATCGCACTCGACCAGCCGGCGCATCGCCCCACCGTCGAGGCAATTGTTGACGGCGCCGTAAAATGGGAGGGTATCCCTCCCGGCCGTTATGTGATGATCTCCGAGGCTCCCTCCTACCATCTGGCGATGCGCAATGTCGAAATCGGCAACAGCAGAAACAGTCAAGCCTCACTCGAGTTGCTGCCAGAGTTCGAACTCACCGGGTCCGTTGTCGATGCCGCAGGCCGGCCGGTCAAGGGTGCCACGGTGTCTCATCCCCGGGTCGTCCCGCCCACCCTGCTCGGTGTGATGAGCGATCTGGCGCGGCAAACTGTCCGCCTGCGGACAACAACGGATGAGAACGGCTGGTGGAAACTCGGGGTACCCGTCAAAGACCTTTCCTTGCTCGTAGAGGCCCCCGGGTACGAAGCGGCCTGGGTTTCGTGGGATCCGAAAAAAAGCGAAATGCCGCCGGTCACTCTGCGGCGGGGATCGTCGCTGCGCGTTCTGACCAATCGCCCTGCTCCCGACCTGCTGCTTACGCTCGTTCCGTCGGCCCACATCGATACATCCGTTCCCGTCGAGTGGCGAGACCGGGTCTGGGCGCGCGAAGCGCAGACAACGTCGGTCGAATGGACATCGATGCCCGCCGGCCAATACGACCTCGTAGCCACCTGGCCGGATCCGAGGCGATTTACGGCACCTGTCACTCTTCGCCACGTAACCCTGAGCGGAAACGGCAACGAGGGAATCAAGGTTTCCTTGCCGGATGCCCCGCCGCTGGCGCCGAAAAACGTCCGCATCCGCGTGCCCTTCAAGACGGAGGTGCGCGGCTTGCGTGCGTTCATGCGCACGGCCAATGGATACACGGAGGTCCCGGCAGCGTCCGAAAATGTGACCGGTGGGCGGGTTCTATACGCGAACGCAGATGCTGCGTCCGACGTTTTCTTCACGACTGAGGGAGACGTCATTCTGGGTCTCATGCGAGCAAAGCCCGCGGAGAATCAGGAACAGGGACCGGCGGCCGAGGGAATCAAGTTTCCGAAGGCGGAAGGAACGTTGCGCGTGAGCGTTCCCGAAAAGGCGCCGCTTCCCTCTCACGGCAACGCCCGATTCGACGAATGCGAGGGCGACAAGAGTTTCGTGTTGCCCGTCAATGTGCGGAAGAGCGGAGATATCGCTCTCCCGGTGCTGGTCGGCTGCCGCGCGCTGCTGCTGCGCTTTGAGAGCTTCTCACCCGTGGTTGTCCGTTTAACGGCTCACGCCCGCGAACAGGTCTGGCTTGGAACACATCGCCTCAAGGGCGCGGCGTCGGTGCAGGTTCACGTCGTTCATAAGACGGACGGAACCAATGTTCCCGAGGCTATGGTAACGGCCTCCGTCGAGCGCGGATCCGGCGAGTTCTTGGCAGTTGCCAAGGGGACCGCGCGAGCAGACGGCTGGCTTACGATGGAAGGCCTGCCAGTCGGTGAAACAATCACGTTCCAGGCTCAGGATTCGACGAAACTCGCCGGAACCGTCACCCGGACTCTCGAGCCGGGGAAGCGCGAGATCATTGATCCATTGCCATTGCCGGAGGCTGGATCGATCACCGTGATTCCGCGTTTCGAAGACAGCTTCAAGAATGAGAACGCGAATGCCGAGATCATCGCCGTCGTCCTTCAACCGGAAAAAAAGGCCAGCAATGCCGATCTCCGGTCTGTCGAGTTGACTTCCAATCATCAGGACGCCGTGTTTACCGGCGTAACTCCGGGATCCTGGCAGGTGATCGCGATCGTTCGTCTGGACAACCTGACCCAGCCGATCGACGTCACCACTCTGAAGATTGAGTCGGGCGACAAAAAAAAGCTCGAACCGGTGATCGAGCCTCTCGTCGTGTCCGGTCACATCACATCACATGGCGGCGGACTGTCCGCCTCGATCGCGTTTACCGACCCTCCCGGACCAGGGGCCATCGTTCGCCGAGTGATGTCGCACGAGGACGGGGCCTTTAAGACACTCCTGCCCCGTCCCGGTTATTACGCCGTTGCAGCGCGGCGACGGCCGCCGGACGCAGACACACAGCTTGCCCCGATGCAATTCGATCACGCTTCTCGTGACGTCCGCATCGAACTGCCTGAAGGCTCGCTCTCCGTCCGTGTATTTTCCGGCGATCGGCCTGAATCCGAAGTGCAGATCACCGCCACCATGCTTGGTGACAGTAGTGAACAGAACCAGCTACTTCGGCTCGAGCGAAGAGCGCGGACAGACTCGATCGGCGAGGTGACGATCGGCGAGCTGCAGGATGGAATGTGGCTGGTGAAGGCGCGCGGAAAAGATGAAGCGGTTGCCGAAAAAACGGTCACGATCGCTTCGGCAACTCCTGCCTCGATCACTCTTCACCTCGATGACGGTTCCACGCTCGAAGGATCCGTGATTGACGGCGCCGGGAACCCCGCCGGAATGGCATGGGTAGATTGTATCTACACCGGGAGTGACAACATTCCTCGCACTGGCTACGCCGCGGCCGATTCCTGGGGTAAGTTTTCCATTCACTTCCCGAAGCCGGCGCCCGAGCGGCTGCGGTGCGGCGTGACCGCGGCCGATGGCGCAATCGGCACATTCATCACCGCTCCGGTCAGCGATGCCAACTTGACACTCCCTTCGGCCACCGCCGCCGTGACCTTTACGAATTGGACGGACCGCGGAAACAAGGATCGTTTCTGGCTCCTCGCTCCGGACGGCGGGCTTTTCGATCTCTCATGGGCCGCGCTCAAATTCCGCAGGATGGATGGTCCATTCACGCTTCCCAAGGTTCCCGCGGGAGCCTGGTCCGTGGTGCGGATCGATTCGGCGGGAGCCTACTTTGCGCTCGCGGGCGGCGGGGCGGCGGCACTGCCGAAAGTAGCCCAGGTCCGTCTCGCTGCCGGGGAGAGCCAGGAAATCAGTATGAAAAGCGGCGACACCTCCGCGCAGCGGTAGGTGCGACGAATCCCAGGGAACAAGTGAAGAACGAAAGGAGAAGGTATGGACACACAGAAGTTGAGGATGTTGACGTTAGCTGCGGCCGGGGCCGTGGCAGCCACAGTGGCGACCAATGCGCTCGCGTGTGATACGTGTCTGACAGACCCGAATTACGGCAACTCGGGCATGTGTTGGTCCGGCATGGATGAAGGAGTCACCGCTTGCTGGGGCGGCATGGACGAAGGTCAGTGGTGTCAAACCAGCGGCTACTGCCAAAACAACCCACCGCAACCGTGCCCGGGTGAGTACGGCTACTGCGAGCAATACGCATGGGACGACTATTTCTGCTGGGGCTGGGGTATGTGCAGCTAAAAGTGCATACTGCACGCGGGCTGCGGAGCTTGCTCCGCAGCCCGGCTCCGGGGCAATTTTGCAGGTAACTCCATGGCACTCGAGATCGTCATCAGGTTTCTATTGGAAGTCTTCCGTCTTCTTTCCTCCGGCGCTCTCTGGTGTGCTCTGCTGCAAATGACGAATGCGAGCTTCGTCACTACGCAGACCACCTACGTCGTCCGCCCCACTCCCATCCATAAAAATCCAATCCATTATGTTGCAGCGACCGATGAGGAAACCCTCGTCATCACAACGAATTGGGGCTCGGGAGCTCCGGTTGGGGTCCCATCCAGCCGCGGCCGCGCGGTCTATCGAGAAATCGCGAAAGTCGGAGCGGCAGGAATGGACGAACCGGTGCGGGTTCGAATTCCTCTCACACCACGTGCAACCTGGACGGAGAGTCCCCTGAGCGATGGGATCGTCGTCACGGGGACGGATTGGTGGTACGCAACACTCGACGACAGTGACGACGCAGCCGCGACAACCTTCGTCAAGAGGGACGGATCCCGCGCCACGCATGTCAAGCCGCCGGCGGCGACGGACACGACTCGTTCGAATTCCTGGCAGACGATCGTGATTCCGGGTGAGAAGCCGCGTGCGATCGAGCTCACCTACCTTCCGGAAGAGACGATCGCCAGGGAGGTGGACTGGAGCGGAGTATCAAGATCGTGGCACTTGCCACCTATGGATTTCAGAAGGTCGAGCAGGATGGTTGCCCAACCGCTGCAGGACAAGCGGATCGCACTCTTGTCGAATCACGATGGGCTTTCCCTCTACCTTCTGGCGGACGAAGGGCACGTCGATGCGATCACATTGCGCAACGTGCGCATTCAGCAGTTCGACGCGGCCATCGATCCTGCCGGCCGCCTTGCGATCGTCGCGGCGCGGAATGCGAACATCGCGTTGTCGAACGATACCGGAACGATCGACGCAGCGGTCATTGACCCGGCGCAACCGGATCATGCGGAATGGTCGTCACTCCGCCACGATGTCCGGGTGACCGGACAATTCCGGGAAGTTCAGGTCGTGCCGACTGCGGACGGGTTTGCAGCGGCGTGGATTAATGAGCTCGACGGAAGGCGCATTGAAGCAACCGACGTCGACCGGCGCGGCCATGGCGGGCCTGTCGTCGAGGTCGGCCATGCTTCGTTGCAAGGCCAGGCGGCGTTTCTCGGCGTACAAGCGAAGCACGATGAGTTGCTCTTCTGGTGGGACGACGGTGAGCATCTCTTTCAGCGCCGGCTGCCGGTATCGCTTAAGGGGTTTGCCATTTTGAACGAGCTCGCACAACGCTTCTGTGGCCAAGCCGAGGCGCATCACAAATGATGACCGGTATGCTGCCCCTTCACCAGCTCCTGGAAGGAACGAAGATTCTCCGCGCGGGCGGCGAACCGGACATCCTGTCGGTTCTCGTCGAGCCCCGCCAGATCGCGGAGGGCACCTTCTTTTTCAAATTGCGTTCGTTGCAGTTCCGTATCTCCGCGGCGGAGGCGATTCGCCAGGGAGCCAGGTACGTCGTGCTGGAGGCCGGAGACGAAGAAGAGGCAACGCTTCCCCCGAACATGCCCTATGCAATCGTAGACGACGTCAATCGGGCCTACGCGCGCACATGCTCGCGGATGTTCGGCGATGCTCATCGGTATCTCACGCTCATCGGCGTCACGGGTGCGAAGGGGAAAACCACCGTATGTCATCTCATTGAGGGTGCTCTTCGCGCGTCCGGCGTCAGGACCGGTCTGATCAGCTCTCTGGTACACCGTTTACCCGATTCCGAGCGGTCTGCCGCCAGTTGGACATCCGACTCGCTGTCGATCCATGGCTTTCTTGCAGCGCTTCGCGAGCAGGGTGGTACCCATGCCGTTCTCGAGCTCCCTTCGCACGGCATTGCACAGGAACGGCTCCTCGGACTGCAGTTCGAAGCGCTTGCCTTCACGAACCACGGCACCGCCGGTGGTGACGCTCATATGTCCTCCAACCGCCGTCTGTTCACGGATCCGGCCTTTCATAAGTCATCGACGACGCTCTGTGCGTTCAACAGCGACGATCCGGCCGGCCGCGAGCTGGCCAGTTCGTCGTTGGGCCGAGTGGTGACGTTCGGTTTTGGCGCCGCGGATGTCACGCCGGAGCTCTACGCGGCCGACCGCGCAGGCATCTCCATGCGGCTCAATGGCCACGACCTTCGTTTCCCGTTGATCGGGCAGCACAATGCCATGAATGTCCTGGCGGCCGCCGCGATCGTGTGTGGCGTCATGCCATCGGCAGACGCCGAAGTCCAATTGCAGAACGTGCGCCCGCTGCCTGGGCGACTGGAAAGGCTACCGACACCGGTAGACGTCGATGTTTATCTCGATCAACCCTACACGCCGGCGAACATCGAGGCCTCACTGGCCGCGGTGAGGGAGTTCGCCGGACCCCGTCGAATCGTTTCTGTCATCGGCTGCGCCGGTGGAGCCGACAGGGGACTGCGGCCATTGAGAGCGAGGGCGGCGATGAACGGCTCCGACGTCTGTATTCTCACCAGTGACGATCCTCGGGACGAGCATCCGGCCTCGATCATGATGGACATGCTCAATGGTCTGCGCCATGCGGCACCTGATCGCTGGAAGTCGATCATTCATCGTCCCATCGCGATCGGCGCCGCCATTCGTGAGGCGTTGCCCGACGGCATCGTCGTCCTCATGGGGAAACGCGCGATGGGGACAGAGCTCAGGAACGCCGATCGACAGGTAGCGACAGACGCGCTGTACGAGATTCTGGGTCGATCCGGGGCGGAGGCCTTCCGGCGTCCTGATGGGCCATCCAACTGACGAGTCTTCATGGCGTCCAACCTCAACCCACCTGACCCTCAGCTGATCCTGGATACGCTTTCGGCACGGTATGGCCAGCCGCTCTTTTGTTTCTTCTTTGGCTCCAACGCCTTTGGCCGGGGAGATGCCGGATCCGATATCGACGTGATCGTCATATTGAGCAGGGTCGGCAACGCGTATCGCGAAACATTTTCATCGAACGGCTTTCTGTTCGATGCTCACGTTCACGATCCGGAAACCCTGCATTTCATGATGCGAATGGAGCAGAAGAATGGCTTTTCCATTTTGGCGGGCGAAGTCGATCAAGCACGGGTACTGCCGGAGCCCTGCGAGCTTGCGTCGAAGTTGAAAGAAGTCGCCCGTCAGGTGATCGCTTCGGGGCCGCCTCCTCCACAGAGCTGGGATGTGCCGCGCCGTTACGTGAGCGCCGTCGTATCGGATCTGGAACGATGCGCCGACACGAGTGAACGATGGATCATCGCAATGGACCTGTATATGAGGATCATGGACATCTTCTTGCGGTGCCACGGACAGTTGCTTAACGGCCCGGGGCGTTATCTCGTTCGATCGGTCAAGCGACTCGATGCGGTTTTTTTCGATCGAGCGCAGACCGCGTTGGCGCGACTATTCCGGGATGGATCGGTTTCTCCCCTGATCGAGCTGACGCGCGAGGTCCTCGACCTCATCGGCGGACCGCTGACCGCGGGATATCGCCAGGACTTCTCTGAAAAATTCAGGTTGCCACTTCCCTGAACGCACTGGCAGACTACTCTCACGTCACTTCACGGTCATCCTGGGCTGCCCGCAACAGCTACTCCCCGCTCCCCACAGGATTCAACACACTGATCCTTCCATCCAACTTCGGCACCAATGGCTGCGGCATCGCTTTGAGAGCATCGATCAGCAGCTCGCGGATCGGCAGGACGTAGTCGACTTTCACCCGCTCGGGGGGAATTTGTTTCATCACCGGATCGAGCCCCTCGCCGGTGACGAGGAAATCGACCGTCGCCACGCGGTAGAGCCCTGCCGGATCGAGCGGATGTCCGTCGGCCAGCGCAACCTCAGTGAGACGATTCCGTTGCGCCGCCGGCTTATCGGCATCGCGCCCTTCGTCGAACGTGTAACGGAGTCCGCTGGTCTGCAGGATCCCGCGTCCTCCGCCGACCGACGTGATCTCCAGCATGCGCCGCAACTCAGCGCCGGTCATCGTCACGACCGCCGGGAAGTTATCGAACGGCGAGACGTCGAACAGATTCGCGTAGATAAGCGCCCCTGCCGGCAGATCGGTGCGGATGCCGCCCGAGTTGAGGAAGGCGACGTCGGCCTTCATGTATGTACGCATCGCATCCGTCAGCAGATCGCCGAGCGGCGACTCGCGGTAGTAGGCGCGCTTGAATCGGTCGGTGGTGCGGATGCCGAGATCCTGCTGTTTCTTCGCCGCGACCTGTTCGAGATACGGCTTGAAGATGGCGGCGACCTTTGGCGCCTCGGTGACGGCCTTCCCCTCGAACATACGCGGCACGAGCGATGCGCCGGCAGGCGCCTTCTTCGGATCGCACGTCTCCGTCTTCTCGTAAACCTGCGCGCAGATCATCGTCAGCGGTCCCATCTCCGTCTTCGTCACCTTGTGCTGCGACGGGTCGATGGTCATGTCGAGGATGGCGATCTCGCGGCCGTTCGGTGACGGCTGCAGCGCCGGAACACCATTGATGTAGTGACGCATCTGCGAGTGCGTATGGCCGGCGAAGTAGGCGTCGATCGTCCCCTTCGGCAGCGCCTGGAGAAACCGCATCGCCTCCTGATCCTTCTCGCAACTCGATGAGTCCTCCGGATTCAGCTCGATGTTCCTGCAGCGGCCGCCCATGTGCGCGATGACCACGATCGCTTCGGCGCCGGCGGCGCGAAGCTCCTTTGCCGCGCTCACCGTCGCCGCCACCGGATCGCCGAACGCAAGCGTGGCCACGTTCGCCGAGGTCGTGACTGCCGGCGTCTCCGGCGTGGAGAGACCGATGATGCCGACCTTCACGCCGCCGGCGTCTACGATCGTGTAGCGCTTCGCCCACGACGGCGTCTTGCCCGTCGCCTTCTCCGTCAGGTTCGCCGAGAGGAACGGGAACTTCGCCTCTTTGGCGTTCTTCTTCAGTGCACCGAGGGAGTCCTGGCCCGGCAGACGGGCCACGGAATCGGGACCGATGGGACCATAGTCGAACTCGTGATTCCCAACGGCCGCGGCGGCGTATCCGAGGGCGTTGTACCCTTTGACGACCGGTTCCCCTTCGAAGAAGTTCGATTCCAGCGTCCCCTGGAAAAGATCGCCGGAGTCGACGACGATGACACGTTCATGATTGGCGCGCAGTATTTCGAGATATCCCGCGATCAGCGGCAGCCCGCCGTATGCTGGCGCATTCTTCGAAGCGACATGACTGTCATACGATCCATGCAGATCGGTCGTCCCGACCACGAAAACATGAACCGGTTGAGAGTCCGCCGCGAAGGTGGCAAACGCGGCAAGGAAGAGAACGAGGGGGAGAAGCCGTTTCATGGCGCGGAAGTATAGGGTTCAACCTGCAATGTTCTATCAGTCGGCGGCAACGCTCGCCGCCGTCATCCATTTCGCATTCATCATCTTCGTCATCGCGGGCGGCTTTCTCGTGCTCCGGTGGCCGGCGCTCAAGTGGGTTCATCTGCCGGCGGCGATCTGGGGAGCGTTGATCGAGATCGGGGGCTGGATCTGCCCGCTCACGATCCTCGAAAATGCAATGCTGCGCAGAGCGGGCGCTGCTGGATATGATGGCGGCTTCGTCGCCCATCACATCTTCCGTCTGATTTACCCTCAAGGCCTCACTCGCGGGATGGAATTCACCATCGCCGTGTTCGTCATCGCGGTCAACGTCGCGGTTTATAGGAAAGTGTTTCACTGAATGTTCTCTCGAGCGATCCCGCAACACCCGGTCTCCACGACCGACAAGCCTTTCTCCTCCCTCGGCCTGAGCGCGCCGATCCTCGACATCGTGACGAAGATCGGCTTTCAGAATCCGACTCCCATCCAGGCCGCCGTCATCCCGCTCGCGCTCGAAGGGCGCGACGTCATCGGCCTTGCCCAGACCGGCTCCGGCAAGACGGCCGCATTCTGCCTGCCGCTGGCGGAACGCCTCACGCACGGCCGCGGCGTGCGCGGCCTGATCCTTTCGCCGACGCGTGAGATCGCGCTGCAGACGAAAGCGTTTCTCGACGTCTTCGGCGTCAAGCACGAGCTCAATACGGCCTGCGTCATCGGCGGCGTGAAGATGCAGCCGCAGACCGATGCGTTGCGCGGCGAGCCGGACATCATCGTGGCCACGCCGGGGCGTCTGCTGGATCACGTCCGGCAGCGGCACGTCAAGCTTGACGCCATCGAAGAGCTCGTCCTCGATGAAGCCGACCACATGCTCGACCTCGGCTTTCTCCCGCAGATGCGCGACATCCTGCGTCTGCTGCCGCGCAACCGCCGCACGATGATGTTCTCGGCCACGATGCCCGACTCCATCGAGATGATCGCCAAGGAGTTCATGCACGACCCCGTGCGCATCGATATCACCCCCGAGGGGGGCGCCGCGGAGGGCATCACCCACCGGCTGTACCTCGTCAAGGAAGAAGACAAGCGCAACTGCCTGATCACCCTCCTCACCGAAGAGCTGGGGAGCACGCTCGTCTTCGTGCGGCGGAAGATCGACGCCGAGTGGCTGTACCACATCCTCCAACGCCGCGGACATCCGGTCTCGCGCATCCACGCCGACCGTTCACAGGGACGCCGCGTCGAAGCGCTGGCCGGATTTCGCCAGGGGCAGCACCGCATCCTCGTCGCCACCGACATCGCCGGCCGCGGCATCGACGTCCCCGGCATCGAGCACGTCATCAACTTTGATATCCCCGAGAACGCCGACGACTACGTCCACCGCGCCGGCCGCACCGCCCGCGGCGCCGCGCTGGGCATCGTCTCGACCATCGTCTCCTGGCAGGACGTGCCCATGGTTCGCCAGATCGAAGAGATCCTCGGCGAAAAGATTGCGCGATGTACCGCACCAGGAATCGAGCCGTGGGTGGAGACGGAGAAAGCGGCGGCGAAGACGCGGAGAAGGGTTTAACTGCGCCGCTTCGCGGCGCGTTGTCTTCGGCTTCGCCGCGTTGTCGGTTGTCTGCGCCCTGCGGGGCGCGTGGTCGGTTGTATTGGCTTTGGGGCCACTTCGGTCCGGCTAACGCGCCGCAGCGCATGACTTCGGATCCCGGCGTGCTAATCTATTTGCGTGGCAAAAGTCCGCTCAATCGCAAACCCTCACCAGGAAGGAAAGCACGTCACGCTCGCCGAGGCCCGCTCGGCATTCCGCGAGCTCAGCCGTGACTCGATTCCCTTTCCTCTGAAGAAGGAGTTCGTGACGGAGAAGGCGGCGGCGAAGACGCGCAGAAGGGTCTGAATCGCTATTGAATGCGAGTAGAATGAAGGCGATATGTCGGAAGTCGATTTCACAGTCGAGAAACCGGGGCGGGGAATCCAGCTTCTCGTGGAAGCGCGAAATACCCCCGCACGCTCTCCCGAGTGGGCGGCGCGTTTTCTACGAAATATCCTTGCGCGCGTCCAGATACAGCCGACAGAGTATTTTCTATTGGCGTTGCGAGACCATTTGTATCTCTGGCGCCGGCCGGTGGCAGAACCAGGAAATCCTGATTTTGAAGCCGATACCGCCTCAGAGCTTCAAACGTATCTGTCGAGACTCAACATACCGCTCGATACGCTCGGCAAGAGCGGCTTTGAGATGCTGATCCAAGCCTGGTTGGAAGATCTAGTGGACGGCATCGTGCCGGAATCCGGGAATCCATGGTTAGTGGAGTCCGGCCTCGCCGACTCCGTACGCAATGGCTACGTGCGATTGAATCTCGCCGCGTGATCGTCTACGTCGAGACAAATTTTCTCATTGAGCTCGCATATCTGCAGGAGAGATGCGATAGCTGCGAGTTGATCCTCGATTTCGCCAAGGCCGGGGCGATCACTCTGGCGTTGCCGGCCTTTTCTGCGGCGGAAGCACGGTTCACCTTGCAGCGGCGTGCGGCAGAGCGTCGAACGTTTCAGGACTCGCTTAGGAAACACATCCGTGAGATCTCACGCTCCGAGCCCTTTCGCGGATTGAGCGCGCAATCCACGGACGTCATTACTGCCCTTGTCGCGGGTGAACAAGAAGCGAGGCATCGACTCGAAGCGGCGGTACAGGCGGTCGAAGAGCGTGGCATCACGATTCCTCTGACTGGTGAAGTACTCCGGATGGCGCGGTGGCATGAGCTCAACCTTTCGCTGTCATCGCAAGACACCCTCGTTCTCGCCTCGGTAACATCACATGCTGAGAAAAGCGATGAACGGAAATGCTTCATCAGCCAGGATTTCAAAGCGTTTGTTGATCCCGCCGTGTCCGAAGAGCTCTCCGGTGCTGGATGTCGATTCGTCTCCAACTTCACGGATGCTGTCGGATACATCAAGAATGCTCTCAGACCCCCGAAATAGCTCCAGCGCCGTCCCGGAGAGGTTGTCTCCTGACCACGCGCCCCGCAGGGCGCAGACAACCGACAACGCGCGAAGCGCAGACAACGCGGCGAAGCCGCAGTTCAACTCGCCCGCGCCCTCGCCTTCCGCTCGTACATCGCCCGATCCGCTTCGCGGATCGCGTCGTCGATCTGATCGGCGTGCGGGAAGGCCGCCGCGCCCCATGACACGGTCAGCGTCGTGCCGCGTGGCGTGGTGATGCCGTGGTCCAGCGTCGCGAATCTCTGCATGACCAGGTCGAGCGGCGAATGCGGCATGACCACCAGGAACTCGTCGCCGCCCCAGCGGAAGAGGAGATCGTCGGCGCGGACGCGTTTGCGGATGGCGTTGGCGACGGTACGGATTGCTTCGTCGCCCGCCTCGTGCCCCTCGGCGTCGTTGATCTGTTTGAGCCGGTCGACGTCGACCATCATCACCACGCCGCTCATTTCGCGCGGCATGGCGTGGAAGGCGTGGCGCGACAAGGCGGCGGTCAACGGGTCCGTGTTCGCTTTGATGGCAAGCTGATCGCGCGCGGTCTGCAGCGCCGCAACCGCGTCCGTCAACTCGCGATGCGCGGCCTCCGCGGCGATGAGCACCATCCCGTATCCGAGGAGAATTGCCGCGAGGAGATCGGCAAGCGAAGAGGAGTCCAGATAGGGAATGACGATTCCCCGCCGCTGGAGCGCGTACAACGGCACGTAAGCGAAGTACAGGATGCCGAGAAGCGCCAGCGGAACGCGCAGCATGTGCCACGCCACCGAGTGGAGCTCGATGCGCCCGAGGACCAGGTAGCAGATGAAGATGACGATGCCGACGATGGCCGCCTCGATGATGAACAGCGCGCCGAAGTCGGGAGCGGCAACGACGAGGAAGATCGCCGCCGCAACAGCGAGCGGAACGAGATAGCCGAGGACCTTCACCGGCAGCGGATCGTCGACCAGATCGCGGCAACCGGCGAAGAGCAGGAAAAGGAACAGCCACTGCGCCAGCAGATAGATCAGCCACCACGGCCAGGGACTGGACGTGGTGATGTGAATCCGCACGGCCATGACGGCCACGAACATCGCACCCCACGCCCAGGCCCAGCGGCGGACGTAGCGCCAGCCGAAGGTCCGCGCGATCTGGCCGAGGACGAGAGCGAGCAGAAGGGTACCGATCGCCTGGAAGGTGACGGCGACGGGAGAGAAGTCGACGGCGGTCGGGGGCGTCGATGCCTGAAACAAATGT
This sequence comes from Thermoanaerobaculia bacterium, assembly GCA_017883235.1. Classification (GTDB taxonomy): domain Bacteria; phylum Acidobacteriota; class Thermoanaerobaculia; order Gp7-AA8; family Gp7-AA8; genus JADGNZ01. The sequence goes on along the minus strand of JADGNY010000032.1, from coordinate 28,400 downwards.
TGAATGTTCAATGTCGAATGTAGATTGCTGAATGATCAGAGTGAGTTGCCGAAAGCCGAGTCATTCAAGACTCATCGTCGCTCATTGTGAACCCAGTCACCCCAATCGGTACCTTCCCTTCCTTCGGCGTCGAGCCCCGGAGTCTGCTCGCTGCGATCTTCTCCTCACCCTCCGCGGCCACCGGCGTAACCCGCGTCGTCATCTGGGCACGGGCGCTGGCGAGGTAGACCTTGACGCCCTTCTCGGCGTAGATCCGCTCGATCTCCGCCTCATCTGCGTCGATGACGATGTAGTCGCCGATCCGGCTGGAGTAGATGGCGAACCTGCCGTCTGCTTGCTTGTCGATGCGCCAGGCCATGGGGTCGGTAGACTAGTAGACCAGTAGATTAGTGGATGAGTCGATTCGAGGCGACCTGTCGTTTTCTTGCTACAAGTGGTCGATTCCTGCAGGCGGTTGGAATTTCATCCCACTCGGGCGAATTGGCGTGTGTTCTGAGAGCGATGCGATTCATGAGGTTGGCGATTCTCCTGCTCCTGGCGACGATCATCGTCGCAGAGCCGGTGATTCACACGCATCCGCTCGCCGGAAACAGCGCTGAGGGCGCCGGCATCGCCAGCCCCGCTGTCTGCGCGATGTGCGCGGTAGCGGCCCAGCAGATCACCGTCGTCCGGATCAATCTCGTCGCACCTGTCGTCGTCACCGATCTCTTCGTCGCCGTCGCGCCGCATCATCGCTCCCTCGGCGCCGCCTGCCCCCTCCCCTCGCGCGCTCCTCCCGCCGCGTAACGCCGTCTCTCTTTTCACCGAAGACGACTCGCGAGGAGCTTCATGACACCACATCGTGGTGGAACCCCATTCTTGAAACGGTCCCGGATCTGGTCCGTGACGTTGTTGTTCGTTGCTGCCGCCGCCTCGGCACAAACGCTCGAGACGCTGCGGCTTTCCCGCCAGCAGGCCATCGACGAGGCGCTCGCGCGCAACCCGACACTTGCCGCGGCGCGCGCGCAGGTGGAAGAGGCGCGTGCGAATGTGGTCACCGCAGCGGCGTTCGCCGATCCGACCTTTGTCGCCGACGTCGCCGGACAGAGCCACATTCTCAATCCCGCTTCCCGCAACGGCAGCGACCAGGGATTCGGGATCACGCTTCCGTTTCCGGGCAAGCGGGGATTGCGCCGCGACGTGGCCACGGCCGACTTGCGCGCGGCGGAATTCAATCTCACGCAGTTGCGCCAGCAGGTGGCCTCGCAGGCCGCACAGTCGTACGACGCGATCCTGGTGGCGCTGCGGCACCGCGACGATCTGCAGCAGAGCAAGGAGCTTGCGTCCGATTTCGTGAAGAAGACGCAGGCGCGCTTCCTCGGCGGCACGGTTGCGCGCGTCGACGTGGTCAAGGCGGAGACCGATCTGGCGCAGGCCGAGAATGACCTCTTCGCCAGCGACCGCGCCATCGCCACGGCGCGCGCGGCACTCAACCGCGTCCTCGGCAGAACCGGCGGTGCTCCGCTCGAGACCACTACGACCCTCGAAGTGCCAGGACGGATCGCCGCGATCGAATCGCTGGAGAAACTCGCGGAGGCGTCGCGGCCGGAGATTTCCACGCTCCTGGCCCAACAGCAGGGAGCGAAGACCGCGACGAAACTGGCCGGCGAGTTCTGGCTGCCGGACGTCAACCTCAGCGTCACTCGCAATGCCCCGGACGGAGCGCCGGCGAGCTTCACCACCGCCGCCGGCTTCAGCGTCCCGCTCTTCTTCTGGCAGCATCAGCGCGGCGAAGTGGCGGCGGCGAAACATCGGGAAGAGGAGCTCGCCGCGAATCTTGCCGACATCCGAGCCCAAGTCAGTCTCGACATACAGACCGCCTACACCAACGCGTCAACCTCACTAAGACAAGCAGCGTTCATCCGCGATCACCTCCTGCCCCAGGCCCAGGAGGTCTATCGCATCGCATCGGTCAGCTACGGGCTTGGCGGCTCTTCCGCCCTCGACCTTCTCGACGCCAAACGGACGCTCCTCGCGGCCGAGAGCCAATACGTCGACGCGCTCGGCGCGGCGAACGATGCCCTTGCCGCCCTCGAACTTGCCGCCGGCGCCCCACTCCCACCGCCGCCAGCCGGAGAACAACATCCATGAGAATGCTCAACGTTTGCGCAGCCATGCTGCTCGTCCTGGCGGCGGCCGGTTGCCGGGACGCTGCTGACGAGAAGACCGAAACGACCGCCACGGGCACGAAGGCGATGCGGAACGTGCGCACCGAGACTGTAACGTTGCAATCGTTCCGAAAGACGATCGCCGCCACCGGCACGGTGGCCTTCAACCAGAACAAATCGACCCAGGTGCTCTCGCCGATCTCCGGTCCCGTGGCGCGCATCCTGGCCAACGTCGGCAGCCGCGTCAGCCGTGGAGAAGCGCTGGCACTCGTTGCATCGCCTGACTTCGCCGCGGACATCAGCGCGCTGCGGAAAGCCGAGGCAACGGCGAAGAATGCCAGGAGAATCGCCACGCTCGACGAACAACTGTTCAAGAGCGATGCGATTGCGCGCCGCGATCTGGAACAGGCGCAGACCGACGCCATCAACGCCGAATCGGACCGCGAAGCAACCGTGCAGCAGTTGCGCGCGCTCGGCGTCGACGACAAGACCATCAACCTCATCGAACAGAACAAGCCCGTCGAGAACCTCGGCGGCGTGATTCGCTCGCCGATCAACGGCACCGTCGTCGAGCGGCTCGTCTCACCGGGCCAATTGCTGCAGCCCGCAACGCCGGCCTTCACCGTCGCCGATCTCTCCAGCGTCTGGGTCATGGCCAGTGTCTTCGAGGTCGACCTTCCCTCCGTTCACGTCGGCGACACGGCTGACGTCGTCACCGGCTCCGGCCAGACATTGCAGGGGCGCGTCGACTACATCGCCGCGCTCGTCGATCCCAACACCCGCGCCATCTCCGTGCGGCTCGACGTGCCCAATCCCGGGGAGGTGCTGAAGCGCGATCTCTACGTCCGCGTAGAAATCCACTCGCAAGCGCCTGCCACCGGCATCCTCGTCCCCGTTTCCGCCGTGCTGCGCGACGACGAGAACCTTCCGTTCGTCTTCGTCACCAAGCCCGGTGGAACCTTCGAGCGCCGCCGGGTCGATCTCGCCTCGCGCATCGGCGACCGGCAGGAGATCCGCTCGGGCCTCGCCGCCGGCGAATCGATCGTCGTCGAAGGGGGGCTGTTCCTCCAGAACGAGGAGCACTCATGAGTAACCCTCAGCCGCCGGAGACACTCGACGAGAACGGAAACGGCAACGGCGCCGACACGCGCGAGCGGACGGCAACGTCGATCATCAACAAGGTCGTCGCGGGCTCGCTGCGCCAGCGTTTCCTCATCCTCTTCTTCGCGGTCCTGCTGATCTTCGGCGGGATGTACTCGTTCCGCAGGCTGCCGGTCGACGCCTACCCCGATCTCTCCCCGCCCCAGGTCGAGATCGTCACGCAGTGGGAAGGGCACGCCGCCGAAGAGGTGGAGCGCCTCATCACCGTGCCGATGGAAGTGGAGATGAACGGCATTCCGAACATGACCGTCGTCCGCTCCATCTCACTCTACGGTCTCTCCGACGTCCGTCTGACGTTCAATACCGGCACTGACAGCTACTTCGCCCGCCAGCAGGCCTTCGAGCGCCTTCGCGACGTGACGCTGCCGGACGGAGTCACGCCCAGCGTCGCCCCTCTCTTCTCACCATCGGGGCTGGTTTTCCGATACGTGCTCGAGAGTCCCGACCGTTCGCCGATGGAGCTGAAAACACTCGAGGACTGGGTGGTCGAGCGGCAGTACAAGGCCGTTCCCGGCGTGGCCGACGACTCCGGCCTCGGCGGTCCGACGATGCAGTATCAGGTGCTGCTCGACCCGGCGAAAGTAGCTTCGGTCGGACTGTCAGTCCCGTTGATCGTCAACTCCCTCAGCGCGAACAACAGCAACGCCGGCGGCGGCTTCTACTCGCAGGGCGGGCAGTTCTATTACGTGCGCGGTCTGGGGCGGCTGCAGAAGCCGGAGGACATCGGCAACGTCGTCGTGGCCGTGCACAACGGCACGCCGGTTCTGATCAAGGACGTCGGCAGCGTCGTCATCGGCTCGGCACCTCGTCTTGGGCAATTCGGCTTCAACGAGCGCGACGAGGCCGTTGAAGGCGTGATCCTGCTACGCAAAGGCGAGCAGGCCCAGGTCGTCCTCGACCGGCTGGAGAAAAAGACAGCAGAGCTGAATCGCTCCGTTCTGCCCCCGGACGTGAAGATCCGCCCGTTCTACGATCGCCGCGACCTGATCGCGCTCACCACGCGCACCGTCGAAGACAACCTCCTTCGCGGCATGCTGCTGGTGATCGTCATCCTGATCTTCTTCCTCTACGACATCCGCACCGGCTTGATCGTCGCGGTGACCATCCCTCTTTCGCTGCTCTTCGCCTTCATCTGTCTCGACCTCAAGAATGTGCCGGCCAACCTGCTGTCGATCGGGGCGATCGATTTCGGGATTCTCGTCGACGGCGCGGTGGTCATGGTCGAGAACATCTTCCGGCGGCTGGCATTGAACGGCGAGAGCAAAGAGCCGCAGAGCGTGACGAAGGTAATCGTCTCGGCCGCGGCGGAGGTCGACCGGCCGATCTTCTACGCCGTGGCTGTGATCGCCGCCGGCTTCCTTCCAATCTACGCACTCACCGGTCCCTCGGGCGAGTTGTTCAAGCCGATGGCGGATACGACGATCTTCGCGCTCGCAGGCGCGCTGCTGATCGCGCTGACCCTTCTCCCCGTGCTCTGTGCCTGGATCTTGCGCCGCGGCGTACGCGAGCGGCGCAACGTCATCTTCAACAAGATCCGCCAGATCTACACAGTCGGTCTGGACGCCGCGCTGAAGCATCCGTGGGCCACCACCATCGCCTCGGTAATCATCTTCGCCGCATCGCTGCTTCTGGTCCCGTCGATCGGCGCCGAGTTCATGCCCCATCTCGACGAAGGCTCGCTCTGGGTACGGGCCACGATGCCGTCCACGATCTCGTTCGAGGAAGCCTCGAAGATCTCCCCGCAGATTCGCGCCGTCCTCCGCTCATTCCCGCAGGTCACCGTCGTGACCTCGGAATTGGGACGGCCGGACGACGGCACCGATCCGACAGGGTTTTTCAACGATGAGTTCTTCGTCGGATTGAAACCGTACGGTAAGTGGACCGGCCCGATCCGCACGAAAGCACAACTGACCGAAGCGATCGGCCGGAAGCTGGCGGCCTTCCCGGGCATCGTCTTCAACTACACGCAGCCGGCCGAGGATGCCGTCGACGAGGCGGAGACCGGCCTCAAGAGCTCGCTCGCCGTCAAGATCTTCGGTCCCGATCTCAACGTGCTCGAACAACGGGCGAACGCGATCAAAGCCGTCCTGCAGAAAGTGCCGGGCATCGATGAGATCTCGGTCGTGCGCGAGCTGGGGCAGCCGAGTCTGACGGTCACGCCCGACCGCGAAAAGATCGCGCGGTACGGTCTCAATGTCGCCGATATCAACGGCCTCATCGAAGCGGCCGTAGGCGGAAAAGCCGCCACACAGGTCGTGCAGGGCGAGCGGTCATTCGATCTCGTGGTCCGGCTCGAGCCGAGGTTCCGCGAGACGCCGGAGGCGATCGGCAACATCCTCGTGGCCACGCCCGGCGGCCAGCAGATTCCGCTCAAAGAGCTCGCCGACATCCGCGAGGCCAGCGGCGCGTCGTTCATCTACCGCGAGAACAACCAGCGCTACATCGGCGTGCAGTACTCGATCAAGAACCGCGATCTGGCCGGGGCGGTCGAAGACGCGCAGCGCCAGGTGGCGAAAGCGGTCTCGATTCCCACGGGATATCAGATGGTGTGGGGCGGCGAGTACGAGAACTACTCCGCCTCGCGCAAGCAGCTTCAGGTCATCGTTCCGGTGACGATCCTGCTGATCTTCATGCTGCTGTTCATGCTCTATTCGAACTTCAAGTTCCCGATGATCACCGTCGTGGCGGTGCTGCTCTCCGCCCCCGTCGGCGGTCTCCTGGCGTTGAAGCTCACGGGGACGCCGTTCTCCGTATCGTCCGGCATCGGATTCATCGCGTTGTGCGGCGTGTCGGTGCAGACCGCCGTCATCTTCATCTCCTACGCGAACGAATTGCGCCGCGACGGACTGGGGATCGCCGAGGCCAACCGCGAGGCCGCCATCCTGCGATTGCGTCCGATCATGATGACCGCGCTGGTCGCCGCCGTCGGTCTCCTCCCCGCCGCGCTGTCGACCGGCATCGGCTCCGACACGCAGAAACCATTCGCCCTGGTCATCGTCGGCGGACTGTTCTCGCGGCTGCTGATCAGCGTCTTTCTGATGCCGGCGCTCTACGCGATCGTGGCAAGGCCGAAGGACAAGCTGGAGGTGTAGTGCTGCGGCTTCGCCGCGTTGTCGGTTGTCGGTTGTCGGTTCGTTACAGCGCCGCTACGATTCTGCGTCTGGCTCTCTTCCGCGGATCAAAGGCAGACCTCGCAGTCTGCTTCAAAAGCCGCCGGAGGCGGCTCATTTGCCGCGATAGCGGCAGCAAGACGATAGCCAGGGGTGCGAGCGCTTTTTGCGAGCACCCCTGGAAGCGGATGTAGTGGATCTCGTGCCGCGTCAGCGGCACTGGAAGTCGTCGCGATCGTCATTCGTCACTCTCGTCCAGTGCCGCTGACGCGGCACAATTTCGACGCACACCGTAGCCAGAGGTGCTCGCAAAAAGCGCTCGCACCTCTGGCTACCCTCTTTGTGCCGCTATCGCGGCGTCGTTAACGTCCAAACGCCGGGAAGCCGCCGAGCCGGAGGCGTGCCGAGGTAGGATTGGTGCGCCATGGCCGCAAATTTACACAGCGTCGCACCGAAAGCTCCCGCAAGAATCACCTCGGCCGCTGACCTCAGAAGATTCTTCAAAGCCTGCGATCGTCGCGAAGAAGGGTCCGAGCCGGACTGGCAGGAACACCTGAAGGTCATGGAAGACTCTCGCGAAACGGGACGGTCCGCTACGTGATCTTACCGATACGAATGTCTCCCTGAGTAAAACGGGTAGAGGCAATCCCTCGCATTCACCGCGAGACTGGGCAACCCCGAGACCGCGCGACCCGCTACTGTCCCGCCAGAAACGCCGCGATCTTCTCGTTCACGAACTTCCTGTCCTCGGGCGATATCCCGATGCCGGCCGGATGACCCCAGAGAGACGGTACCGGCGTCAGAGTGACATGCGGGATGAAGCGCGCCTCGTAGCGAGCGTCTGTGACCGGGAAGTAGAGATCGGTCTCTGACGGCATGTAGAGCACCGGGACCTTGATCGACGCAAGCGCCTTCTCGATGTTGCCGTCGAACCCCTTCGTGGCACCGACGTCGTGCCGCTCCCAGGTGCGGGCCTGCAGAATCAGATCGTTCGCGTCGGCGCCGGGAATGAAGCCGGTCCGCATCGAGGTGAGAAAAGTCTCGAAGGTCGTTCCCGGCGGCGCCATCTGCCGCCAGAGCTCCTTCCGCCACCACTCCTGCGAGAAGAGCCAGCCGGTCCAGACCAGCCCGAAAAGCTCGACCCCCTGTTTGGGCTGCACCGTGTAGTCGCCTCCCTTGAAGGCCGGATCGAGGGCGATGGCGCCGATCTGGGCCTCGAGCCGGACTACGCCATGGGGCCAGCACTTCGCGGTCCCGGACGTGGCCACAATCCGATCCATGAAGTCGGGGTAGCTGACCGCCCACTGGAAGGCCTGCTCCGCTCCCATCGAGAAGCCGGCCACTGCCCGGAGATGCGTGATCCCCAGACTGAGCAGGAGCCGGTGGACCGCCTCCACATTGTCCCTGACGGTGGCCACCGGAAACCGCGGTCCATGGAACGGCTCGGGCGTGTTGCTCGGCGACGACGAGTGGCCGTTGCCGAAGAGCTCCGTGGCCACCAGGAACAATTTCGCCGGATCGAGCGCCTTGGCCGGCCCGATCCAAGGCTCATACCCGTGAAAGTCCGCCATGTAGTGGGACGGCAGGAGGATGACGTTGTCACGGTTCGCATTCAGCTTGCCGTACGTACCGTAGACCACCTGCACGTTCGGCACGGTTGCCCCACTCTCGAACGTAAAGCGGTCGATGGTGAAGACGTGCCGCTCGCCCTGAACCGGCGGGGCCGTTTCCTGGGCAAGGGCGGATGCCGAAAGAACTGCCAGAAGGGCGAGCGTTTGCGCGAAGCGTCGAAGGTGGAGCACGCTCGTATTTCATCACAGAGAACACAGCGTTGGCGAACGACCGCGCGCTACGCGCGCGGGGCACAGACAAGAGTGTCTGTGCCACATCGGTCCTGCCTTTTGGTCACAGGCACTTCTGTTTGGTCGATGCTCAAGCCGCAAGCGCAGTCCAATGTGGCACAGACACTCTTGTCTGTGCCGCGCGGCGTTAGCCGCGCTGGTGGCAGAGCCAAACTCGCCACACAGCGCGGGCGAACGCCCGCGCTGTGTCTCTGCTGAATTGCATTTCGGCTACTGATTCGCCGCAACCCCCACGTCGGCGATCGCTGCCACGAAGCTCGAATCGGCGGAGACGTTGTCGTTCACTGCCGCGTAGGCGAAGACCGGCGCAGCGGCGTCGAAGCTCATCGTCAGATTCGCGGCGTTCGTGAAATCGACTCCCGGGAAATAGATCCCGATCGCGTTCTGCTGCTGCGACAACGCCGCCAGCGCGATCACGTTCTGCCCGACGATCGCTCCCGTTCCGTCGCGCAGCTCGAGGCGCACCGTCACCGCGGAAGGATTGGGATTGAAGAATCCGATATTCGTACGCAAACCACTGCTCTGGTCCGTGTGGTTCGACAACTGCGGCAGCACTCCTCGGCGGAGTCCATTGGCCCGCGGCTGCGCCGGAACGAACTGCCCGAGCGTTCCCTTGCCGGACGAACGAAGGTCCGCATAGATGCGCGAGGTCGCGACAAGTTGTAAAGCACTCGAAATCCGCAGACCGCCGATCGTTCCGGAGACATTGAGTCCGCTCGACCCGCCGATATCGTCGAGTACGGCCGTTCCCCGCGGCGCCAGGTTCACCACCAGCGAAGCCATCGCCGTCGCACCTCCCGTCAGATATTCGACCAGGGCCACGACGTTCGCCGTGTACGACGGATTGAAGATCCGGACGTCCGTGACAAACGTCTGACCCAGTCCGTTCGTAATGTGGCCGGCAACCGGGATGTCGTACTCATTCGCGGCAGCGAGCTGCCCGCGGACCTCGCCGCCTGGGAAGGCGGTGGAGTGGACGTTGACGTAGTAACCGCTCGCGGTCGATGCACTTGCCAGCGCCGTCTTGTCCGAGGGGTCCAGGCTGCTGATGTCGATGCTTCCGTTCGTGCGGCCATTCGGGATTTGCGATGGCGACGTCGCGAAATTGATGAGAACCGGTCCGCTGACGCCGGCCGGGCTCCTGTGAATGTGCGAGAGCGTCGCGGTTCCGATCCCGCTCGTGTTCACTTCCCACGTCAGAATATTGTTGTTCGGATCCAACGTAATGAACGCGCCGCCGAACGCCGCGCTGCCGGTCGGAGGAACCTCGTTCGCGCCACGCAACTCAGCGGAATAGGTAACCGGGCCGCCGCTCGCGAACGCGAGCTGGCCGCGAATGGCGCCGTTGGGAAATGCCACCGTGTGCACGTTCACGTAGAAGTTGGCAGGGTTCTGCAAAATCTCTTGCGCGAGGGCGGACGTGATGGGAACCGTGACTGTCATCGTGCCGTTGTTGAACGCTCCTCCGAGCCCGATCAGATTGATGACCACCGAGCCGGGTACCCCCGCTGCTCCTCTGTGGATATGAAAGTTGTTGATGGGGCTGCCGAGGTTGGCCGCTGTGATGGTGACGGTGATGTTCGTCTGGGTCGAATCGAACGTCACCGTGGCATTGCCGAAGCCCGGGGTCGTTGTCGCCGGAGTTTCCTGCGATGCGGTGAGAACAGCCCCGAGAGTTTGTCCGAAGGCGACGGACGTGGTGAGAGAGATGATCGTGAGAGCGATGATGAAGGGGAGACGGCGCATACTTTCCTCCTCGATGCGAAGTCAAACAGTTGTCTGCGGGAGTTCAGGAATTGAAACCCGCGGCTTGGATTAGTCGACTTGGCGAATGCACACCCCGGGCCGACCGGCACTCGCAGTGTGAGCTGAATCACACGCGACGGAGCGCTGGCGTCTCGCCGGCTGGCCCGGGGGCGTCTCGCCCCCGAACCGGCAAGACTCCATACCGTTGCTCGTAACCTCCTCAGCGGCGAGACGCCGCCGAGCCAGCCGGCGAGACGCCAGCGCTCCGACTGCCGTCAAATCGCGTTACCGCAACGCATACCGCACTCCCACCCTCATCGTGCGAGGCGTGGCCAGTGTGACGACCGGCGTGGCGCTCACTTCGACGCGGCGATTGGTGGCGTTTTCGACCGACACCGTTGCGTCGAACCGAGGTGCGATCGGGTAGGCGGCGAAGAGATCGGCCACCGCGTAACTCCGGAGGGGGAACTGGTTCAGATCGTCGTCGAACTGCATCGACGACCAGCGGCCCTGCACGCCGGCGCTGCCGCGCGATGGGGTGAAGGCGAGTTGCAGCGTGGCCGTGTTGCGCGGCACCTGCGGCAGGCGCTTGCCGGCCAGATCGCCGGTCGTCACGCGGGCGTCGCAGAAAAGGTATCCGGCGGAGAGGCGCCATTGCCGGGTCAGGCGCTTCTCGGCATCGACCTCCGCGCCGCGCGAACGGCTGCTGCCGAGGTTCTGACGCTGGCGCGTGATGAGCGCGGGAGTCGAGGAGAGCGTCACATTCGCGATCGTGTCGGAAACCGCCGGCGGCGCCGTTTGCGGATCGTCGACAAGAACGGCACAGAGGGCCAGAAACGCGAGCATGGCGGCGGGTTACGATAGCGTATGCACTCGCTCAAGCCTCTCTTCGCGGCCGCATTGTTACTGACTGCTTTCATCGCTCCGGCCGCCACCCCGCCCACGAAGTCGCACGGCCTCGATCTCCCCGCCATGGACAAAAGCATCAAGCCCGGCGACGACTTCTACGGCTACGCCAACGGCACCTGGGCGAAGAACACGCCCATTCCGCCCGACCGATCGAGCTACGGCGTCTTCACCATCCTCGAGGAAAAAGCGAACAAGCGGACGTCGGACCTCATCCAGGAGGCGGACAAGGCAAAGGCGCCCGCCGGCTCCGAGACCCGCATGATCGGCGACTACTACGCTAGTTTCATGGATGAAAAGGCCATCGAATCGCGCGGCTTGAAGACCATTCAGCCCGAGCTCGACCAGATCGCCGCGATCGGCGACAAGCCGTCGCTCGCCCACGTCCTCGGCAGCGAGCTGCGCGCCGACGTCGATGCTCTCAACAACACGAACTTCCACACCGATCGACTCTTTGGTCTCTGGGTCTCCCCCGACTTCGACCGTCCCGACCAGAATGTCGCCTACCTTCTGCAGGGCGGCCTCGGCATGCCCGACCGCGAGAACTATCTCGGCAAGGATCCCCAGGACGTCAAACTCCAGACGAAGTACCGCGAGCACATCGCCGCCATCCTGACGCTCGCCCACATCTCCGACGCCGCCGGCCGCGCGGCGCGCATCTACGACCTCGAGCACAAGATCGCAGAGGCGCATGTGAGCCGCGTCGACTCGGAGGATGTCCACAAAGCGAACAATCGCTGGGCGCTGGCGGAGTTTTCATCGAAGGCGCCGGGGCTCGATTGGGCGGACTACTTCAAAGGCGCCGATCTTTCCAACCAGCCGGCGATCATGGTCTGGCAGCCCTCCGCGGTCACCGGCATCGCCGCGCTGGCCGGCAGCGAGCCGCTTCCGGTCTGGAAGGATTACCTCACCTTCCACGCCCTCGACCGCGCCGCCGGCCTGCTGCCGAAAGCGTTCGCCGACGAGAGTTTCAAGTTCTACGGCACGACGCTCACCGGCGCGCCGCAGCAGCGCGCCCGCTGGAAGCGCGCCGTCAGCGCCACCGGCTTCGCCCTCGGCGATGCCGTCGGCAAGCTTTACGTGAAGCACTACTTCCCCCCCGCCGCGAAGGCCGCCGCGCAGACGATGGTGAAGAACATCGTGGCCGCCTTCGGCCGCCGCATCGACAACCTCGCCTGGATGTCGCCCGAAACGCGCACGAAGGCGAAGGCAAAACTGAGCACGCTCTACATCGGCATCGGCTATCCCGAGCACTGGCGCGATTACGCCGGCCTCAAAATCACGCGCGACGACGCTCTCGGCAATCGCCAGCGCTCGGAGTTCTTCGACTACCACGCCAGCCTGGCCAAGCTCGGCAAGCCGGTCGACAAATCGGAATGGTCGATGACCCCGCAGACGGTCAACGCCGTCAACCTTCCGCTGCAGAACGCGCTCAACTTCCCCGCCGCGATCCTCAATCCGCCGTTCTTCGATGCGAACGCCGACGCGGTGGTGAACTACGGCGCCATCGGCACCGTGATCGGCCACGAGATCAGCCACAGCTTCGACGATCAGGGCAGCCAGTTCGACGCCGAGGGACGCCTGCTGAACTGGTGGACGAAAGACGACTTCGCCCACTTCAGCGACGCCGCCGACCGCTTAGCCGCCGAGTTCGACAAGTACGAGCCCCTCCCCGGCCTGCACGTCAACGGCAAGCTGACGCTGAGCGAGAACATCGCCGACGTGGCCGGCCTCTCCGCCTCCTACGACGGCTACCGCCGCGCCTACGGCGACAAACCCGCCCCCTCAGCATCAGGATTCCAAGGCGACCAACGCTTCTTCCTCGCCTTCGCCCAGGTCTGGCGCTCGAAACTCCGCCCCGAGGCGCTACGAAACTCACTCATGACGAACGGCCACGCGCCGGGTGAGTACCGCGCCGCCACTGTGCGTAACATCGACGAGTGGTATGCGGCGTTCGATGTGAAGCCAGGAGAGAAGCTGTATCTGGCACCGGCGGAGAGGGTGCGGGCGTGGTGAGGAACGGTGGGGTAGTTCGCTACTTGCCCTTCAACTCTTTCCTTTTTCGTCCCTCGATCTTCTTGATCGATTCTGCACGAGGGAGTTTCTCCGGCGGGCGCCCGATCTCCTCGATCACAGTTTTTCGGACCTTTGCTCCGACGGAGGTGTGGACTCCCTCAGCCCGGTCCTGACCCTTCACGCCATCAACTCGAATCTTCTCTTCGGTGAGCCTGATGCGGAATTCGTTTGCCGAGAGCTCGAGCGGTCCCACACAGTCGAGAAACTCTTCGTGCGGCTTGATCCCCTTCATTTTCTTGACCGTGCGCTGAGATGCGTTGTACATGCCTCGGTATCCGGCGTCGTGAAAGAAGCCGAACTCAGTAACCCCCGCACGGCTGGCGGTGCTGTTCAGCGCGGTACTCGATTCCCTCACCCGCTCGCGGATCTCAAGCCGCTTATCGTCTTCTGCCATCGCGTCGGCTAGCTCCTGCCGGCGCGTCTGGACAGCGAAGTAGGATTGCGCAAGTGCGACCTTGGCTATAGTTGGCTCGGCGTTCATCGCGATTAGGTAACAGGCGTATCGCGAAAGTTGGTAGTCTTTCACGCTCCGTTGTCCCTCATTCGCGTGTCGTATCAACTTCGTGGTCTCACGAAATTGATGTGACGATGGCACCCCGGACCCCTCGCAGGCATCGATTGCTCGCCGTATGGCTTTCTCGAAGTTCTCCCAAGTCAGGTAACCGAGATACGGCTGCAACTCTCTCGCGTGCCAGTACTCTGCACCAGCAGAAGTAACCCTGCGGATCTCATCAAAGATGCCGGCTTCACGTTTTGTGATGTCACTCATTCTGCCGCCTTTCGCAAGCCATGACGATTATACGTCACGCTCGCTCGAGTTACAGCTAGTTGTATCTTTACACATCTCACACGCTTTGTTACTATTGGTCTCGGAGCAAAACATGGGATTTCGCGAAGATGCCATTCGGAAGATCGAGAAGAAGCAAGCCGAGCTGGTGGCGATGGAGCGGGCATTCGAGCTGGCAAAAGCAGGCGCCGAGGCTTACATCCAGGCCTACCAGGACATGCTGAAATCGCTTCCTCGGGAAAGCTCGGAGACCCGGCCTGAAGCCATGTTCCGCGCGGGAAGCGCCGCGAAGCGTACCCGCGAGATGATCATCGACGCCGGGCGCCCGCTCCATATCAACGACGTCCTGAAAGGACTCGGAAAACGTGACGACAGAGCCGCGCGAGCGTCCCTGACAAGCGCGCTTGGGGCGTACGCGCGCAAAGGCGAGGTATTCGTCCGTACTGCACCTAACACGTTCGGTCTGTTGGAGATGGGCCACGCCGCCGGTACCCAAGCTGTGGATGAGCCACCAGCGGACTTTGGCCGCCTCGAAACAGAAGCTAGAAAAGCGTCGTGAAGTGGAGGGCGCCCCGGTAGCTATCTCCTACGACGGCTACCGCCGCGCCTACGGCGACAAGCCGCCCCCTCAGCCTCCGGCTTCAAAGGCGACCAACGCTTCTTCCTCGCCTTCGCCCAAGTCTGGCGCTCGAAACTCCGCCCCGAGGCGCTGCGAAACTCGCTGATGACCAATGGGCACGCGCCGGGGCAGTACCGCGCCGCCACGGTGCGCAATATCGACGAGTGGTATGCGGCGTTCGATGTGAAGGCGGGAGAGAAGCTGTATCTGGCGCCGGGGGAGAGGGTTCGGGCGTGGTAGGGCGGCTTCGCCGCGTTGTCGGTTGTCTGCGCTTCGCGCGTTGTCAGTGAGGCTCGCGATCTCGCGAACCCGGTAGGGGCCCGAAGTGCTCGGCGGGGAGGACGCGCAGACGTTTTGCGTCCTCGTCGTAGAACTGCCAGCCGAGGTAACGCCAGGCTCCCGGCGAAGCCCAGACGACGCGGTTGTTGGCAAGGTCGAGGGCGGCGGATTCGCGATTAGGCAGGTGTGTGAGTGTCAACCTCAGACGGCCCGTCCGCGCGTCCCACACCTTCAGCGTGTTGTCCTCTGAGCCGGAGAGAACTTGCATCCCGTCCGGCGACCACGCACAGGCAGAAACCGAATCGCCATGGCCGGCGAGTGTCCGCAGCTCCTGGCCTGTCCGCGCGTCCCACACCTTTAACGTGTTGTCATCTGAACCGGAGAGCAGGAGCGTCCCGTCCGGCGACCACACACAGGCATTAACCCTATTGCGATGGCCTGCCAGAGTCCGCAGATCCTGGCCCGTGCGCGCGTCCCACACCTTCAGCGTGTGGTCCAACGAGCCGGAGAGCAGGAGCGTCCCGTCCGGCGACCACGCACAGGCATCAACCGGAGAGCCATGGCCGGCGAGCGTCCGCACCTCCTGGCCCGTTCGCGCGTCCCACACCTTCAGCGCGTTGTCCCACGAGCCGGAGAGCAGTTGCGTCCCGTCCGGCGACCATGCACAGGCATCAACCGGGGAGCCATGGCCCGCGAGCGTCCGCAGCTCCTCCCCCGTCCTCGCGTCCCACACCTTGAGCGTGTCCCACGAGCCGGAGAGCAGTTGCGTCCCGTCCGGCGACCATCCGCAGGCAAAAACCGAATCGCCATGGCCCGCGAGCGTCCGCAGCTCCTCCCCCGTCCTCGCGTCCCACACCTTCAGCGTCGTGTCCCACAAGCCGGCGAGCAGTTGCGTCCCGTCCGGCGACCACCCACAGGAAGAGACCGCAGAGCCATGGCCCGCGAGCGTCCGCAGCTCCTGGCCCGTGCGCGCGTCCCATACCTTCAGCGTGTGGTCCAACGAGCCGGAGAGCAGTTGCGTCCCGTCCGGCGACCACCCACAGGCAAGAATCAAATCGCTATGGCCCGCGAACGTCCGTAGCACCTCGCCCGTCCGCGCGTCCCACACCTTCAACGTCTGGTCCTTTGAGCCGGAGAGCAGTTGCGTCCCGTCTGGCGACCACGCACACGCAGAGACCTCACCGCTGTGGCCCGATGCGGCACCGAGCACCGGACGTTGGACGGTCTGCTCGCGAGCATCGAAGATCGGAATTCCGCTGGCGCAAGCGGGTCCAGAGCTCACCGTGCCCAATCGCCCGAACCGAGGTGGAAGCGATTCGAGGTCGATGAGGGAATCGATCCAGCGACAGCCGTACCATTTGGCGGACTCGACGCCGCGCAACCCGCGTGCGTCACATCCACGCCAGATCGCGCCGGTGAGGTCAGCTTGGCTCACGTCGATGTCCCTCGCCAGTACGCTCTGAAACTCGGCGCGCTCGGCAAGCGCGCCGGCGAGACTCGCGCCCGAGAGGTCGACGTCCTGCAAGACCGATCCGACGAGCTTTGCGCCGGAGAGGTCGGCGCGGCTCAGATTCAAACGCTCGGCCGCGGAACGTCCTCGAACGACGAGGTTCGACAGATCGGCGCCACGCAGATCGACGCGAGGAGGTCGTGGCGTAGGCAATCCTCGCTGAATCGCCAGCACCGAGTAGCGAAAGGCCGCACCGGCAGCATCTGGATGGTCTCCGCTCAGCAGCGTGGACATTGTCGCGAGGCACCTCTCGCGGATTCGCGAATCGGACTGGATCATGATCAATTGACCGAGGAAGTCGAATGCCTCCGGCGAAGGATTCACACGAGCGGTCATGTTCCAAGGCTCGGTCACGCCGTGCGCTAACGCTCGGAACAGATGCTTCGCCAGAAAGAACTCGAGCAGTGAGGTGTGTGCGAAGCGAAACTCCCGCTCGCTGTCATCAGGCCGGAGCACGAACGTAGCAGTTCGGATGTCCTCCTCGAGAACCTCTGAGGCTACGTTCGCGTAGCGCGTCCGAAGTACTTCGTCTCCGGCGAGCCACCTGCCGAGCCAGTCCCGCAGCCGTTCCCACGGCCAGGATCGGTCACCCTGAGCCCACATCGTCCCTGCAATCTCTTCCATCACCCGGAGCTTGTCCTCCGGCCGGAGCTTGTGCTTTCCATTGTCCCGTTCGAGCCAGCGCTCCACAAGGAGGTTGTAAATCGTCACCCCCTGGACGGTCTCCCCTCGCATTCGCTTGCGTTCGAGAGCGTCGATGTGGTCGACGATCACCGAGAGCAGATAGGGGCGTTGCGCAAGGTCGCGAAGATTGTGAACGGCGCTGAACAGCTCCATGGCCGCGTCGACCCTCTCTTCACCGAGGACGTTGGCAAGGTAGACGCGGATCTGCTGTTCGTCGAAGGGGAGAAGGACCCAGGCCCGATAGCTGGTCGAGCGCAGCCCTTCGCGATCCTCGCCGAGGAACAGGGCACTCTGAGATCGGAGCGTCTTGAAGTAGTGCGACCGGCAAGAGAAGATCAACCTGCCGGAAACCGCTTCGCTCTGTCGCTCATCAGAACCGCGGGGCGGCAACGCCTGCCAGAGCGTTCGGATGAACGCCTGTCCCTGCGCCTCGGTCAGGTGAACGAGCTTCTCGTCGAGGCCGTCGAAGATCAGGATCGCCCCTTCCTCACGGACGAGGCGAAGGATGTCCTCAGGATCGACTTCGGGAGCCGTGCCTCGCCAGGCACGGTCCAATGC
Organism: Thermoanaerobaculia bacterium; assembly: GCA_017883235.1. Lineage (GTDB taxonomy): Bacteria > Acidobacteriota > Thermoanaerobaculia > Gp7-AA8 > Gp7-AA8 > JADGNZ01. The sequence continues at coordinate 10,955 of JADGNY010000032.1, read as the reverse complement.
CTCCTTCAACAGCGCCTCGATGTTTCTCGGGACCCGCGCCTCTTTCTGGATCGTTTCGCTGTAGTACCGGAGATCGATGAAGATCGGCAGCGGGAGGGAGGGGTTGGACTCGCGCTGACGCAAAAGGTCGTCGGTCAGCTTCCGGAGCAGGGTGGTCTTTCCCATTCCGTACTCGCCGAGGATCGCGGCGTAGCGCGTGCCAGCGGGGTCGCGAACCCAACGTTCGAGTGCGTCGAGCATGTCGACCGCGCGCGCCTCGGGACGATCCGGTTTGACGCGGTCAAGATCCTCCGCAAGGTTCGCTTCGGCGCCGCTGGCGTGGACGAAGTCGCTCAACGCCCTGCGCTCGTAAGCGGACATCAGCCCCCGAGCCATGTCTTCGTATCGAGCGAGGCCGTAGATCCCGGTCGTCCGCTGGATGGGTTGCCCTTCCGTCTCCTGGAACCACCGATCGAGCCTTCTTTCGATCTCCTCGAAGAGCTCTTTGGTGAACGCCTCCTTCTGGGCCTTACCTCGGCATTCAGACAAGCTCCGACGGTTCGATCTAAAGATCTGATGATCCGCTATGCCATGAAGGTCGAAACGCTCGGACAGATTGCCGAGCGCCACCGGAATGAGCGGCCGCGCAGACTCGATCAGCTCGCGCAGATCGACATCCGCCCCGGAGCCTCCAAGCCGATGAATGCTGAGCAGGAGGAGACCGAAGTCCGATCGGTCGAGTGCCTCCTCGATCTGGCGGCCTTTGATCTCGCCGGCGAGGATCTTCCCCTGGTGCCAGACCTCATATTCGTAGCTGCTCGACCCGCGAAAACTCGCTTCGAGATCGTCGAGCAACGACGTTGCGCTCTTGGCGTCGTGTTTATCGTCGTACGAAACAAAGAACCGCACCGGGCGGCGCCCCATGGTCGGCAGGCCACGCTGGGGGACGAAACGCTGCTGCTGGATGACAGCCGTCTCCTGTCGGGAGAGCTCGGCGGCGCTTTCCGCGGCTCTGTCGTAGGGAGGCGCCAGAAACCAGCACTCCCTGTCGGCCGGCTCCGAGCGTTTCTTCGTGTCGACCTCCAGAGTCCAACCGAGGCCCGCCGCTTTCGCACCACTTGCCAGCCGTTGACGAAAAGCCCGGAAGCTCGCGAGCTGGTCTTCTCCCTTCCTGCCTGTCGTGACCACCGCCAGGCAATCCGAGAGCCGCGCCCGGGGATTGTTCGCGAAGGCAGCTAGGAGCCTGTCGAGGCGCTTATAGTCTTCCGCGCTGACGTGCTCGGTCAATGCGCTCATACGCCTGCGAACATCCGCCGGCTTCATGACCACTCGAATTCGCTCAGGCATCTGGTCCCTCGCTCCTCGATGCGAAGATCCGGTCGAGCCGGTGCTCGATCTCGAGAAACAGCGCTTCGACGAAACGGCTCCGAACGAGATCGCCGTTGCATTCGCTGTAAGACTTTTGTCGATCGAGTCGATAGATCTGGTAATCGAGGAGCCCCTTCAGATCGTGGCGCTCGAGATTGACCGGCCGCAGCATGACCGGAACGATCGGCTTGGTGGTTTGACCGATGAGTCGCGGCAACTCCTCGCGATCGATGAAGCCGGACCCGAGGAAGGCCGGGCTGACGAGAAGCAATCCGACGTCGCACCCCTCGACTGCCTGGACGATTTCCTGGAGCCACCGCTCTCCGACGAGAATCGTCGTGTCGCGCCAAAGCGTGTACTCATACTTCGCCGACGGCGTCATCTGCTGCTGCAATCGCAGGATGAGATCGTCCGCCATTCGCTGGTCGGCGTGGGCATAGGAGGTGAAGAAACGGACGGCGGCTCTCACACTGGTTAAATCGTGTTTACGATATTAACGAAATGCCAAGCGGGATGGAAGGGCGGCCTCAATATTGACCCAGCGCCGACTCCCTTCGCGCCTTCGCGTGAAAGACTTGATCCGCAGATGGCACAGATGTACGGAGATGAGACGGTCTCTTATCTGCGTTCATCTGCGTCATCTGCGGATAGTCCTCTGTGGACCATGGCGCTACCATGGCCACCCGATGGTTCCGATGGCCCGACGCCTTCTGCTGCGTGAGAAGGGACGACTCTTCGTCACGATCGGAGCCGTCGGAGCGACGGTGTGCCTTCTCCTCTTTCTCTTCGGAGTGTACGAAGGCGTCAAAGACGGTGTTACGCGCTACGTTCACACCACGGATGCCGACCTCTGGGTCTGTCAGAAAAACGCGAACAACCTGCTGAAGAGCTCCTCGTATCTTCCGGCGGGCGTCGTCGATGAAATCGCCTCGATCGACGGCGTGGCCGTTGCCGCGCCTCTCTCCCGGCTGTTCGCGACAGCGACGGTCGGAGGGCGCACGACGTCGACGCTCTTCCTCTTCGGATTCGATCCCTCCAGGAAACTGGGCGGCCGCGAACGCTGACCGCCGGGACGACGGAGCTCCAGCCCCACGAAATCGTCCTCGACCGCACCTTTGCCGCCGAGTACCGGCTGGCATTGGGCTCGACCGTAGGCCTGCAAGGCGTTCCGTTCCGTGTCGTCGGCCTCAGCGACGGCACCAATACCCTTGTTTCCGAATACGCCTTCGTCCGCGGCGACGATGCCGAGACCCTTCTCGGCATACACGGCATCATCAGCTATTGTCTGGTGAAGGGCGCCCGCGGCGCCGGCGCTGACGCGGTGGAACGGCGCATCCGGGCCCGGCTTCCGAACGTTGCCGTCTTTCCGCGCGCCGCGTTCGAACAGAACAATCTTGACCAGATGGATGGAGTCCTGCCCGTCTTCGCGGCCGTCGGGTCGTCGGGGCGCTGGTCGGGGGCCTCATCGTCGCGCTGATGCTCTACGGCTCCATCCTCGAGCGCCGCGAGGACTACGCCATGCTCAAGGCCATCGGTGCGTCGGACCGCTATCTCGCCGGGCTGGTCATGCGCCAGGCACTGATCGCATCGACGCTTGGCTTCGTTTGGGGCGCTTTGCTGGCGGGGATCTCCAATCCTCTTCTCAAACGATTTGTCCCTCAACTCTCGCTGCGGTATACGTGGCAGGCCGCGCTTGCCGTGCTGGTGGGGACGGTGGTCGTCGGCACTCTGGCGTCGGTCATCCCTCTGCGTGTGCTGCGCCGCGTCTATCCGGCGGAGGTCTTTCGGGCATGACCGTCCTGGCCGGCGAATCGCTGACCCGCACCTTCGGCGACGTCCGCGCCGTGGACGGCGTCTCTGTCGGCGTAGCGTCCGGAGAAGCGGTCCTCATCCTCGGGCCGAACGGAAGCGGGAAGACCACGCTGCTGTCGATGCTCGGCGGCCTCCTGCAACCGACGTCGGACCGGGTGCTGATCGCCGGCACAGACGTGACGGCGATGAGCGAGCAGGCCCGGTGCGGCTTCCGGCTGCGTACCATCGGCTTCATTTTTCAGAGCTTTCACCTTCTCAACGCCTTGACCGCACGCGAAAACGTGCAACTGGTCCTCGATCTGGCCCACGATTCCGATCCGGACCGGGCGGAAACGCTTCTCGACGAGCTCGGCGTCCGGCAACGTGCCGATTTTCTGCCCCATGCCATGAGCGGCGGCGAGAAGCAGCGCGTGGCCATCGCCCGCTCGCTGGCCAACGATCCGGGCATTCTTCTCGCGGACGAGCCGACCGGCAGCCTCGACTCCCAGGCCGGCGAGGCCACCATTCGCCTCCTCTGCGACGCAGCGCGGCGGCACGGCAAGGCCGTGATCATCGTCAGCCACGACACCCGAATCGTTCCCCGTGTCGATCGCGTGCTTTCCATGGCCGATGGCAGGTGGCAGGAAACACGTTGAAACGACAATGCTGAGGCGAATAACCCGCGACTCTCGTCAGTCGTCGCATCAGAGAGCGAGAAGCACTTCCCTTTCAGGAACTTACACGTGGTCGAAAAACGAAGGTGTGGCCCCACGGGTTAACTCTGTACCCCACTGGGGGACGGTGCGTACCCCACTGGGGGACGATGGGTACCCCACTGGGGGACGGTGTGTACCCCACTGGGGTACGGTGTGTACCCCACTGGGGTACGGTGTGTACCCCACTGGGGTACGGTGCGTACCCCACTGGGGGAAGGTGCGTACCCACTGGGGTATGGTAGGTGTCCCACTGGGGTACGGTGTGTACCCCACTGGGGTACGGTAGGTGTCCCACTGGGGTACGGTGTTGCCGGTTCCGGAAATTCTGGCCCGGAGGCGTCTCGCCTCCGGTCTGGCGAGACACCCCACAGTTGCTTGTAACCCCCTCAGCGGCGAGACGCCGCCGAGCCAGCCGGCGAGACGCCAGCGCTCCGGCGTACGGCGCTGCGCGCCCTACGATGTTTCGTTTGCACAAGACGGCCACGATTCACGGCTCTATTGTGTCGGCATGCGCCGCGTCCTGATTGCCCTTCTCCTTACCGCCGCCTTCGCACTCCCCGCCTTCGCCGATGACTGGCAGACAGCCGACCCCGCCTCGGCCGGTCTCAACGCCGCCCGGCTCGAGAAGATGGCCGCGGCCATCAAGGCAGGCGACTTCAAGAGCATCACCAGCGTGCTGATCGAACGGCACGGGAAGCTGTCTATGAGGCCTACTTCGACACCGGCGGCGCGGAAGAACTTCGCAACACACGCTCCGCCACGAAGACCATCACCGGCATGCTGGCCGGCATCGCCATCGACCGCGGCCAGCTCGCCGGTGTCAGCACCCCCATCCTCCCCTTCTTCAAGGACAAGCTGCCGCTGGCCAATCCCGACAAGCGCAAGGAGCAGATCACCGTCGAGAACCTGCTGACCATGAGCTCCCTCCTCGAATGCGACGACTGGAACGATCACTCGCGGGGCAACGAGGAGGGGATGTACCTGATCGAAGACTGGAGCCGCTTCTATCTCGATCTTCCGATCAAGGGCTTTCCGGCGTGGACAAAGAAACCGGCCGATTCCCCTCATGGCCGCGCTTTCAGTTACTGCACGGCCGGCGTCTTCGTCCTCGGCAGAGTGATCGAGCGCGCCACCAAGACGCCGATCCCCGACTTCGCCAGCCGCAATCTCTTCCTTCCCCTCGGCATCCAGAAGGCGGAGTGGCAGTTCTCCCCGCTGGGCGAGGCCATGACCGGCGGCGGGCTCAGTCTCCGCAGCCGCGATCTGCTCAAGCTGGCGTTGCTCTACCTGAATGGCGGCAAGTGGGAAGGAAAACAGATCGTTCCCGCCGCCTGGGTGGCGCAGTCGCTCCAACCGCATGCGCGCATCGACGACGACAACGAGTACGGCTACCTGCTGTGGATGCGTGCCTTCCGCAAGAACGATCCGGCCAGCTTCGCCTGGTACATGACCGGCACCGGCGGCAACAAGATCCTCGGCTTCCCCACGCTGGACATGGCCGTGGTCGTCACCACGACCAACTACAACATCCGCAACGCCCACCCGCTGGTCGAACAACTAATCGCGGAACACGTTCTCGCCGCGGTCGAGAAGTGACGTTCATCCGCAGATGACGCAGATGAACGCAGATGAAAGACCGGTCTTATCTGCGTAATATCTGCGTCATCTGCGGATTGGGTTCTAAGGCAGATCGATGTTCACCGTCTCCCCTGCAACGATCGTCACCGGCAGGCTGCGTATGACGGTCCGGTCGGCGCCGACCGTCGAAAGCAGGTACGAGCCGGGCGGGAGGGAGTCGTAGGGGCCGTTCAGCCCGATCTGGATGGGGCCTAGAAATCGCTGCGTCACGCCGCCGGGGACATCCAGTCTGACGATTTGCGCACTTCGGGCGCGGATCAGGAGCGAACCGGAGCGCGAGAGGGCGATGCTCACGTCGGCGGGGGGCGTCGTGAAGCTCATCATCCTGGGGACGTATCCGCGCGCATAGGCGTTGGCGTTGTAACTTCCCGGCTTGAGCGACACTTTGAAGATGCCGTTATCGACCTTCGTCGCCTGGCCGTTGAACTTGTGCGCCGCGTCGGTGACCGCCACATTGCCGTCGACCGGCGCGCCGGTTGTGGCGTCGACGAGGTGAATGAGCACGGCCGGCGCCTGCTCCAGCCGTACCTCCACGTCCGGCACCGCGCCGCCGGCGACGACGATCTGCTGGGACGACATGACGTACGAATCGCTGCTCACATTCATATCGTACGTGGCGTCGGCGAGCGCATCGAGGGTGAAGCGGCCGTCGGAATCGGTGCTTGCCGTCCCGTATGCCGGCAATCGGGAGAAGACCGCGACGCGCGCGTTCGACACCGGCGCGCCGGTGGAGGCATCGACGACATGGCCTCGCAGCAGCGCGCCGCGGATATCGATGTCGAACGGTCCGCTCGCGGCGGCCGTGTATTTCGTCGCAAAGGCGATGTTGGCAGCATTGACGCGCACGTCGTAGTCCCCCGCGGAGAGGCCGGAAGCGACGTAGCTGCCGTCGGACGAGATCATGGCATTGGCCACCTGCCGGTCCGCCGATGGCGGGACGCCCGGCTGCATCTTCGGCATGAAGGTGACGCTGCCTATCGTCACCGGACCGCCGGCTCGGGTCACATGCCCGCTGACGGTAATCCCCTCGTCGAAATTCATCTCCACCGGCGGCGCAACGCCGTTCTCGATGGTGATCGTCTTGTAAGGCGCGGTGCGGCGCTGGCCCGCCGCATTCAGAAAGGCGTCGACCCGTACCCGGCCGTCGGGCATCCCACTGAGTGTAAAGTTGCCGGAGGAGTCGACATAAGCCTGATTGCGCGTGACATTGCCCGACGCTGTGACCGTCACCTGGGTGAACTGCTCCGGCGGAATGCCGGCCACGTGACCGTTGATCGTCGCGCCGGTCTCCATCGTCAGCGTGACCGCTCCGCTCTGCGGCAGAACGACATCGCTGGCCTCCGCGCTTACGTACCCCTCTTTCCGCGCCGTCAGCTTGTAGCTGCCGTCCGCCAGCCCCTGCATGACGAAGGTCCCCTCGCCGTCCGAGCTCACCATCGCCAGCGGCCGCCCATCGCCGCCGGCCGTGGCTACATTCGCCATGGCGATCCCCTGGCCCGAGTGGTTGACGACGCGGCCGTGCAGCTCGTGGCCGGGATCGAGCTCCGCATCGAGATTCAGATCCTTCCCTGCCGTGATCGTGACCGGCTTGTGCAGGAGGACGAATCCCTGCTTCTGAAACTCGATCGTGTGATCCCCTTCCGCCAACCCTTCGAGCGTGTACAACCCGTCGCCGTCCGTCGTGGCATTGCCGACGAACGCCGCGCGCTGGAAGGCCAGGCGTACCTGCGTGCCGGCCACAGGGGCGCCAGCCGCGGTGACGCGGCCGGAGACCGACGCACCGCGGTCGAGAGAGATATCGATACCACTGACTGTCTTTCCATCCTCGGCCGTAATGTCGCCGCGCGTGGCGGCCACATACCCGGTCGCATGAACCATGAGTTGCACTTGGCCGGGAGGAACATTGTCGAGGGCGTAGTGGCCATCGTCCGCATGGATCGGCTGACCGCCCTGGAACGAGCTCCCGGGACCGATGACGTTCGCGTTGGCGCGCGCCGGCAGGAGAATCGTGAAGTCGGTGACCGGCTGCTGCGTTGCCCGATCGAGGACGCGCCCCTCGATGCGTGCCCCCCGAGGCATCGTGATCGTCACATCGCTGGCCGGCGCGGTGACGGACCGCGGCGTTGACGAAAGCCGGCGATCGCTGGAGAACGCCGTGACCATCGTCGCGCCGGGGGCGATGCCGGCGATCTTGAATGTCCCGTCGGAAGCGGTGTTGGCATTCCGCGGCATGATCCCCGTCGGCGTCTCCACGATGGCGTCGGCGACCGGCGTGCCGTCGGCGAGCACGACGCGCCCGCTGATCTCGACGCCGCGGTCAACGTGCACGACGATTGTCGCGGCACGCGCGGACAGCACCTGATTCGGCATCCGCACCGGCGCCACGTCATCACCGAACACCATCAGATCGTGGCGTCCCTCGGTAGTCCTGACGGCGGCCAGGCCATCCGCGTTCGTGCGGTGACAGTCGGGAAGGGAAGGATCGGCACACGCGATGAAAGAACGGTCCGCTCCCTGCCCCGCGCTGCGGGTAACGTTCACCTGCGCGTTGGGCACGGGACGTTCGCGCTTGTCGAGGACGCGCACCTGCGCGACGAAGCCGTGCACGAGCGTGATGTTGACGTTGTCGCGGACCTCGCCCGGCTGCCAGATTCGCGACGGCGAGTTGCCGGTGACATAGTCGCGCTTCCAGGCATAGACCGGCAACGGCTGCGAGAAGGACGCACTTGTCGTGACACGCACGGCAAATTCGCCGGCCGCATTCGTCGATGTCGGTCGAGCGCGCGCGAGGCCGGGGCTGCCCGCGGAGACGACTGCTCCCGCCACCGGTTTTTTGTCCTCATCGAGGACATGCCCCCGCGCACGCGCAAACGCCTGCGCCGTGAAGACACGGCTTCGCTTCGCCGGGAGCGCGATGCCGGCCTGCTCGATGGCATACGAAGGATGCATCCCGCTGATCGAATAGGAGCGCGGGAGAAGCGGAGCGAACGTGAAGCTCCCCTTCGCATCGGTGACCGCGATCGCCGACGTATCGTCCGGCCCATTCAGCGCCATCCGCGCGCCGGAGACGGCCACACCGCGCTTGATCTCGCGCAGGGTGCCGGTGAACGTGGCCCCCGCGGCGAGGGGGATCTCGACGGACGCCGCCTTCGAGCGGTTGGCGGATCCGACGTCGCTGCCGTGAACGGCGGAGATCGACTGCCAGCCGTCGGGAGCGTGGGCGATCGCGAACGTCCCGTCGTCACCCGTCTCCGCCAGCGGCCAGCCGTTGATCGAAACGATGGCGTGAGCGATCGGATCGGCTCCTTTGACGACGTGGCCGCGAACGGCGACACCGCGGCTCAGTTTGATCTCGGTCGCGTTCGCCAAACTGCCGCGGGTCGAGATCGCGTAGTCGGGATGGACGACGACGTAGCTCCCACCAACCTCCGCGGGCACTTCGCCCGACGCGTTCGTCCGCTCGACGTCGAGTCCGGAGACGACGATCGCATTCGCCACAGGCTTGCCGCCGCTGGTGACGCGTGCGGTACGGGTCGACGGAGAGGCGAGAACGATCGAGCCGAGGTCGTCGCCGTCGACGGTCGGAATCGTCGTGCGGCGGCGAGAGGGGGCGTCGATCGTCACGTCGACGGCGCCCGGAGTTTTCAGCTCGATCGTAAATGACCCGTTTTCGGCCGACTGTACCGAGGCCACCGGGTCGCGCTCGATCTTGCCGGCCACCAGCCGCGCGCGCATGGCGTCCGACCCCTCGGCCGCGAACGCGCGGACGGTGGCGCCCGCGATCGGTTTCCCTTCCAGATCGACGACCGAACCGGTGATCGCGGCGTGGGCAGCCGCGCAAATGGTCAGAGAAACGGTCAGGGCAAAGGCGATGGCTGGTTTTCGCATATATATGTCGTTCAGACGGTTCAGGAAGAAAGACGTTTCACGATTGCAACATGTCCATGTGCGGCGGCGAGATCCATGGGAGTCTTGCCGTCATCACCGGCGGCGCGCGGATCGGCGCCGCGGGCGAGGAGAAGATCGATGATGGTTTCGTCGCCAAGCTGCGCGGCGGTGTGCAAGGCGGTGTATCCAAGCTGCTGACGGGCGGTTGCGTCCGCGCCGCGGTCGAGGAGCATCGTCATCGTGGCGGCGTCGCGGACGGCAGCCGCGGCATGAACCGGCGCCACGCGAAAGGCATTGCGCGCGGCCGCATTCACGTCCGCCCCGCGCTCGATCAGCGTCCGAGCCAGCTCCGGCTGGCGAAAGAAGATTGCCAGTCCGACCGAAGGAAACCCATCCTCCGAATACGCATCGAGCAGCGCGGGGTCGCCATCGAGCATCCGCAACGCCAGCGCCGAGTCACCGAGCGCGCACGCCTCGCCAAACGTCAATACAGCACCGCGATCGAGAAAGAGCCGCGCCAGCTCCGCATGTCCGTTGTAAACCGCGAAGAGAATCGGCGTAATGCCATCCTGCCGCGCACCGATCAGCGAGCGATCCCCATCGAGCAGCGCCGCGACCGCCGCTGCATCGTTGTTACGGATGGCTTCGAAGAGATCTTCCGACATGCGCCTCTACCCCGTGGAGAAACACCATTGTCTGCGAAAGCGGCCGCACAGTCTAAGGGCGAGCGCAGCCGGGGGGCCCTGCAGCTGGCCCCATTCCACCTATTGCAGAGTTTCGTCATCCCCCGCCGCACCTCGGCGACAATTTTCCGGCACGAACTTTGAGAAGGATGAGTGTCATGGAGAAACGGCTTTGCGAAGTTTGCGGGCATTCGCGGGCGGCACACGTCGATGGGGTGCACTGCGCGCTCTGCCGCTGCGCGTCGGAGCGGCCGGCGGCGGTGCAGCAGTCGCTGGCGTTCCGTACCACGCTGGCGGTTCGAACCGCCGGAATGGGCCGGAAGAGGTAGGCGTGCCGTCAGGATTACTTGGGCCTTCATCGCCGTTGCCATGCTTATGAGCGACAAGGCCACGAAAGTTTCGAAGACCGTTTCCGTGTCCGAACGCAACCTGCAAAGCGCTGCCCTCCGCCTGCTGCCGAAACACAACAAGCTCGTCTCGCCCGAGGTCGAGTACCTTCGACGGGTCCTCGGCGATCGCGCCACGCAGCAGCAGATCGACGAGAAAGTGCTGCAGGTTCGCAAGCTCCCCTGGTCGGAAATCGTCCACGATTGAACGACGCACTGCGCTTCGCGCGTTGTCTGCGCTTCGCGCGTTGTCGGTTGTCTGCGCGCTGCGGCGCGCGTGGTCGTTAATCCAACACCGCGGGATTGGATGCCGGAGATTACCAACGAGCGTTGAGTACCGACAACGCGCGATAGCCACATTTCTCACACCTCACTGGAATCGTCGGCATCCTGTTACTCGTCGAGAGCCTTCTCCCCCAGCGCTTTTCAGCTGGGGGAGAAGGTGCCGAAGGCGGATGAGGGGGCGTTTCACGCGTACGTCATTCGCGCGCCTTCGAGCGCTCTCG
>JADGNY010000031.1 GCA_017883235.1 Thermoanaerobaculia bacterium | reverse complement strand
CGTCCCGGGACGGTGGATCTTCACGCCGCCGAGGTCGACGGGCTGCGACTTCATCGCCATTCCCGGCTTACCGCTGGTAACGAGGAGGTCGCCGGCCTCAATCGCTCCGCCGCTCGCATCCACGTGCACTTTCACGCGGCCGGTCGTAGCGATCATTGCCTTTGACTCACTCGATTCGCCGAGAATTACGCCCGGCTTTTCGGAGACGACGCCGGCGACGCTGGTCGCGTACGCAGCGGTCGACGGCATGACCGTGTTCTTCGCGCCGCGCTGCACCACGACGACAGTACCGGGTGACATCTTCACGGTCGCAGGAACCCATTCGGCGACATCCTGATACGTGGCGCCGATGACCTGCGTGGCGTGAATTGATCCTGCGACGTCGAGCGAATACCCACTACCGGGACTCATGCCGATTCCGACATGCCCGGCTCCGTCGATGATCAACGTCTGCGGCGCCGCAACCGACGTTCTCTTGATGGTGATACGCGGTATACAGCAGCCGAACGTCCCGCTGTCCGGATACTCCCATAGATCCACGCCATTCGGGGATATACCCGAAGGGTTGTAGTTCGAGCTGCTGAGGAGCTGCCAGGTGTAATTGCCGCCAACAGGACCACGGCTCGCCAGCAGCAGCCCCGGGATGCCCTCTGTGGTGTCGTTCGGCGGTATTACTCCCGTCATCATTCGGCCATTCACATGGAGCGGCCATTCCGGGGAAGGCGTACCGATCCCCACCCTCCCGTTGCCGGTCAACGTCAGAGGCGTGGCATACGTTGACTGGCCACTGTTGACTTCGAAATTCATTGTTGAGCTGAAGTTGTTTCCGCTCCAGCTGTTGGTGATCCTATTCAGCCAGGACGTCGGTATGTCGGGTCGGCTGAACACGAGAGACACGGCACGGTTCTGATAGGAATCGGAGCTGGCTGTCCCGGAAGAGATCTCGATCGCACCAGTGCCTACATGCAGAAGTTGTTGGGGCACGGCCACGCCAATGCCGACATTGCCCGCGTCCTGAATCGTCATACGCGTGTTGAAATTCGTCGCGTCGCGGATGAGCAGGCCACCACCGCTACCCTTGAGGATCAGGGCATTTTGAAAGTCGAGGCCCGCAACGTCACCGGCGGTTCCATCGGCCTTATTGAATTGAAGTCCGAACGCATTGTTCGTACGAGAGCGAATTTTTCCGCTCACGTCCAATGGGGCGGTCGGGGTCGTTGTGCCGATGCCGATGCCGACAAGGCAGTTCGTCAAAGTGGCTGCCTGCGTCCCATTGGCCTGCCAATCGGGGCATTGTGCAAGCAAAGGTTCGGTGTGACAAATGGCGAGTGACAGTATGGCTACCAGCGCAACGTACATGAAGGCTTTCATCGTCTCTTCCTTTCGCTTCTCATTCACTTATATCATCCTAATGGACCGAACAATTTCGCCAGCACGCGTTGCCGCGCCGATCTCATCGCCATCCGCCACCGCGCGCACGATGGCGCTGCCGACGACGATGGCGTCGCAGCGGTCCTGGAGCAAGGCGAAGTGTTCGTGTTTGGAGATGCCGAAGCCGACGGCCAGCGGTTTCCTGACTTGCGCGCGGACTTCATCGAGACGCGTCAGGAGCGCGGGATCGAGCTCGCTGCGGGCGCCGGTGACGCCCATCGTCGAGACGTAGTAGATGAAGTCGTCGCTGGCGCGATCGACGACCGCGATCCGCGCATCGCTCGATGTCGGCGCGAGGAGAAAGATCGAGCCGAGTCCTTTAGCCTTGAATGCCGGCTTCACTTCCGCCGCGGCCTCGGCGGGGAGATCGGTCAGCAGCACGGAGTCGATACCGGCGGCGTGGGCATGGTCCGCAAATTTCTCGATCCCATGACGCAGGACTGGATTGAGATAGGAAAAGGCGATGAGCGGAATCTCGCTACGCTCCCGGACGGCGCGGGCGATCGTGAAGATGTCGCTGATCTTTGTCCCGTTCTTCAGCGCCCGCATCGCGGCGGCCTGGATGACCGGTCCGTCGGCGATCGGGTCGGAGAACGGCACACCGAGCTCGATGGCATCGGCACCGGCATCCTCCAGCGCGCGGATGATCTCGATCGTCGGGCCGTCGCCGCAGGTGATGTAGGCGATGAGCCCGCAGCGATGCTCGGTTTTCAATCGCTGGAAAAGCTTGCGAACGCGGTTCATCGCCCCTCCAGCGCCGCAATCTGCGGCACATCCTTGTCGCCGCGGCCGCTCAGGTTGACGATCACGATCTTCCCGCTGCCGATCGACGCGCCGTTGCGCAGCAGCCAGCCGAGGGCGTGCGACGACTCCAGGGCGGGGATGATGCCCTCGCACTCGCTCAGCTTGTGGAACGCTTCGAGCGCCAGGTCGTCGCTGCAGTCGTAGTACTCGACGCGGCCGATCTGCTGCAGGTAGGCGTGCTCGGGGCCGATGGAGGGATAGTCGAGGCCCGCGGAGATCGAGTGCGTCTCGGCGATCTGTCCGAACTCGTCCTGCAGCACCATCGAGCGCGTGCCGTGCAGCACGCCCAGCGCGCCGCCGCTGAAACGCGCGGCGTGATCGCCGAGGTTCGGGCCGCGTCCACCCGCCTCGACGCCGATGAACCGGATCGAGTCGTGCTTCAGCATCTCGTAGAAGAGTCCGATGGCATTCGAGCCGCCGCCGACACAGGCAATGGCCACATCCGGGATCGAGCCCGTTCTCTTCCGCAATTGCGCGAGTGCCTCGCGTCCGATCACCGACTGGAAGTCGCGCACGACGAGCGGATACGGATGCGGCCCCAGCACCGAGCCGATGATGTAGTGCGTCGTCCGCACGTTCGTGACCCAGTCGCGGATCGCTTCGTTGATGGCGTCCTTCAGCGTCCGGCTGCCGCTCGTCACCGGCACGACCTCGGCGCCGAGGAGTCTCATGCGGAAAACGTTCAGCTCCTGCCGGGCCATGTCGACCTCGCCCATGTAGACGACGCAGCCGAGCCCGAGGAGCGCGCAGGCGGTGGCCGTGGCCACGCCGTGCTGGCCCGCGCCGGTTTCGGCGATGATCCGCTTTTTGCCCATCCGCTTTGCGATGAGCGCCTGGCCGAGGGCGTTGTTGATCTTGTGCGCGCCGGTGTGGTTGAGGTCCTCGCGTTTCAGGAAGAGGCGCATACCGCCGCACAGCTCCGCGAACCGTTTCGCCTCGGTGAGCGCCGTCGGGCGTCCGACGAAGTCGCGCAGCACGTCGTCGAGCTCGGAGCGAAAGGCGCGGTCGCGGCGCAGACCGCGATACGCCGTCTCGAACTCGTCGAGCGCGGCCATCAGCGTTTCGGGAACGTACTTGCCGCCGAACTCGCCGAAGTAGCCGCGGCGGTCGGGAAGGTTCGAGCGCTTCATGATCTCCTCACACGCTCGAACAGACGCGCTACTTTGGCGTGATCCTTCACGCCGGGCGAAGCCTCGACGCCGCTGGCGACGTCGATGGCGTCGGGGCGCACGAGGCTGATGGCGGCTACGACGTTGTCGGGTTTGAGGCCGCCGGAAAGGAAGAACGGTTTCGAGCGCTCATACGTGGCCAGCAGCGCCCAGTCGAAACGTTTCCCGGTACCACCGCTGCGGCGTTCGTCGTAGGTGTCGAACAGCAGCCAGGCCGCGGTCGGGGCGGCGTGGGTGTCGGGCAGCGTCTCGCCGACGTGGAGCGTCTTGATGGCCGGGATACCGAGCGCGCTGATGTCGTCGTCGGTTTCGCTGCCGTGCAGTTGAACGATATCGAACCCGGCCACGCTGCTGATCGCGCGAATGTAGCCGGCCGAGGCATCCTGAAAGACGCCCACGAATTTCGGCGCGTGGCCGCTCTCGCGCAGCCGGGCCGCAATCGCTCCCGCCTTCTCCGGCTCGACATACCGCGGCGACGCCGGCACGAAGATGAAGCCGAGAAAGTCGGCGCCGCACTCGGCACAGAAGAGCGCGTCGTCTTCTCTGGTGATGCCGCAAATCTTGATCTTGGTCATATCCCGAGCACCAGTTGCCGCACTGCGGCGGCGCGGTCCGTCTGCCGCAGCAGCGATTCGCCAACGAGAAAGGCGTCGAAGCCGGCGGCGCGCAGCCGATCGATATCGCTTCGCGTCTTGATCCCGCTCTCGGCGACGCGGAGAACGCCGTCGGGAATCCGCGGCGCGAGCCGCTCGGACGCGCCGAGGTCGACGCTGAAATCGCGCAGGTTGCGGTTGTTGATGCCGATGATGCGGGCGCCCCCGCCGATCGCGCGATCCAGCTCTGCCTCGTCATGAACTTCGACGAGGGCATCGCAGGAATACGAATCGAGACAGGCGATGAAGTCGCGGATCTGCGCGGCATCGAGCAGCGACGCCAGGAGCAGGATGGCGCTTGCGCCGGCCGCGACGCCGCGGATGAGCTGGGACTCGTCGATGATGAAGTCTTTCATCAGGACCGGAAGGCCGGCCACTCGCGCGATCCACTCCCGTGAACCGTGGAAGAACTCATGCTCGGTGACGATGGAGACGGCCGCGGCGCCGCCTTCCTTGTACGCCGCGGCGATGGCCTCAACGTCAGGATTGTCGACGATCGGCCCGGCTGACGGCGAGGCGGATTTGATCTCGGCGATGACGTTGACGCGGTCCTTTCGCAACGCCGCCGTGAGTGCGAAGGGCGGATCGTGGGCGACGGCGCGGCCGGGCGGCGGTTCATTGCCGAGGCGCGCGCGCGTGCGGGAGACGATGTCGTCGAGGATGGTCATGGACGTGCCGCTACTCATTCGTCACCGCCACGAGCTCCTGCAACTTCGCCATCGCGCTTCCGCTGGCGATCGATTCGCGCGCCATCGTCACGCCGTCGCGGATGGTGGGTGCGGCGCCCGATACGTAGAGCGCTGCCCCGGCATTGGCGGCCACGATCTCGGTACGCGGACCGCTGCCGCCGCCGAGTACCTCCCTCGCGATTCGCGCGTTCTCGCGGCTGTCGCCGCCGGCGACTTCATCAATGTTGTGGCGTTCGACGCCGATCTCCTCCGGCCGCAACTCGTAACTGCGCAATTCGCCGCCGCGCACCTCGCAGACGCAGGTGGCCGCGGAGATGGAGATCTCGTCGAGGCCGTCGTGACTGTGGACGACGACGGCGTGATCGGCGCCGAGGGCCAGCAGAACGCGGGCGACGACGTCGACGAGATGGAGCGAATAGACGCCGAGAACCTGGCGGCGTGCGAAGGCAGGATTCGTCAACGGACCGAGGACGTTGAAAATCGTCCGCACGCCGAGCTCGCGCCTGATTGCCGCCACCGCCCCCATGGCGGGATGGAGTTTGGGGGCGAAGAGAAAGGAGATGCCGGTGCGGCGAAGGACTTCGCTCATCCTGGCCGCGTCGAGGTCGATGTTCACACCGAGCGCGGAGAGAACATCGGCGCTGCCGCACGACGACGACACCGCACGGTTGCCGTGTTTGGCCACCGAGGCGCCCGCGCCGGCGGCGACGAGCGCGGCGACCGTGGAGACGTTGAACGTTCCGCGCCCGTCGCCGCCGGTGCCGCAGGTGTCGATGATCCGCTCGCGGTCGACCGTCAGCGGCGTGACGCGCTCACGCATGGCCATGGCCGCTCCGGTGATCTCGTCCGCCGTCTCCCCTTTCATGCGCAATGCGATGAGGAAGGCGGTCTTCTGGACGTCGGTGGCGTGGCCGTCCATCACTTCGCTGAACACCTCGTGCATTTCGTCGCGGTCGAGGTGCTGCCCTTCCGCGACCCGTCGAATGGCGATGTCGATCACTGGCGCACCTCCGCCAGGAAGTTGGCGATCAGTTTGTCGCCCCCCTCGGTGCCATACGACTCGGGATGGAACTGGATGCCGTAGATCGGCCGGTCGCGATGAGCGATGGCCATGATTACGCCGTCGTCGGTCTCGGCGTCGATGCGCAGCTCGTCCGGGAGCGAATCGCGGTCGACGACGAGCGAGTGGTAACGCGCTGTCTGCATCGGCGTCGGACAGCCAGCGAAGAGGCCGCGCCGTTCGTGCCGGACTTCGCTGAGCTTGCCATGCACCGGCACGCGCCCGCGGACGATGCGCGCCCCGAACGCCTGGCCGATGGCCTGGTGCCCGAGACAGATGCCGAGGAGCGGGATGGACTCGTTCGCGCGGATCAGCTCGAGGATCCGGCCCGCGCGCGCCGGCGTACCGGGGCCGGGCGAGATCACGATCGCTTCCGGCTCCTGGTCGAGCAGGGCATCGACTTCGAAGGCGTCATTGCGGACGACCTGGAGCTCGAACGCGGAGATCCGCTCGATTTGCTGGACCAGGTTGTACGTGAACGAATCGTAGTTATCGACAACGGTGATCATTGGGAAGCTCCTGAACGTCGGCGCGTGGATACTGACGGGATCAGGCGCTACACCATCGAGACGAGGTTGTCAGAAGGGAGGCGCTATAGCCAAAGCGACGAGTCGACCGGACAAACCGTCGACTCGTTTACCTCGTTCAGGGGGGCGTTCATGGGGGGCGAGAATAGCATAACTGCGGCGCTTCGCGCCGCGTTGTCTGCGGCTTCGCCGCGTTGTCGGTTGTCTGCGCTGCGGCGCGTGGTCGGTTGTCGGTGGTCACTTGTGACGTCGGCGGCCTCGTCGGGGTGAGGGGAGCCACTCGGAGGGATTCACCTGTTCGAACTCTGCGGCGATCAGCGTGTCAATCCCCTGAACCATCTTCGGGTCGGCGAGTCCGAAAACGCTACGCCATCCGGATAGATGAGACGCCGGCTGGGTCACTGACTCGATGCGTGCCGTGAGCGCTCCGATGACGAACTCTTGGAGTGTTTCGCCTCTCGAGGCGGCAGCCTCTTCGGCTTTCATGGACAACTCGTCCGAAATCTCGATGGTTGTTTTCACGGATCCATCTAACCCCACTTCGAGCCCTGCCCTCTCGCCCTACTCTTCCAACGTCGTCCACGCGGCGATAGCCGCAGACAACCGACAACGCGCCGAAGGCGCAGACAACGCGCGAAGCGCTCTCACGGGAACGGCAACACCTCCGCCGGCTCCTCCCCTTGCATCGTCAAACGCAGCTTCGACGACTCGAGGGGGACGGTGTCGACCTGGGAGAGCGGCTCCAGCTCTTTGCCGCTGCCGGCCATCCGTTGCAGTTCCTGTCCTTTCGGCCAGAGGCGCGTGTCGATGGAACGGATCGCTTTGTTGTACTGCTCGACGGTCTTTGCCAGCGCACCGCCGATCTCGGAGATGAGGTCCATCACCTTCACGAAACGGTTGAAGAGCTCGACGCCGGCGTCGTGCATCTTCTTGGCGTTCTCCTCGGTGCGCTCGGCTTTCCATCCCGCGGCCACGGCGCGCAACAGCGGCAGGAGGACGGTTGGCGAGGCCAGATAGATCTTCTTTTCGACCGCGTACTCGAAGAGCATCGGATCGGTGACCAGGGCCGCGGAGAGGAAGTGCTCGCCGGGGAGGAACATGACCGTGAAATCGAGGCTGTCGCCTACGCTGGCCTGGTACTCCTTGCGGCTGAGCGATTCGATGTGGCGGCGCAGCGTGCGGGCGTGGGCGACGAGCGCCTCCCGTTTGCGCGGCTCATCGCTCTCGTTGGCGGCGATGCTGTAGTCGGTCAGCGGCACCTTGGCGTCGACGGCGATCACGCGCTTGTTGGGGAGATGGATGACGACGTCCGGCCGCAGACGCCGTCCCTCATCGCTCAGGAAGGTCTCCTGCGCGTCGAAGTCGCACAACTCGCTCATTCCGGCCAGCTCGATGCAGCGCCGCAGTGAGTTCTCCCCCCACGAGCCGCGCACGGCCGGCGAGTCGAGTGCGTTTGCCAGGCGCGTCGCTTCGCGCTGCGAGAGCTCCTGCGCCGCAAGCAGCGAGCGGATCTGCTCCTGCAGGCCGCCGTAAGCCTCGTTGCGCGAATGCTCGCTCTTGGTCAGATCTCCGGCGTAGCGGTCGAGCATTTCGCGCAACGGCTGGAGCATCGTGCCGATCTCAGCCTTCTTGGTGTCGAGCGAGGAGACGATCTCCCCTTTGGAGCCGTCGAGGTGCGCTTTGTTCAGTTCGAGGAAGGTCGTGCTGATCGATGCGAGCGTTTTCTGCGCTGTGGCGGCGAATGCCTCTTCCATCTGTTTGCGGGTATCACTCAGAAAGCCGGCCTGGGTCTCGGCGACCGCGCGGGCCTGCGATTCGATGGACGCCACGCGGCGCGCCTCGGCCGCCACCGCCTCGCTGCGCTCGCGCTCCGCGCGCGCGAGATCGCGCTCGGCCAGGGCACGCTGAATCTCGCCGGTTTTCCTCGCGCTCGCAACCACCCAGCCGCTGATCACGCCAAGAATCGCGCCGATGACCAGGGCGATCACGCTGAGAAGAATCGTCATGACAGGCATGAAACGATGATGAGGTCTCCCTCTCGGATGGTCAAGCGTGCGCGGCAGCGCCTCTCAGCACGTCGATGACCCGGTCGATCTCACTCTCCACATTGTAGAAGTGCGGTGAGAAGCGAAGCATCCCCTCGCGGGGCGCACAGATGACGCCGTTTTCCTCCAGCAGACGGTGCCACTTCAGGAGTGACGTTTCGCCCGGCGGCGGAATCGCACCGACGATCCCGGAGCGGATAGGACGCGGCGAGGCCACCCGCCAGCCGATGTCGTCGAGCCGGTTCGCCAGCAGCGCGGCGATACGTGTCGTCTCTTCGCTGATATCAGCAATCCCGATCTCCAGCAGCAGGTCGATGGCGGCGCGCAGTCCGTAGATGCCGCTGGTGTTCAACGACCCCGCCTCGAATCGCCGCGCGTCCGGCATCAGGTCGATCGGGCAGTCGATGAACTTCCCCTTGCGCTCGATGTTCGTCCAGCCGTTTTCGAGCACTTCCAACTTGTGGCGATGTTCCGCCGCGACGAAGAAGATGGCCGCCCCCTCGGAGCCGCACATCCACTTGTGCCCGTCGGCGGCCAGGAAGGCGATCTTCGACCGCTTCACGTCGATCGGGAGGACGCCGACGGATTGGATGGCATCGACGCAGAAGAGGACGTGGCGCCGCGCGCACAGGTCGCCGATAGCGTCGAGGTCGGCGGCGAAGCCGTTGTGGAAGGCCACCGACGAAACGGTGACGATGCGCGTCCGCCCATCGATGCAGCGCGCGACGTCATCGACGGTGAAGGCGCCGTCGTGACTCCGCACCACGCGCACGTCAACCCCTCGCCTGTCAAGTTTTCTCCAGGGCGTGGAGTTGGAAGGAAACTCGAGATCGGTGGTGACGACGTTGTCTCCCCGATCCCAGCGAAACCCCTCCGCGACGAACGACAACCCTTCGGAGGTGTTCTTGAGGATGGCGATCTCGCCCGGCTCCGCGCCGATCAGCTTCGCCGCGGACGCACGCAGATGGACGTACTCGGCGTACCAATCCTTCCAGTGCAACGCCCCGAAGTCGCGCTGATCCCGGATGAACGTCTCCATCGCCTCGTACGCGCGCGTCGACAGCGGTCCGACGGCGGCGTGGTTGAAGTAGACGACGTTCTTCGTGACGGGGAAGAGGTCGCGGAGGGAGGACTTGTCCATTGATGACGAGTGTAGCGCGAGGGCAAAAAAACGTAGCGTGCGGCGTGTGAAACTCCCATCTAGCAAGCACGTACCATTCCGCCATGACTCACGGAAAACTCCTCGCTATCGTCTCCTCCATCTGGGTCGCTTCGGAACTCCTGGTCATGGTCCTCAAACACGCCCGCGGCAACGCTTCGCGGCGCGATCGCGGATCGCTGTGGTTGTTGTGGGGAGGGATCACCATCGCTACGTTTGCTGGATCGATGGTCAAGGGCTATCGGCCGGCGAGGATTGGATATGACACCTTCTGGCTCGGACTTGGTCTCATCGTCATTGGCATCATCGTCCGCGCGATCGCCATCGCCACGCTCTGGCGTTACTTCACCGTCGACGTCTCCATCCGCGAGGGTCACGAGCTTGTCGACCGCGGGCTCTATGGCGTCATTCGCCATCCCGCGTACACCGGTTCGCTGCTCTCGTTCCTCGGGCTCGGATTCGCCTTCCGCAACTGGCTCAGTGTGGCTATCATCGCGGCGGCGACCATCGCCGGCTTCTCGTATCGCATCGCGGTGGAGGAAGGCGCGCTGGTCGAGCACTTCGGCGACCGCTATCGCGAGTACATGCGGCGCTCGAAGCGGCTGATCCCCGGCATCTACTAGACTTCCCCACGATGCCGCACTTCACGTTCCTCTCCGCCGGCGAGTCGCACGGGCCGCAACTGACGGTCATCGTGACCGGAATGCCGGCAGGGGTGCGGCTCGACCGCGGGCGGATCAACCGCGACCTGGCGCGCCGGCAGCACGGCTATGGGCGCGGCGGGCGGATGAAGATCGAGCACGATGAGGTCGAGATCGCCGGCGGCGTGCGCGGCAGCGAAACGCTCGGCTCCCCGATCGCCATCGTCGTCCGCAACGACGACTTCCGGAACTGGGAAGCGGCGATGGGTGTGTGGGATGTCGATCCAGCCGAGGTGGCGAAACGGCGGGTTCATGCACCGCGGCCGGGACATGTCGATCTGATCGGTGGGATGAAGTACGACCGCCGCGATCTCCGCGACATCCTCGAGCGCGCTTCGGCGCGCGAAACGGCCTCGCGCGTTGCCGCCGGGGCGATTGCCAAGGAACTGTTGCGCAACTTTGGTATCGAGCTGCGTTCCGGCGTCGTCTCCGTCGGCGCCGCGGGAGATTCTGACTACGCGCCGTCGTGGGACGAGCTCCTCGCAGTCGATGACGATTCTCCGCTGCGCGCCGTGAATCGCCACGCCGAGGACGCCATGGTGGCCGCGGTCGACAAGGCCCGGGAAGCGGGCGAAACGCTCGGCGGCACGATCGTCGCCGCCGCGCACAACGTCCCCGTCGGCCTCGGGTCGTACGTACAGTGGAACGAGAAGCTGGACGGCCGCATCGCCCAGGCCATCCTCTCCATTCACGCCGTCAAAGCCGTGTCCGTTGGCGACGGCGTGGCTGCCGCGCGGCGTGCCGGCTCCGAGGTTCATGACCCGATCTACTTCGACGAAGAACGGCGCTATCACCGCACGTCGAACCGCGCCGGCGGCCTCGAAGGAGGCGTGACCAACGGACAGGACGTTGTCGTCCGCGCGTACATGAAGCCGATCTCCACCTTGCGCCGCGGCCTGCCCTCGGTCGACATCGAAACGCACGAGCCACATCGCTCGCAGTGGGAACGAAGCGACGTCACCGCCGTCCCCGCCTGCGGCGTCGTCTGCGAGGCGATGCTGGCGATTACGCTGGCGGACGCGATGAGGGAGAAGTTCGGGGGGGATTCTCTTGGGGAGATGAGGGCGAACTTTGATGGTTATGTAGCGCGGGTTGCGAAGTATTAATCCTGACGGCTCGCGCAGCGAGCCTGTCAGGATCTCCGGTGGCGCCGCGCCGGCTCATCGCAGAAACGACAAATCGTTCAATTGCCATGTGAGATCGAGCCAGTTCGGATTCTTGAGCTGAATCAACGCCACTTTTCTTGCACGATGCCACTGCTTCATCGCGCTCTCGCGCACGAGTGCAGCGGCAAAGTCCGACATTACCTCGTAGTAGACCAGATGATCGAAGTGGTATCGCGCTGTGAACGCTGTTTGGTATTTCTTCTGCCAGTGCTCTGTGATCCGCCGAACAAGGTCGGTCGTGGCACCGATGTAGAGCCGATGGCTCTTATTGCTGAGGATGTAGACATAGCCACCCACAGCGCGGCCTCACCGGAGATCCTGAACCCTCGCTTCGCGACGGTTCAGGATTAAACCAACCCCTACCACGAACACGATCACGCTAATCAACTGCGCCACTGTAAATGGCCCGAGGAAGCGGTCGTCTTTGGCGCGGACGATCTCCACGAGGAAGCGCTCGATGCCCATCAGGATCAGGAAGAGGCCGAAGATCCGTCCCTTCGGGTGGGGGCGGCGGGAGGCGTACATCAGGATCGCGAACATCACGAACGCGGAGGCGGACTCGTAGAGCTGCGTCGGATGCACGCGCAAGATCTGATCAGGAGGAATCGAGGGGTCGAGATGCACTCCGAACTGCCGGAGCGACTCGGCGGTCGTCGGCGGCGATCCCTTGGGGAAGGCGATACCGATCCACGAATCCGTCGGCCGGCCGTAGTCGTCGCCGACGAGGAAACATCCGATGCGGCCGAGCGCGTAACCGATCGCCAGCCCCGGGGCGGCGGCATCGGCGACGTTGAAGAAATCGAGTTTCTTCACCAGGATGTAGCCGCTGCAGCCAAGAAGGCCGCCGATCAGGCCGCCGTACCAGACCAGGCCCGCGCGGTCGAGCAGAAGGTGCCAGTCGCGGAAAAGAATCGCGTAATAGATCTTCGCTCCGGCGATTCCGCCGAGCGCGGCCGCCATGACGATCGATGACGCGGCGTCGTCGCTGAGACCGTAGCGGCGGAACTGCCGCGTCAACACCCACCCGCCGATGATGAACGCCGCGAACATCATCAGGCCGAAGGTGGTGATCTCGAAGGAGCCGATTTTGAGGAGAGTCGGATACATGCTGGTGGTGCAGTCTATCCTGACGGCGAGCGTAGCGAGCCTGTCAGGATCTCCGGTGGTGCCGCGCTGCAGTTGATTTGGGGGCAGTCCATCCTGACGGTTCGCGCAGCGAGCCTGTCAGGATCTCCGGTGGTGCCGCGCGGCAGTTGGTTTGTTCACGATGGAATCAACGACCCCAGCGACTGGATACCGTCTAACCTGAGCGAATCAACTGTCGCGCGGTATCACCAGAGATCCTGACAGACTCGCTGCGCGAGCCGTCAGGATGGGATCAATAACTCAACGGTCCCGCGGTATCACCAGAGATCCTGACAGACTCGCTGCGCTCGCCGTCAGGATGAGATCAACGACACCTGTCGCGCGGTCTCACCGAAGATCCTGACAGGCTCGCGGTGCTCGCCGTCAGGATGAGATCCCGAGCCGTCAGGATGGGCTCGAATACTCCAGCGACGCCTTCTGATCGCTGATGAACCGGAACACATCCACCTTCCCGGCCGAGTCGAGGTGTTGCGAGACCTCGAAGAGCTGGACGGACAGCAGCGTGTTCAGCCCCTCATCCAACACCGCCTTGCGGCGCTCGAACGGAAGCTCGGAGATATTGGCGATCAGCATGTTCTCGTCGAAGCGGCCGTACTGGTCGAAGAAGACGCCGCTCCAGAGCTCGTCGCTCTCGGCGTTCTGCATCGCCGTCATAACGATGTCGCGGGCCGACTCCTCGCCGACGGCGTTCAGCAGCGCGTCGTAGAGGCGGCCGAACATGTCGTTGTACGTCGAGATCACCTTCAGCAGCTCCGGCGAGTCCTCGACGTCGAGGAAAACGGGGCCGAACGACTTCTCCTCCGGCACCACTTCCACCAGGCGCGCCGAGAGGAGCTGGAAGAGGATGCGCGTCACTTCGAACTCGGTCATTTCCGAGCCGCCGATCAGAGCGCGGATCGACCGCTTCCCGTCCAGGCTTTTATAGAGCGCGACCTCGTGCTCGCTCA
Source organism: Thermoanaerobaculia bacterium (assembly GCA_017883235.1). Classification (GTDB taxonomy): domain Bacteria; phylum Acidobacteriota; class Thermoanaerobaculia; order Gp7-AA8; family Gp7-AA8; genus JADGNZ01. Next base: position 39,969 of record JADGNY010000031.1, on the reverse strand, counting down.
TCTCGAGCGATCCGAAATCCGGCACCGTCCCCGGCACCCTCAGGAAGACCATCTCCAGGCTGGTGATCTTTTCCCGGATCACGGCCGTCTCGTCGAGGCGGCGGATCCCTTCCATGATCACGGTGGCGGTGTTGATCGACAGGACGATCCGCTCGTTCACCAGCTCATCGGTGGAGTCCCCGAAGATGAAGCTCCCTTCCTTCCAGCTAAAGAGCGAAAAGATGATCTCCAGCGCCTGATTCTTCACGCCCCACCAGAGCTCTTTCGGCGAGATGGCTCCCATCTGCACGAGGAGCTTGCCGTGACGCGTCTGCGCGGTCACCCGCCGCTTCGACTCCTCGTACTGCTCCTGCGTGATCTTGCCGTTGCGCAGGAGGAACATGCCGAGGGAGTGCTCGGGAGAGTTGGAAGAAGCGAAAACGATCTCGCCGTCCTTCCAGTGGATGGACCGTTCCAGCCGATCGTGCCGCAGAAACAGTTTGCCCGTCCCACGGATCATGGACACGAAGGTCAGAACGTCCGGCAACTGAATGCGCGAGAGATCGCCCTCGAGAATGTGGTGGTTAGACATCAGGACCGTCGACAACTGTGCCAAACAAACCGTGACTGGGCAAGGGTTATTCGATGTGAGGGCCGGACTCGGGTTCGGAGTAGAAGGCGCCGAAGACGGAGAGCGGGCGTCTCGCCTGCTCCCGCCGTGGCGTCTCGCCCGGCGGTGGGTCAGCCATCAAGCAGGTTGAATCCCAAAAACGCGGATGGAGACATCGCCGTCTCTCACCCAAAAGTTACGTTCGCCTTCGGCCCCACCGCCGGGCGAGACGCCCGTCGGGAGCAGGCGCGGACGCCCGCTCTCCTCTCGAAGTGCGAATGGGAAATGGCGGACTACGCTTCCTTTGCCTGGCGTACGCACCGCGGCACGATCTCTCTCAGAAGCGCCACCGTGCGTTGAATCTCATCCACCGTGGTAAACCGGCTCAGCGAAAAGCGGACCGTGGCGCGGGCTTCCTCCGGGGTCAGGCCCATTGCCAGCAGGACGTGGCTCGGCTCGATCCGTCCCGAGGAACAGGCAGCGCCGGTGGAGACCGCCACGCCGCTGAGATCCAACCCGATGACGATCCCCTCGGCGTCGGCGCCGCGGAAGGTGACGCTGCTCGTGTTCGGGATGCGCGGAACATCGGCACCATTGATGACGATCGGAAAGCCGGCCGCGAGCAACGCGCGCTCCAGCGCATCGCGCAATGCGCCGGTGTCAATGCGGTCGCGCGCGATCTCCGCGGCCACGCCGAACGCCACGGCCAAAGGCACATTCTCGGTTCCAGCCCGCCGCCGGCGCTCCTGGGCGCCGCCGAGGATGTGGCGGTCGAGGGAAAGCCCGCGGCGCACGTAAAGCGCACCAATCCCCTTCGGCGCGTGCAGCTTATGGGCGGAAAGCGCCAGCGTGTCGGCGCCGAGGGCCGACACATCGATGTCGACCTTGCCCGCCCCTTGCACGGCATCGCAGTGGAAATGGACCGACCGCTCGCGGCAGACACGCGCGACTTCCGCCACCGGCTGGAGGACTCCCGTCTCGTTGTTGGCGAGCATCATCGACACGAGCCGCGTCTCCGGGCGGATGGCGGCGATCACCGCACCGGCGTTGATGACCCCGCTGCGCGACGCAGCGACGATCGTCACCGCGTGTCCGCGCCGTTCCAGTTCGGTAACCGGTTCGAGAACAGAGGGATGCTCGATGGCCGTTGTGACAATGTGATGACGACCATCCTGTCCTGCCACGCCAAAGATCGCCGCGTTGTTAGACTCGGTGCCGCCGCTCGTAAAGACAACGTCCCGCGCTTCGGCGGCGATCAAACTCGCCACCGATTCGCGGGCATCTTCGATCGCACGGCGTGCGGACTGGCCTTCCTTATGAATGCTCGATGCGTTGCCGAAGACATCCCGCAGCGATCTTTCCAGCGCTTCCAGCACCGCCGGGTGCAGCGGTGTGGTGGCGTTGTTGTCGAGGTAGATGCGCATGAGAGTCGTCTATTGTCCTTCGTATCCCGAGGTCCCAGATGAACAAGATCATTGCCGTCTTGATTGCCGTGATGTTCGCCGCGGTGGCGACGTTCGCACAAACCCCTCCCGCGCAACCTGATCCGCAGCCGGCGCCGCCGGCACCAGCGGCCGCTCCCGCCCCAGCACCAGATGCGAAAGCGAAACCGCCCGCCCCCGATCAAGGCGTGCGCAAACTCTCCCGCCGCGAGCGCAAAGACCGCATCAAGAACCTCAGCGAAAAGTACCGCCAGTTCCTGACCGACGTCGATCCGATCATGAATCCTGCGGAGCTCGACACCTACCTCATTCTCGAGACCGACCCGCAGCACGACATCTACATCACCGAATTCTGGCGCCGCCGCGACGTCGCCAACGGCACGACCAATCACAGCTTTCGCGATCAGTATTACGAGCGTCTCGAGACCGTGAGGGAGGAGTTCAAGAACGTCTCCTCCGACCGCGGCCGCATCTTTCTGATCCATGGCCAGCCTGACGAGCGCATCAAGTTCGATTGCCGGCTGATGCAGCCCGCCGAGATCTGGAAGTACGGCTTCGTCCAGAACCTTGGGCACGACGTTCGCTTCCTCTTCTACAAGCCGCGCGCCGGAATCGACTACAAGCTCTTCGCGCCGTTCGACAACGAAGCCATGAAGGAGCTGATCTCGCAGGACGAGATCGGAACTGACATCAACGGCGATTCCGCCACGCAACGGGTCTTCGGGCCGGCGTCTCCAGGCACGTCGATGACGAACCTCGAGTATCGGTGCAAGGACGGCGATGAATTCCTGCGCGCTGTCTATCAGGCGCAGTTGAACAAGTTCGACCTCATGCGTATCTTCGAGCCGCCGCCGGTCAATGAGGAAGATGTCCACAAGATCCTCCGCTCCGTCGTCCTGGCGACCCCGGGCGCGCCTCAACTCCCCCATGAGATCAGCGTGAAATACCCGGCCAAGCAGGGCAGCCGCACCGACGCAGAGATCACGATCCTCGTGCCCCGTTCGCAGCTCACGCTGAAGGAAGTCAACAACGCCAGGCTCTACAGCCTCGACGTCACCGGCGAAGTGCTGAAAGAGGGCCAGCTCTTCGAAAACTATCGCTACCGCTTCGACTACCCCGGCGACATCAAGGACGACAAGGTTGCCGTGGTCATCGATCGCTTCCTCCGTCCCAACGAGTACATGGCCCGCGTGCGCGTTCAGGACATCAACTCCGGCGCCGAGGCCATCGTCGAACAGAAGCTCACCGTGCCGGAGATCTTCGACACGCCGGAACAGCAGAAAGCGAAGGAGAGCGCCACCACGGCGCTGTCTCAGCTCAAGGACGACATCGATTCGAACACCACGCGGCTGCGCATCGTGCCGCTCAACGACGATCTGCTCAGCGGGATCCAGCACATCGAGACCATCGCCTTCGGCGACGACATCAAGGCGGTCGAGTTCTACCTCGACGGCAAGAAGGTGATGACCAAGCACCAGCCGCCGTACACGCTCGATCTCGACTTCGGCAACGTGCCGCAGGTGCGCCACGTGCGCGCCGTGGCGCTCAACAACAGCGCCGAGGCCATCACCGGCGATGAGATCGTCCTCAATACCGGCAACGATCCGTTCCGCGTGCGCATCATCTCGCCGCGCATCGCCTTCAAGCTTCACGGCCGCACGCGCGTGGAGATGGCCGTCAACGTCCCCGAGGGGAAGAAGCTCGATCACGTCGAGCTGTTCCTCAATGACACGAAGATGGCCTCTCTGTACGGACCGCCGTACGTCCAGACCATCGAGATCCCGGCCCAGGAAGGAGTCGGCTACATCCGCGCCGTCGCTTCGCTGCAGGAGGATGCACAACCGCCGGTCGAAGACCTGGTGATGATCAATACGCCGCAGTTCATGGAGGAGGTGAACGTCCACCTCGTCGAGCTGCCGACCACCGTGATGCGCGGCGGCCATCCGATCAACGACCTTCTCGAAGCGGCGTTCAAGGTGACGGACGAAGGGAAACCGGTGAAGGTGTCGAAGTTCGAGCACGTGAACAATCTGCCGCTCTCGCTCGGCCTGGCCATCGACACTTCGGCGTCGATGCAGCCGCGGATGGCGGAGGCACAGAAGGCGGCTTCGCAGTTCTTCACGAACGTCATGCGGAAGGGCGACCGGGGATTCCTCGTGTCGTTCGATACCCAGCCGCTGCTCATCCAACGCTGGTCGCCGCGCCTTGCCGACATGAACGCGGGGCTGGCCAAGCTTCGCGCCGAGGAGTCGACGGCGCTCTACGACGCCGTCGTCTACTCGCTCTACAACTTCCTCGGCGTGAAAGGGCAGCGCGCGCTGGTGCTCGTCACCGACGGCATGGACACCTCATCGAAGTTCTCCTTCGATCAGGCCCTCGAGTACGCCCGCCGCGCCGCGGTTCCAATCTACGCCATCGGCATCGGCATTCGGAGCACCGAAGTCGACACGCGCTACAAACTGAGCCGCTTCTGCAGCGAGACCGGCGGCAACGCCTATTACATCGATAACGCCAACCAGTTGGGACACATCTACTCCGACATCCAGAACGAGCTGCGCTCCCAATACATCCTCGGCTTCTACCCGCCCGAGGGCGTCAAGCCGGGCTCGAAATGGCGAGCCGTGGAGGTACAGGTCAGCGACGGCAAGGCGAAGACGATTCGCGGTTACTACCCGTGAGAGCTGCGCTCCGCGCGTTGTCTGCACTTCGTGCGTTGCCTGCGCTCCGCGCGTTGTCTGCGCTCCGCGCGTTGTCTGCGCTCCGCGCGTTGTCTGCGCTCCGCGCGTTGTCTGCGCTCCGCGCGTTGTCTGCGCTCTTCGCGCGTGATGGGGCTTGGATGTTACGTCGCCGCGTCAGCGGCCGACAGAAGGTAGCCAGGGGTGCGAGCGCTTTTTGCGAGCACCCCTGGTACGAAGATCCCCAAGAATCGTGCCGCGTCAGCGGCACCGGAGCATCCGGCATCCACTCCAGTGCCGCTGACGCGGCACGATTTCGGATCGCATCGGTCCAGGGGTGCTCGCAAAAAACGCTCGCACCCCCGGCTACCGTCTTTGTCGCCGCTAACGCGGCGCATAAGCCCTTCGCGCGCGTTCAAGGTGGGCGGTTTTTGTCCGTGGCCACGGCCGTTCTTCTCCTCTTTGCGTTCGGCCTGGCCGGGGTCGCACAGACGCTTCCGCCGCCGTCGGCCCAAGGCGTCGTCAAGCTTTCGCGCCGCGAGCGCAAGGAGCGGATCGCGAAGCTCGCGGATATCTACCGGCAGTTCCTCACCGACGTCGAGCCGATCATGCAGGAGACGGAGCTCGATACCTTCCTGATCCTGGAGAGCGACGTCCAGCGCGACCTCTACATTGACGACTTCTGGCGCCGGCACGGCCTGACCGAGGGAATCGGCGACTTCCGGCAGGTCTACTACGAGCGCCTGGTCACGGCAAAGGAACGCTATCGATCGCTCAGCACAGACCGCGCGCGTGCCTACGTACTCCATGGAGAACCCGAGATCTGGGTTCCGCCCGACTGCGTCCTCCTTCAGCCGATGGAGTTCTGGACGTACCGCGGTCTGAAGGGATTCGAGGGCCAAGCGCGATTCCTCTTCTATCTTCCGCGCCTGGGTTCCGACTACCTCTTGTGGCAACCGTATTCGAACGGCTCGGATGCGCTATACGACCTCTTTTCGAACATGGTTGTGGCCACGACCAGCAGCAAGGAAGCGGCAATGCAACGAGTGTTCGGGCTCGTGCCGCGCATGCTCATCACTCACCTGCAGGATGAGTGCACAGGATCCGACCAGACACTGAGTGCCATCCGAGCGGTGCAACTCCGGACGCTCGACAACGCCCGGCTTTTCCAACCGCCCGCGGTCGATCCGGAGCAGGTTCGCAAGATCTTCCATTCGGTAGTCATGCCCACATCCGGCGCGAAGCCGCTGCCGGCGCAGCTCTCCGTCTCCTATCCCGCGAAACAGGGCAGCCGCACCGCCGCCGAGATGACGATTCTCGTGCCGCGGGCGCAGCTCGTCCTGAAGGAGGTCGGTGGAGCGAAGCTCTACAGCCTCGACGTCGTCGGCGAGGTGCTGAAGGACGACAGACTCTTCGAAAGCTATCGGTACCGCTTTGACTACCCCGCCGACGTCAAGTCCGACCAGCTCGCGGTCGTCGTCGACCGGCTCCTCCAGCCGGCCGAGTACCAGGCGCGCATCAAGATCGCCGACTTGAACGGCACAGCCGAGGCGATCATCGAGCAGAAGATCACCGTCCCGGAGATCGCCGGCTCGCCCGAGGCGCAGCGGCTGAAGGAGACCTCGGCGGCGGCGCTGGAGACGATCAAGGAGAGGATCGAGTCGAACGCGCCGATGCTGCGCATCCTCCCTCTGCCGGACGAGTTGCTCAGCGGGACGCAGCACATCGATACGGTCGTCGAGGGCGAAGGCGTCGCCGCCGTCGAGTTCTACCTCGACGGACGAAAGATCATGAGCAAACGCCAGCCGCCCTACGCCCTCGATCTCGACTTCGGCAGCGTTCCCCAGGTCCATCGCATTCGCGCCATGGCCCTGAACGACAAAGGAGAAATGATCGGGGGCGACGAGGCCACCGTGAACACCGGAAACGATCCATTCCGCGTCCACATCGTCTCGCCCCGCGTCGCCTTGAAGCTGCATGGGCGCACGCGCGTGGAGATGGCCGTCAACGTCCCCGAGGGAAAGCAACTCGACAGACTCGAGCTCTTCCTCAACGAAGCGCGTGTGGCCACGCTCTTCGGACCACCGTACGTGCAGGTCATCGACATCCCATCGACCGGTAGCATCGGCTACCTCCGCGCGGTGGCGTCGCTCAAGGACGTTCCCGAGCAGCCACCCATCGAAGACGTAGTGACGTTCAACGCGCCGCAGTTCATGGAGGAGGTCAACGTTCATCTCGTCGAGATGCCGACCACCGTCCTGCGCGACGGCCATCCCGTGAATGACCTGCAGCAACAGGCGTTCACCGTGCTCGATGAAGGGAAGCCGGTGAAGGTGGCCAGGTTCGAGCACGTGACCAACCTCCCACTCTCGATCGGCCTTGCCATCGACACCTCGGCGTCGATGCAGCCGCGGATGGCCGAGGCGCAGAAGGCAGCCTCGCAGTTCTTCACGAACGTGATGCGCAAGGGCGATCGCGCCTTTCTCGTGTCGTTCGATTCACAGCCTCAGCTCATCCAGCATTGGTCACCTCACCTTGCTGATATGAACGCGAGCCTGGCCAAACTGCGCGCGGAAGAGTCGACATCTCTCTACGACGCCATCGTCTACTCGCTCTACAACTTCCTCGGCGTGAAGGGACAGCGCGCGCTGGTCCTGGTCACCGACGGCAACGACACGTCCTCGAAGTTCTCGTACGATCAGGCCATCGAGTACGCCCGCCGCGCCGCCGTTCCCATCTACGCCATCGGCATCGGCATCCGGATGAGCGAAGTCGACGCCCGCTACAAACTCAGCCACTTCTGCAGCGAGACCGGAGGGAACGCCTACTACATCGATCAAGCCTCCGACCTGGGCCGCATCTACACCGACATCCAGAACGAGCTCCGCTCCCAATACATCCTCGGCTTCTATCCGCCGGAGGGGGTGAAGCCGGGATCGAAGTGGCGCACAGTGGATGTGCAGGTGAGCGAGGGGAAGGCGAAGACGATTCGGGGGTATTACCCGTAACTGCGCTTCGCGCGTTGTCTGCGCTTCGCGCGCGTTGTCGGTTGTCTGCGCGCTGCGGCGCGCGTGGTCAGGCCGTCACCTGGACCCGTTCGTACAACGTTTCCGGAGCGACATCTGCGCCGTTCGGCCAGACGATCGTACCCAGATCAGGGTTTACCCGTACCTGCCTGAAGTACTCGCGATCGCGCAACGGCTCGAACACCGGACCTTTGAAGGACCGCGAAATATCGACATCACCCTGCGTACCGTCGTCGAACTTGATCCAGACGGTGTAGTCGCGCACATAACGAACTTCGATAACGTCAGGCATAGCTACTCCAAGGGTTCACCAGCACTCGGCTGACTCCTCCGTCTGGTCCACGCGCGCCGCAGCGCGCAGACAACCGACAACGCGCGTTAGCGCAGATAACGCGCTCCGCGCAGCTAGTGCACCGACTCCTTCCTCTCCTGGGCCGCCCGCTCCCTCTCCGCCGCCCGCTCCGCCCGGCGTTCGTTCGCTTCGGTCTTGAGGCGATCGCCGATGGTGCAGCCGGTGAGGGTGGTGGCCAGGCCGCCTTCGGCGGTCTCGCGAAGGCCGCGCGGGAGGGCACGGCCGATGCGAACCATCGCTTCGACGACCTCGTCCATCGGGATGACCGACTCGACGCCGGCGAGGGCGAGCTGCGCCGCGGTGAGGCCATGGACGGCGAAGATGGCGTTGCGCTTCACACACGGCACTTCCACCAGGCCGCCGACCGGATCGCAGACCAGGCCGAGGGTGTTCTTGAGAGCGATCGCGGCGGCGTGAATGGATTGACGAGGTGTTCCGCCCATCATGTAGGCGACGGCAGCCGCGCCCATCGCCGCGGCCACGCCAACCTCGTTCTGACAACCGCCGGCGGCGCCGGAGATGTTGGCTGAAAGGGCGATGATCGAGCCCACTCCGCCGGCGACGACGAGTGCGCGGACGGTCTTTTCAATATCGATGTTGCGCTCTTCCTCCAGCGCCAGCAGCATGCCCGGGACGACGCCCCCAGCACCGGCCGTCGGCGCGGCGACGATGACCCCCATCCGCGAGTTCTCCCCCATCACCGACAGCGCGTAGATCTCGGCCTTGACCGTCAGCGGATCGAGGAACGTACGCCCGGCCAGGAAGGCGTCATTGAGCAGCTTGGCCTCGTTGCCGACCAGCTTCCCCATCGACGTGCCGCCGCCCTTGCCGCGCTCCACGCAATCGCGCATCACGGCGCGGCGGCGGCGCAGCGCTTCGAGGATCTGGTCCCCGGGAACGGCGTGCTCCTGCTCGTCGCTCTCCAGAAAGACGTCGGCGAGGTCGCGGTCGAGGGCAATTTGCTGGAGGTGGGCAAAGCTTTCGATCATGCGGCTCCGTAACGGATCGAGCCTCGCGATTACTCCGGGCATGGCTTTAAAACGACGTGATCACAAACGCGTTCAGGCGGAAGGGTTGATGTTGCGCGCCCGTAGCGGGAAAAGCCGCGCGATGTAATCGAAGTCCCGATCGCCGTGCAGCAGCAGGACGTCGTGATGCATGGCGATCGCAGCGATAAGGCAATCGTTCGACGAACGAATCGTGAACGATCGAGCGCGAGCGGTACAGTACATCGCGCCGGCCACTTCGAAGCGCTCTACGGGAACCGGCGAGTCAAGCATCCCCGAATTGTCCGCAATCGTGTGCACCCGGTTCATTCGCACTTGATCCCACGCACCCAGCAGCAGTTCCTGAAGAATCGGCGGACAAATTGCCAGCGACTCATCGTTGGCCAACGCGAAAAGCTCGTCGGCAGACCGCTTCTGGATCCAGACGCTCGTGTCAACGAGAACCACGGAGTTTCGCTTGCTTGACGCGCGGCGCTCGGACGGTGCTCGCGGCTGTTCGACGGCGCGGCTTCTCTTTCTTCTTTAGGTATTCAGCAACATCCGGCGCCATTTCCTCGACGTATCCGGGCCACCACGGGTTCGGGTCTTTCGCCAGAGCATCGATCGCCTGCCGCAGGCGATCCTGCTTCACGATCTGCGCGATCGCGTGGTTGATCGTTTCGGAATAGCTCTTCTTTCCGGTCAGCCGCCGCGCTTGTTCCAGCGCCTCTTCGTCCAGAGTCACATGCATCCGCTTCATGCACACAAAGTGTACGTCACCCGCGCACGATGAACAATCGCAGCAGATCGAGCGCCGACTGCGTCGTGATCCGTTAACGGATCGAGCCTCGCGATTACTCCGGGCATGGAATACGCTTTAACGCGCGCCATGGACTTTACGATTTCCGAAGCACTCACCGAGTTGACCGGCTTCCTGGCAGCGTTCTTCGCCACCGGCGCCGTCGCCTTTCGCTACGTCGTCCTCCGCGCGGATGCCGCCGCGGAGGTGGACATCGCCCGGCGCGCCGCACAGCGCGCGGCCTTGTTCGGATTCATCGGCGCGCTGGTCACCACGATCCTCTACGTGCTCACGCTCCCACGCCTGGCAGCAAAGAATCACACGTCGATCGCCGGCGCGATCACCGGCAACGGCGCGACGCTGGTTCAGACGCTGTGCATCGCCCTGGCCGTTGTAGGTCTGGCCCTGGCGCTGGCGCACGTTCGCCTCGGCTGGGCGCTCGCGGCCGCGGGCGTCGTCGTCGGCCCGTTGACCAGCCTCTTTTACGGCCAGTGGAGCCGCGCCGTAAATCCGATCCATCGCCTCGCCGGCGGCCTCTGGATCGGGACGCTCTTCATCATGCTCGTGGCCGGCTTCACCACCGTCATGAACAGCGATCTGCCACCCATCCGCCGCGGTTCCATCTCCGCCAACATGGTCCACCGCTTCTCGCCGCTCGCGCTCAGTGCCTTCGCCGTCCTGGGACTCACCGGCGTGATCACCGCATGGACCCACCTGAAACGGCTCGATGCACTCTGGACGACGGCGTACGGCCTGACGCTGATCGCCAAGCTCTGCGTCGTTCTGATCGTGGTCGGATTCGGTGCCTGGAACTGGCGCCGCCAGCGGCCGCTCCTCGGCACCGAATCGGCGGCGGCGGTCCTGCGCCGTTCGGCCACCGCTGAGGTCATCGCCGCGACGATCGTGCTCGTCATCACGTCCGTGCTCGTGAGCCTCCCCTCGCCGCGATAACCGTATGTCTCCCGATCGGAGTGGAATCACGGACCCTGTACTACTAACCCTTGGTTTCCTCGACGACGCGACGATTTCTCCATGCGCAACGTCCCCCCGCGCAGCCGGCATGGATACTGGTTGCGCGCGGAGGCGCGCTGCCACAACTCAGCCCCGCGCTCGGCGTAGCGCGAGCGCGGGGTATCGGTGATGGTTTGTAGCGCGGCCGCGGAGGCGGCCGCCACAGGAACTGGAGGATCGCGCTTCTCAGGCGATTTGGCCGGTGTTGTCCCGGCCGCCTCCGCGGCCGGCAAACTTGGGCGCAACCTACCCGCGCAAAGCGCGGGGCTGGATTGTCCGGCGCGCCTCCGCGCGCGTAACTCCCCCGCGTTGCGGCCCCCTATTCCTCGCGCATCGAGAAGGGTTGGGTTGCGGGCCAAGCCCGCCCTGTGTTCGTCGGAGCCCGCCCGCAAACGGCCAGTGGTTCTCTCCGAATGACAACGAGTGCCTCGCGATCGTGGCGTGGCGCCTCTCATGCGACGACGTCTGCCTCGATATCAAGAAACGTCTCCACTGCTACGGAGAAAACTACTTCGACAGGGAGAACCGCTGCCTCGATATTGAAAACGGCTGCCTCGACATTGACGGGGCAGCACTCTTCGAAGGAGACGTTTTCAATCTCGAAGCAGAATTTTCCATTGTCGAAGCAGTCGGTTTCAATGTCGAAGCAGCGGTCTTCAATCGCGAAGCGCCGTGTCTTGATAGCGAGGCGTCCGGCTTCAATCCCGAGGCGTTCGGCGCCATTCACGAGGCAGGCCGTCTGGATCGAGAGGGAGGCGGTGCCCTTCGCGATCGTCTCGCCGTCATGCGCGCACGATGAACAGCCGCAACAGATCGAGCGCCGACTGCGTCGTAATCCGTTTGAACAGGCTGCGCTCCATCGGCCAGAGCATCTTGCGGTGTTTGTGCGTCCCTGGACCGGCGACGGCGATGTGAACGGTGCCGACCGGCTTCTCCGGCGTCCCACCGCCCGGTCCGGCGATGCCGGTGACGCCGATCCCGTACGTCGTTCCGAAGCGTTCGCGCGCGCCGCGGGCCAGCGCGATAGCCACCGGCTCGGAGACTTCGCCGTGTTCCGAGATGAGTCCTGGATCCACGCCGGCCAACGCCGTCTTCGCCGCGGCGGTGTAGCAGACGGCGCCCCCCATGAAGTAGGCCGAGCTCCCGGCAACGTCGGTGATGCGCGATGCCAGCAGGCCGCCAGTGCACGACTCGGCGGTGGCGACGGTCTCGCCGCGCTCGGTCAGGATCCGGCCGACGATCCCCTCCAGCGTGTCGTCATCGGCGCCGAAGATCTTGTCGCCGAAGATCTCCAGCAGTTCGGCCTCGAGTGCGGCGATGAGCGCCAGCGCCTCCGATTCGGCACCGTCGGCAGCGAGGTGCAGCTCGATCTGACCGCCGGTGGCCAGGATCGTCAACGGCTCGGGATGGGCGGTGTAGTACGGCTTGAGCCGCTCCTCCACCCCCGACTCCGTCATCCCGGCGATCTTCAGAACGCGCCGGAAACGCGACTGGCCGGCCGTGATCGACGCCAGCCACGGCGTCAGATACGAAGCAACCATCCACTCCAACTCGTGCGGCACCCCGGGGAAGACCCAGACGTGCTTGCCCCCCTGCTCGATGTGAAACCCGGGAGCCGTCCCGCGCTCGTTCGTAAGGGTGGTCTGGCCGATGAAGACGTTGGCCTGCCGCTTGTTGACCTCCGGCATTTTCCAACCGCGCGCGGCGAAGCGTTTCTCCAGTCGGTCGATGATCCCGGCGTCGACCTCCATCTCCAGCCCGAGCGCCTCCGCCAGCGCTTCGCGCGTCATGTCGTCCTCGGTCGGCCCCAGGCCTCCCGATGTAACGAGGATGTCCGCGTGCGCCAGTGCGTAGCGGATCTCGTCCACCAGCTCACCTTGCGTATCGCCCACGACGCTCTTGCGGATGACCCCGATCCCAAATGACTCGAACGCGGCCGTGACTTTCAACGAGTTCGTATCGACGCGGGTAGGCCCGAGCATTTCGGAGCCGATGGCGATGAAGGAGGCTGTGTGCGGCTTTGCGGTCTCGCTGTTGTGAGAATCGTCAGGCTTCGGTTTTCCGGCGTCAATCATCGCGGCGCAGCCTATCCAGCAAACTCGCCCGCGGCAACTTGAGAGTAACATTGCTCGGAGGGGGACCGCATCACGAGTCACTCCGAAAATCGGCATTCCAAGGTCTGAGCTCTCATGAAGATTCGCCAGGTAGTCCTGCCGCTGCTCTTCGCGTGCGGCACGCTGTTCTCTTCCCATCAGTCCCTCGCGCAGTATGTGCAGCAGGGTCCGAAGCTGGTTGGGACTGCCGCCATGGCGGCTGCTCGACAGGGATTCTCCGTGGCTCTCTCGGCGGACGGCAACACCGCCGTTGTCGGAGGCGACATCATCGATAATTACCGGGGGGCCGCCTGGATCTGGACCAGAGATCGAGGAGTCTGGGCCAGGTCGGCCAAACTCAGCGAAACGGGCAACCGAGTCGTTTTCCAGGGAATCGCGGTGGCCATCTCCGGCGACGGACTGACGGTCGCGGTTGGAGGAGGCTATGGTGCCTCGATCTGGAGCGCGAATAACGGCCTCTGGAGCCAGCAGGCATCCGGACTGACCGGCACAAACCCCTATCAACAGACGATGTCGGTGGCCCTTTCGGCCGATGGAAACACAGTGATCGTCGGACGTCCGCTGGAGGGCGGAACCTTCGACGGGATCGGGGTATACGCCGGAGCAGCTCTGGTATGGACACGGAGCGGCGGCGTCTGGACCCAGCAGGGACCGGGTCTGACCGGCACTGGGGCGATCTGGAACTCGGAGCAAGGCTTTTCCGTATCGCTCTCCGCCGACGGAAACACAGCGATCGTGGGAGGACCCTTCGACGATCCGGTACCTTCTAATATCGCCTCACAAACAGCTGGGTCTCAGGGCGCCGCCTGGATCTGGACGCGTAGCGGCGGCGTCTGGACGCAACAGGGGCCCAAGCTGGTTGGGAAGGTCGCAACGAGCGAAGGTTTTCAGGGATATTCAGTGGCACTTTCCGCGGACGGCGGCACGGCCATCATCGGCGGCCCAGGCACCGTTCCGGGAGCCGCCAGCGGGGGAGCCGTCTGCGTATGGACGCGAAAGGGAGGAGTCTGGACGCAGCAGGGACCGAGTCTCGCGACACCAAATGGCATCTACCAGGGGACCTCGGTCTCGCTTTCCGGAGATGGCAATCTCGCCATCGTCGGATCGCCATCCGATCCCTTTGCGGCGTGGGTCTGGTCCCGGACGAACGACGTCTGGTCGCTGCAGGCTTCCAAACTGGTCGGGACGGACGCTTCACCACCGTACTACGGTTCCAGGCCGATCCCGTACTACCCGTTCCCTGGCGCGCGCCAGGGAACGTCCGTAGCGCTTTCTGCAGACGGCAATACGGCGATCATCGGAGGTCCCGCAGACGACTTTTCCGGCTACGGCAAGACGGCCGATGACGATTATTCACCTGCTGGTACTGGCGCCGCGTGGATCTGGACTCGGAGCGGAAGCAACTGGGCGCAACAGGGACCGAAGTTGACTGCACTGACTCCTGGAAGGGCCTCGCAAGGAACCGCGGTCGCGATTTCGGGAGACGGAAATACCGCTGTCGTCGGAGGATCCTCTGACCACGGAGGTTTCGGTGCCACCTGGGTCTGGACTCGCAGCGGAGGAACGTGGACCGAGTCCGCAAAGCTGGTTGGGACAGCGGCCGATGGGTTCTCGATCCATCAGGGAGGTGCTTTGGCAATCTCCCGGAATGGCGGTACGGTCATCGTCGGAGCGAGCGGTGACAACGATACCGGCGCGACCTGGACTGACAACGGGGGTACCGGCGCGGTCTGGATCTTTACGAGGAGTGGAGAAACCTGGACCCAGCAGGGACCCAAGCTGGTCGGTTCGGGCGCCGTGAGCGCAGCGAACCAAGGCGTCACCGTCGCTCTCTCCGCCGACGGGAACACCGCCCTTGTCGGAGGATACGAGGACGATAGTCACAGCGGCGTTTGCTGCTACTCCCCTTCAAGTGTGGGGGCGGCATGGGTTTGGACCAGGAGCGGCGGAGTCTGGACGCAACAGGGACCCAAACTCGTGGGAACAGGCGGAGTCTTCAGCTATAACCTCGGCGTGGGGCAGGGCTACTCGGTCGCTCTATCCGCCGATGGCAACACTGCTCTCGTCGGAGCGATCGGCGACCATGCCGCCTGGGTCTGGACCAGAAACGGCGGAGTCTGGACGCAACAGGGACCCAAGCTCATCGACGATGGAACTTCCGTAGCGCTTTCAGGAGACGGGAACACGGCCCTGCTCCGTGCATCGGTCTGGATCAGAAGCGGCGGCGTCTGGAAGGAGCATGGCCAGCTGGGGGCGAACAATTCCTTCAACGTCTTCATCTCCCGAGACGGCAATACCGCCATCGTTGCCAATCCCTACGAAGACAAGGAGGCGGGAGCCGTCTATATCTGGGCCAGAAGCGGGGAGGTCTGGTCGCGTCGAGGCTCAAAACTGCTCGCATCCGACAGCACGGGAGTGGCCCATCAGGGATGGTCCGCATCCCTCTCCGACGACGGCAGCACGATCATCGTTGGAGCACCCTACGACGGCGGCTCGACCGGCGCGGCGGTTGTATTTACCGGAACGCCCGGTGAGCCTTCACCACCGGCGCGGCAACACGCGGTCCGGCACTGACCAACCAACCGCTGGAGAGGCAATTACGCCACGACTCCCTGAATCTCTTCCTTTTCCTTCCCGAGCGCTTCCCATTTGACGTACAGCAACTCCACCATCGCCTTGAGATCTGCGTTCTGCGACTGGATCTTCCGGCTGCGCTCACCGTCGCGGAAGACCTCCTCGGAGCAGAGCAGGAGATCGTTGCGCTCGCGCTCGCGTTCGGCCGAGGCGATGCGCGACTCGAGATCGGCGATCTCTTCATCGATCTTGCGCAAACGCTTGTCGCGCTTCTTCTGCTCGGCGCGCGCGAGTTTGTCGCCGACAGGTGATGCGGGAGAGGACGCCGGGGCTGAACGCGTAGGGGCCACAGGAACGGCTTCCGCCTTGCGCGGAATCGCCGCTCCCGCTTTCAGCCGCTCCGCGTAATCGCTGTAGTTGCCGTCGAAAACATCGGCCGTTCCCTCTTCGACGAGGATCACGTGCTCGACGACGCGGTCGATGAAGTAGCGGTCGTGCGAGACGACGATCAGCGCGCCGGTGAATCGCTCCAGCGCCTCCTCCAGCGCCTCGCGGGTGTAGACGTCGAGATGGTTCGTCGGCTCGTCGAGCAGCATCACGTTGCCGCCGGTGTAGATGATCTTCGCCAGAGCCAGCCGCCCCTTCTCGCCGCCGGAGAGGTCGCGCGTCTTCTTGAAAACATCGTCGTCGAAGAACGAGAACTGCGCGAGATAGCTGCGCACCTGTTCTTCCGTCTGCGAATGATCGAGGTTCCACACCTCGTCGATGACGTTGCCGGCCGGATTCAAATCGCCGAGGGTCTGATCGTAGTAGCCGACCTGCACGTTGTGTCCGTAGGTGACCGTGCCGGCCAGCGGCGGCAGGCGTCCGGCGAATGTCTTCAGCAGCGTCGATTTTCCGGAGCCGTTCGGACCGATGATGGCGTAGCGCTCGCCGCGGCGGATGGTCATGGTCAGGTCGTGGACGATGGCCTTCTCGCCGTAGCCGGCGGTGACGTGATCGGCCGTCAGCGCCACGGCCCCGGAGCGCGGACCGGCTTCGAGCTTGAAGTTCGCCAGCGTCTCGTCGGTCTCCGGGCGCTCCACCTCATCCAGTTTCTCCAGCATCTTCCGGCGCGACTTGGCCTGCTTGGTCTTCTGGCCGGCGAGATTGCGGCGGATGAAGTCCTTGGTCTTGTCGATCAGCTCCTGCTGCTGCTCGTAGTCAGCGGCCATCTTCTCCATCCGCTCGGTACGCAGCGCGAGAAAGCGCTCGTAGTTGCCGGGATACTCGATCAGCTTTCCGTGCGCCAGCTCGACGATCTTCTGGACCGTGCGGTTGAGAAAGGTGCGGTCGTGGGAGATGAGAAGGTAGCTCCCCTTGAACGACTGCAGAAACTCCTCGAGGAACTCGATGCCGGCCAGGTCGAGATGGTTGGTCGGCTCGTCGAGGAGCAACAGATCGGCGTCCGTCAGAAGTACCCGCGCCAGCATGGCCCGGTTCTGCTGGCCGCCGCTGAAGGCCGCGATTGGCCGCTCCCACTCACTCTTCACAAAGCCGACGCCGGTCAGCACCCTCTCCACCTCGGCGTGTAGCGTGTAGCCGTCGGCATGCTCGTAGTCGTGCTGCAGTCCGGAGTATTTCTGGAGCAGCTTCTCGTGCTCGGCCGCGCTCTTCGTCGCGTCGGCCAGGTCGTGCTCGATCGCCCGCATCTTCCGCTCGATCGTCAGCACGTCGGCGAAGGCCGTCTCGACGTAGTCGAACAGCGACATCCCCGGCTCGGCGTCGAGATGCTGCCCGACGTGGCCGATGGTCAGCCCCGAGGCGCGCAGGACCTGACCGTGATCGGTGTCTTCCTGTTTCAGCAGCAGCCGGAAGAGCGTCGTCTTCCCCGCCCCGTTCCGGCCGACCAGCCCAACCTTCTCCCCCGGGTTGTGCTGCCACGTCGCTCCCTTCACGATGTCGTGCGGGCCGTACGATTTCTCGATGTTGTCGAAGCGATAGAGCATTGCCGAGCGGACAACGCTGAGGCAGCCGTTAGCCTTCCATGATTCATGAGGTACGCTTGGGGGCCATGCCGCTGAGCGCGACCCGTCTCCGTCAGGTTGCTGCTCTCACGGCCGCTGCCGGTATCGCCTTCATCGTGGCGCGCCATCTCCTCGCCGTTCATGGCGTGTTGCTGCGAGCCCTCGACGGTGACGAAGCCGAACTGTTGCACGCCGGGTGGCTGATGCGCGCCGGCCTCCGTCTCTATCGTGACTTCTGCGAGGACCATTCGCCGTTTCTTTTCACCATCCTCCAGCGAATGGTCCCGGAGCCGTGGGATGCGGCAGCGTACATTTCCCGAGCCCGTCTCTTCAGCGGGGCGTGCGGTCTCCTCGCCGCCGGCGCCGCGGCGATGCTTGCGTACCGGATTTCGCGCGGCATGCTCGCGCCGCTGGTCACGCTCTCCGCTCTGCTGGCCTCACCCTGGGTCTGGTACCGCGGCCTGAACGATGTCCGCACCGATCCCCCGACGATCCTTCTCTTCTGGCTCGGCGCACTCTTTCTCCTGGGGCGGTGGCAATCGGAACGGCTTCGACTGGCGCTGGCGGGGATCGGCATCGGCCTGGTTGCCCTGGCCGCGTTCTGGAATCCGAAGTGGCCTCTGGAGTCGCTCGTCCTCGGCGTGGCCTATCTGGTGGTGTTACGGAGCGCGCGAGGCGTCCGCAACGTCGCTCTTGCCGTCATCCCGCCGCTTGCCTGTGTTGCCGCATCCATCACCTGGATTGTGGCCACGGTTCCGCTGCGCGACTACCTCTTCTTTTCGTTCCGCTACAACCAGCTCTTCATGGAGTGGTTCGTGCACCAGCCGATGATGACGAACGAATCGTTCGGCGGCGGACGTCCGTACATGTTCTGCGATCCAGCCTTCCGCGGGATCGCGCCGATTGCGGTGATCGCCGCCGCGGTGATCACCATGCGCAGGCGGGCGCCGGCCGGCCTGCTGGTACTGGCAGCGGCGGCGACGGTGGAGATCCGCTTCATCTACTCCTATCCGAACATCTGGCCGCAGTATTACCTCATGTGGAGTTTCATCGCGGCATGCCTCTACGGGATCACAGCCGCCAAGCTCCTGGATCTCGCCAGCGATCGAGTGGCCGCCGCGGCCACGATCGCGGTCACTATCGCCTGCGCCATCGCCGTGCACACGATGATGCCGATCAGTTTCACAGTCAACGCCTCGCCGATCCGCGCCTATCTGCAGAGGAAACTGCGGGCCGGCGAGACGGTCTGGATGCTTCCCGCCAATCATCCGATCGGTGTGCGCGACGCCGGCTACTACTGGTTTGCCATGAGGGACCTGACGCCCTTCTCGATCGCCTACGCCGCCGCGCATCCCGGGGCCACGCCGCTGCCGGTCATGACGGAGAGCGATCTTCCCGTATGCCGCGCCGAGCGCGGATTGCAGCCGGATCTTCGCTTCGTCTCCGGCGTCGACTTCGTCGATCGACTGCCCGAAGCCCGGCGCTGTCTCGAACGCCTCATCGCCTCCGGCCGTGCCACGCCCATGATCGGCGACGTGTGGGACCTGCATCCGGAGTCCCCCCGATGAAAATGCCGCGCGGAACGGCTCTTCTCGGCGGCATCTCGCTTCTTTCGATCGCCGCACGTCTTTTCCCGCTGCAGGGACTTCACCCGCTGGTTTGGGACGAAATCGAATTCTTCCGCGCCACCGACTGGGTACGGCGCGGACTGGTGCCCTATCGTGACTTCTGGGAGCACCACACGCCGCTGCAGTGGTTCCTCTTCGCGCCGCTGACCGCGCTGACTCACAGCACCGGCGTGAGCGCAATCCTGCTGATGCGCTGGGTGCAACTGCCGTTATGGATCGTAGGGTTTGTCCTGCTGCGCGGGTGGATGCGGCGCGCCGGAATCTCGGCGCTGGCCTCGTGGAGCGCGATGACGCTGGTGCTCTGCAGCACGCTCTTCATGCTGCCCGCGGTCGAGTATCGCGTCGACGTCCTCGGCTGCGTCATCTACATCGCCGCGCTGGCGCTCTTGCAGAAGATCGGCGACGGCCGCCGCTTCGCGTTCTTTGGCGG
This sequence comes from Thermoanaerobaculia bacterium, assembly GCA_017883235.1. GTDB lineage: Bacteria > Acidobacteriota > Thermoanaerobaculia > Gp7-AA8 > Gp7-AA8 > JADGNZ01. The sequence continues at coordinate 20,337 of JADGNY010000031.1, read as the reverse complement.
CGCGATGCTCTGCATGGCCGGACTGGCGAACCTCCGCCTCGGGCCACTGGCCGTCCTCACGCTTCTCCTCGTGCGCGTCGTACGCACCCGCGAGCGCGCCTGGGGCGGCAACACGCGCGCGAACTGGTCCTTCGCCGGGGCGGCCGCGGCATTGGCACCGGCATGCGCTTACTTCGCCGCCACGCACTCCGCGCGGATCGCATGGCAGCGCCTCTGGACCGACAACTTCGTGGCAGATCGTTTCGCCCAGGCGCCGGTCGACTGGATGTTCGCCCACCGGTTCGCCGTCGCCTTCGGGCTGCGCCTCGTCGACTCCGCTCCGAACTTTCAGCTTTCGGCCGTCGATCCGGGAGGCATCGCCATCCTCGTCATCGGCGGCATCGGAATCGTTCGCGCACTGAGGCGAGGCTTCCGTGCACCGGGAGACGATTTCTTCCTCGCCTTTCTCCAAGTCGCCAACCTCCTTTTCATCGCCGCGATGAAGTACGTCTTCAACTATCACCTCGAGATCGCCGTTCTGCTGATGGCGCCGCTCGCGGCCACCGAGATCGACCGCTTCGTCACCTCGGCGCCGCGCCGCCGCGCTGTTCTGGCGCTCGTCATCGTCGCCGCCATCGTCAACGTCGCCGCCGCTCTTTTCCGCGGCAAAGAGAGCGATACGGCCTACGAAGACTTCATCATGCGCGAAGTCGACCGCCGCACACCCGCCGGCGCGAAGGTGTTCGACAGCGTCGGGTGGCCGCTGCACCGCGACCCGGCCTATCGCTACTGGTTCCTGCGCGCGAATGTCTTCGTGATGGAGGAGCACCAACGCTTCGAGCCGTACACGATCGCCGATCTGCTGCGCGATCCGCCGGCCGCCGTCATCGCCGACTACGACGTCCGCAAATGGCTGGCCACGCACCGGCCGTTCGGCGAGTTCGTCGTCACACATTACCTTCCGCTCTGGCGCGAGATCTGGCTGCCCGGGATGAGCGCGCGATTGACGCCGTTCGCGCCGGCGGCGCGATGGGCCGTCCTCGCCGATGGCACCTACGACGTCTACGCATCGACGCGTCTGGCATCGCATCCGTGGTACCGGCAGCCGCTCGATTTCGAGCGTCCGCTCTGGCGCGGCGTGACGCCTCCGTCGGCGGCCGACCGCGACGCGCAGATCGAATGGCTCGTCGACGGCGCTCCTGTCTCCGCCGCGCCAACGCTCACTCTCCGCCGCGGACAACGCCTCGAGGCAATTTCGCACGAGCCGCTGCCGGTCGGCATCATGCTGATCATGACGAACAATGAGCTGGCCTTCTGCCAACCGCCGCGTGGCACAACGCTCGAGGCTTCGGACCCGCCGCGCTGGCATGTCCCCGACCTCGGCGCTCTCGTCCAACTGGCCCGCGGTACGGCGGCGCCGGTCCCGCGCAGCCCGTGCCGGCGGTGAGCGCGGCTACAATACGCCGCCGCCGACGCGCGGCCCTCTTCCATGACCCATCGCATCATGACCCATCGAAACATGCCCCATCGAACCTTGGGCATTCTCGGCGGCGGCATTTCCGGCGTCGCCCTCGCTTCCTTCCTCGGCGATGACGTCGAGGTCGTCGAGCGCCGCCCCCGCATCGGCGGGCTCTGCGGCACCATCATCGAAGACGGCTTTACCTTCGACGCCGCCGGCCCGCACATCATGTTCAGCAAGAACAAAGAGGTGCTGCGCCTGATGGTGGCCTCCCTCGGCGACAACGTTCATCAGCGGCGGCGTGAGAACAAGATCTGGTTCAAGGGCCGCTTTGTGAAGTACCCGTTCGAGAACGATCTGGCCGCGCTGCCGCCGCAGGACAACTTCGACTGCATCCACGGCTACATCGTCAACCCGCACGCGGACGACGTCCCGTCGAACCTGGCCGAGTGGTCGTACAAAACCTTCGGCGCCGGCATCTCGGAGAAGTACTTCATCCCCTACAACGAGAAGATCTGGAACTATCCAGCCACGAAGCTCGGACTCGAGTTCGTGGAGCGGATCCCGAAGCCGCCGATGGAGGACGTGCTCAAGTCGTCGATCGGAATCTCGACCGAGGGCTATCTGCATCAGCTTCACTTCTACTACCCGATCGACGGGGGATACGAGTCGCTCGTGCACGCGTTCGCCTCGAAGGTGCGGGGCGATATCCGCACCAACTGGCACGTCGCTTCCGTTTCGCGCGACGGTCAACGCTGGCGCGTGACTTCATCTGATGGCGATGAGCGCACGTACGAGACCCTCGTCTCCACTCTTCCCATCCACGAATTGCTGAAGGTATGGCACGACGCGCCGGATGAGGTGCGCCGGCTGGCGGCCACCCTTCGCTACAACTCGCTGATCAACGTCCTGATCGGTTGCAACGAGGACCGCGGCTATCCCTACACCGCGCTCTATGTCCCCGACCCGGCGCTCCTGTTTCACCGCCTCTCGTTCCCGAAAGCGTTCAGCGACCATTGCGTGCCGGCCGGCTCGTCGTCAGTGATGGCCGAGATCACGACGAACGAAGGAGGCGACGGCGTCTGGGAGATGAAGGATGAGGAGATCATCGACCGCAGTATCCGCGAGCTGGAGATCACCGGCCTGGTCGATGCGAAAACCATCGTCTACCGCAAAGCCGTCCGCTTTCTCTACGGCTACCCGGTCTACGACCTCGACTACCGCACCAACGTGACCGCCATGCGCAACGCCGTCGCCGCCACCGGCCTGCACCTGCTGGGGCGGTTCGCGCAGTTCGATTACATCAATAGTGATGTGTGCATCGAGAGGGCGGTTGCACTTTCGAAGCTCTTGGCTGTTAGCTCTTAGCTCTTAGCTGTTAGCCTCGACATTGTTCCCCTGACAGCTAAGAGCCAAGAGCTAAGAGCTTCATGTACGAATCCACGACCTACCAATACTTCGAAGACGTCAACTGGGGCCTTCTCCGGCTCTGGGGCGATCGGAAGAATCTCGACGTGCTCGACGTCGGCTGCGGCTTCGCCACGACCTCGCAGCACATCGCCGAACGCGGCAACCGAGTCACCGGCATCGAGTCGAGCGCGGAGGCCGTAGCCGTGGCGCGTACCCGCGTGACCGAGGTCATCCACGCCGATCTCCAACGGCGCGACGCACTCGGCCACCGCCGCTTCGACGTGATCATCTTCGCCGACGTGCTCGAACATCTCGCCTGGCCGATCGGCGTGCTGCGCGGCTATCTCGATCTGCTGAAGGAAGGTGGCAGTGTGATCGTCTCGCTTCCGAACGTCGGACTCTGGTCCGTTCGCCTCAATCTGCTGCTGGGGCGTTTCCGATACGAGGAGACCGGCGTGCTCGATCACACGCACCTCCGATTCTTCACGCGCCGCACCGCGCGCGAGATGATCGAGCAGGCAGGGCTGAAAATCGTCCGGCGCACGTACAATCCCGGCTTGGTGCGGCCGTTCGTTCCGCTGGCGAAGAAGCTCCTCGGCGGCGGAGGTGATTCGCATGATCCGTCGGCGCTGCTCGAATCGCGGCCGTACAAGCTGTACTTGAAAACGATCTACCCGATGGAGCGCGTACTTGCGTCGGCCTGGCCGGGAGCGCTGGCGTTCCAGATGATTTTCGAAGCACGGAGAACATGAAACTCACCATCTCCATGATCACGCTCAACGAGGAGCGCGCCGTCGCCAAGGTCGTTCGCGACATCCGCGGCGTCGCGCCCGAGGCGGAGATCTTTCTCGTCGACTCCAGCAAAGACCGCACCGCCGAGATCGCCACGGAGCTCGGCTGCCGCGTCTTCAAACAGTTTCCGCCGAAAGGATACGGTCCGGCCATGGACCGCGCCGTGCGCGACGCCGCGGGCGACATCGTCATCACGCTCGATTGCGACGACACCTATCCGGTCGAAACGATCCCGATCCTGGTCTCACTGATCGATGAGGGCTACGACCTCGTCAACGCAACACGCCTGGCGAAGCGGCCGAAGGCGATGCCGTTCGCGAATTACCTCGCCAATCGCATCTTCGCCTGGACCGCGCGCCTTCTTCACGGCATCCGCACCACCGACGTGCACAGCGGCATGCGCGCCTACCGCAAGTCGATGATCGACAACGTTATCTGGGACCCGCGGGGGCCGGCCCTCCCCGTCGACATGCTGGTCATCCCCTACCGGATGGGCTACCGCGTCGCCGAGATTCCGATCGAGTACCGCGACCGGATCGGAGCCTCGACGCTGCAGCGGTGGAATTCGACGTTATGGACGTTCAAGCGGCTCTGGCGGGCGCGCGGTGTGAGGCGGCAGGGATAAAACCAATGTTTAATGTTGAATGTTCAATGTTGAATGTTGAATGATCGGGGAGCCGCCGTGACCCCTTCATTCGACATTCAACAGTCAACAGTAAACAGTAAACATTCCGTCTTTCCAACCGTCGCCATCCTCGCCGGCGGCTTCGGCACTCGCCTCGGCGACCTTACCCGCGGCCTGCCTAAACCTATGATCCCGATAGCCGGCCGGCCGTATCTCGAACGGGTGATCGAATCGTTCGCACGATGCAACCTGCGCGACATCGTCCTCCTCACCGGCCATCGCGCCGAGGTCATCGAAGAGCATTTCGGCGATGGAGCTCGATTCGGAGTCCGCATCGCCTACAGCCGCGAGACCGAACCGCTCGGCACCGGAGGCGCCATCCGCGAGGCGCGCGCGTTACTCGGCGAACGTTTCGTGATGACCTATGGCGACGTGCTCCGCTACTTCGACTACGGTCGCTTCGTGTCTGAGCACGACAAACCGACCCTAGCCGTCTACCCGCGCCGTGAAATCGGCAACGCCGACGTTTCCGGCAATCGCATCATCCGCTTCGACAAGCACGCGCCGGAGCTGCCGTACATCGACGCCGGCTTTTCGCTGATGCCGTCGAGCGTCATCGACCGTTTGCCATCGGCCGGCGCCTGTTCGTTCGAAGAGACGATCTTCCCGCGTCTGGCGGCCGAGGGACGGCTGGCCTGCGAGATCGTCGGCCTCGACTTCTTCGACATCGGCACGCCTGAGGAGCTGGCGCGGACGATGAGTGGATTGGAAACGTAGGTCGGACTCTCAGTCCGACCGGTTCTCGCGCGGATGTGGATCGAGGTCCTGTTATCAACGCGGATCCCGCGGCTACATCAGCAGTTTCGCAAGTACCGGTCGGACTAGAGAGTCCGACCTACGTCTCGCCACTCATCGACTAATCTACTCACCACATGAGAATCGTCGTCACCGGCGCGGCAGGCTTCATCGCAACGAATCTTCTCGAGCGTCTTCTCGCCGAGGGGCACGAGGTCCACGGCATCGACAACTTCTTCCTCGGCAAGCGCGAATACGTCGCGCGCTCGCTGGAGAAGCCCGGCTTCACTTTCCACGAGTTCGATCTTCTCGACCGCGACCGCCTCGTGGCGCTCTTCCAGCGCCTTCGGCCGGAACTGGTCTGGCATCTCGCGGCCAACAGCGACATCAGCTACGGCACGAGCTACACCGACTTCGATCTCAAGGGCGGCACGCTGGTGACCTACAACCTGCTCGAGGCCATGCGCGTGTCGAGCACGAAGAAGCTGATCTTCTCCAGCAGCGGCGCGATCTACGGCGAGCCAACGATCCTGCCGACCCCGGAGAATTACGGCCCGCTCTTTCCGATCTCGTTCTACGCGGCCAGCAAGATCGCCTGCGAGACGCTGATCACCGCGTTCGCCGCGTCGTATCAGATGAAGTGCTGGATCTTCCGCTTCGGCAACATCGTCGGCGGCTATCCGACGCACGGCGTGATCCACGATTTCGTCCTGAAGCTGCAACGCGACCCGACACGTCTCGAGATCCTCGGCGACGGCACGCAGTCGAAGCCGTACGTCCACGTCGAAGACTGCCTCGACGGGATGATGTTCGGCCATGCTACGGCGGCCGATCTCGTCAACTGCTACAACCTCGCCGTCTCCGACTGGACGTCGGTCAATCAGATCGCCGAGTGGACCATCGAAGCGATGGGCCTCGATCCCGCGAAGGTCGCGGTGTCGCGCACCGGCGGCTCCCGCGGCTGGCCCGGCGACGTCCCGAAAGTCCGTCTCGACACGTCACGCATGACTGCCCTCGGCTGGACTCCGAAGATGGGAAGCAACGAGGCCGTGCGGCGGGCGATCCAGGAGACGGTGGCTCAGTTTGTATAAGCACAGACAAGAGTGTCTGTGCCACATCGGTCTCCCGATTTACGAAGATCCTCAGTAAGAAAGCAGCGGCCAATGTGGCACAGACACTCTTGTCTGTGCCGCCCCTACCGCATCGCCTGCTCGATGAACCCATCGAAGTTCCGCTCGTCCGCCGGCAGATGCAGCGCCTTCGACAGGATCGCATTCGCTTGTTTTGCATCGAGCTCTCTCGCCGCGCGTAGCTCGGCGATGCCTTCCGGCTTCTTGTTCGCCTGAAGCAACCCGAGTCCGAGGTAGATGTGGGCTTCGACCGACTTCGGGAAAATCTCAACGGCGCTGCGAAACTCCGCGACCGCCTGATCGAAGCGGCCCTGCTGCGAAAGGAACGTCCCGCTCGTTAGATGAGCGTCGTACCGAAGTTGCATCGACGTCGGGGATGAAGCCGGGAGTATCTGCATCGCAACGCCGATATTGTTCTTCGCGTGTGCCGCACTCGGATCGATCTCCAGCGCTTTGCCAAAGCTGGTGATGGCCTCGCCGATCAGCGCGTCGCGCGCGGGCGATTGCGGCATCGGACGCGCTTTCATCAGCGTGGCCGTACCGATGCCGACGTATGCCTGCGGATACCAATCGGGCGTCGTCGCGTCTGGAATCTGCAGCAGCGGTTGCGTCAGATCGATGGCGCGGCGCAGATGGATGATGGCCGCATCGGGCTTCGCCGACTGCAGCGTCTGGCCGAGCAGGTATTCGGCGATCGAGTTGTCGCGCGTGACCGCCAGAGTGTGCGTGAAGAGCGTCTCCGAGTCTTTCCAGTAGCCAACCTGATGCATCGCCACCGCGGCGTATCCCGCGACGGCGATGCCGGCGATCGCGGCAAGCGCCGCATCCGGAATCCGCAGCCGCTTCGCCAGCACGATCACACCGAAGGTGATGGCGATGAAGAGGCCGACGTATGAGAAATAGGTGTAGCGATCGGCCATCGACTGGTTGCCGATGGCGACGATGCCGATGACCGGAACGAGCGTGCCGAGGAACCAGAACCAGCCGGCGAACAGAAACGGCGCAGATCGCCGTGCGGCCACGACCACGATCGTGATCGCCGCCAGCACGAGGAACGGGATGATGGCAGCGCTGAAGCCAACACGCATCAGCGGATACGGCACCGCCATATCGACCGGAATGAACAGTTTGACAAAGTAACTGGAACAGGCGATCAGCGCGTTCGCGATGCGGTCGCCGACCGGGAGTGACGTCGTCGAATGGACCGCCTTGAGATTGCTCTGGCCGATGATCGCGGCGGCGACGCCGGCGATGGCCAGCACGAACAGCGGCCACTTCTCGACAGCGCGTTGGCGAAGGTCATCGAACGTGCGCAGGCGCTCCAGCGGCCAGACGTCGAGCAGCAGAAAGACGAACGGCAGCGTGATGTACATCTGCTTCGCCATCAGCGAGAGGGCGAGCGCGATGGAGACGCCGAGCATCCGCCACGGCGCACGCGCGTAGAGCCAGAGCGCGAGCATGGCCAGGAGCGTGGAGAGGGTGTCTTTCCGTTCCGAGGCCCAGGCGACGGATTCGACATGCATCGGATGAATGGCGAAGAGCGCGGCCACGAACGCCGCCGGCCACACCGCGCGCGTCAGGCGCCGCATCGCCAGAAAAAGGAGGATGGCGCTGATGACATGCAGCAGGAGGCCGGTCAGGAGATGCATCCCGGCGCGCTGTCCCCAGACCGCGACGTCGACCATGTGCGACAGCCACGTCAACGGATACCAGCCGATCTCTGCGGAGGTCAGAGCCCAGCCGACGTCGCCATGCAGGACGTGCTGGTTCTCGTAGATGAATTGCCCGTCGTCGAAGTTGAGGAAGGCGTGCGAGGCGAGCTGGCGGAAGACGGCGAGTGTGATGGCGATCAGGAAGGCGACGATCGTCCACTCGCGCCAGCTCCATTCGGCCGCGGCGGGCGGCGCCGCCTCGATCGCGGTCTCAACACGCGGCTCGACGGCGGTCCGGATCAGTTTTTCGCGTGCTTTACGGCCCATCGTTCTTTTCGTGGCGGGAAGGCCGGCGCGGTCGGGGATGGATGGTAGGCCCTAGCGGACTCGAACCGCTGACCTCTACCGTGTCAAGGTAGCGCTCTAACCAACTGAGCTAAGGGCCTGAAAAGACCGACGTTGAATTTGCCTCCGAACGAACAGAGGGCTGGTTGGATGCTATTCCATTTTGGGGGTTCGACCAAGCCCCAAAGGCGTTTAACCACAGAGGCACAGAGGACACAAAGAAAACCACCTCTGTGTTCTCTGTGTCTCAGTGGTTGAAAGCCTTTGACGTAACCGCGGCTCGTTACCCCCCCACCCTCACCTCCGCCCTCCGCAGCTCCGCCGATCCGGACCGGCTCGCGGGGATCCGCGCGCCGCTGGCGAGGACAATCGTCACCACCGGCTTATGGCGGAAGCCCGGAACGCGCCATCGAGATCTATCGCAAACAGGTCGACGCCAGCGGCCCGCTCACGCCCGACTCTCCCCTCCCCGACTGGGGAAGACCCGAGGCGCTGATGTCGCTGGCGTATGCACAGATGATCAAAAGCTCACCCGACCTCGACGCCGCCACCGACAACGCGCGCGCCGCGCTGAAGCTGCAACCACAGTGGCATTACGTTCGAGACATCCTGATGGCACAGATTGAGACGAAGCGGAAGCAGGCAGCCGAGGCGAGGTAACGCAACATTCCGCGCTCGCGCCGAGCTAACGTTCCCCTGTCATCCTGAGCCGCCGGAGCTGCGAGTCGCGAAGCGATGAAGCAGCGTAGGACGGTCGAAGGACCCCCATCCTGCTACCCGGGCGGGAGGGGATGAGTTTAGTGGACAGTCAGCGTCTGCACCGACGTCGCGTCAACGCTCTGTCCCATCGCGGAGCCGTTCGCGCTTGTCTCCAACCGTGCCAGGATGAGCCGGTCACCAGCTTGGGCGAAGGTGAGACTGGTGCGGTTGACCGATTCGCTCTTGAACATCAGGAAACCGACGATGATCTTCTGCACCCGCTCCGCGGCAAGCGGCAGGTTCTCGTCGCCAATCCAGACACTGAGGCGATCTTCGGTGGATTTGACGCTGCCGATGTTGATGCCGCCCTCCTTTCGCAGCGGCTCTTTCACCGTCATGACGAGCAGGCGCGCCGTCCTTCCACGGAACGGCACTCGTTTCTCCTCGGCCACCGTGCTGTAGTTCAACAGGTGCAGCAGCGCATCGCGGTAATTGAGCGCCTCGACGATTTCCATCGACCGGATCCCGCTGATCTCGTTCTTCGCGTCGTCGGCTCCGGCACCAGGCCCCGCCTTTTCGATCAGCGCCTGCGCAATCGTGATCGTCACTCCGTTGGCGTCCTGTCCCACCTCCGCGGTGACTCTCCTCGTACTCGACTCGTTCGCGAACTTTCCGGACGCCTTCATCGCCGTGTCCGTCGCATACGTCGCATGCACCGGCTGCCGCGCCGCCAGGCGTCCGACCGCTGACTTCAAGTCACCAAGCGTATTCGCCCGCGCACCGAGCGCGAACAGTGCACAGGCCACCGCGATCAATCGCCACATCGGTTTTCCCCCTTGTGGCAGTTGACGGCGCCGGAGCGATAGAAGTTACGGAAGAGACCTCGCGGAATCGCCGCCGTCAAAGAAATGAATGCTCGCTCGATCCCTGCTCCGCATACTGATCGCGACGTCAGCTTGCGCGGTCACCCTGCTCCTGGCACTGGCCATCACTCTTCGCCAACCCGTGATCGGAGGGCTTCGCTGGAATGGAGGGTCTCGAGCAGATGCCCGGCGGATCGAACGCGACGTTCGGTACCTCACCAGCACCGCACTGCCGCGCAGCGCGGCGCACCCCGACAGTCTGCACCGCACCGCGGAGTGGATCGCCCGCTCTTTCCGCGAGAGCGGCGCGCGCGTCACCGTGCAGTCGTTTCATGCGCGCGGGCAGACTTGGGAAAACATCGTGGCGGAGCTCGGACCGGATGATCATTCGCAACCGCTGCTGATCATCGGCGCGCACTATGACGCCTTCGGCGAGATGGGATCACGCCCCGGCGCCGACGACAACGCCAGCGGAACTGCCGCTCTTCTCGAGCTGGCTCGCCTCCTCGGCAAGGCCCATCCGGGCACACCGCTGATGCTCGTCGCCTATACAAATGAAGAGCCGGCGTTCTTCGGCTACGAGGAGATGGGAAGTGCCGTTCACGCCTCGGCGCTGGCACGTGAGAACCGGGCCGTGAGAGGAATGATCTGCCTGGAAATGATCGGCTACTACACGCGGGAACAGAGCTGGCCCACGCCGCTCCTCTCGCTCCTCTACCCATCGCACGGCGACTTCATCGCCGTCGCCGGTGGATGGCCCGACCGAGAACTCGCCCGATGGGTCAAGCGCGGCATCATGGGAGCCGGAGGAATCGACGTCGTCAGCTTCACCGGCCCCCGGGAGACTTCCGATGCCTCGGACCAACGCAACTACTGGTCCCACGGATGGCCCGCGGTGATGGTGACCGACACCGCGTTCCTCCGAAACCCGAACTATCACACGATGCACGACACCGCCGCGACGCTCGATTACACACGCATGGCCGCGGTCGTGAATGGGGTATTCAATGTCGCGGCGGCATCGCAGGATTGAGAACCCCCGCACGACGGGGAAGTAACGTTGTCATTCCGAGAGACGCGAGGAATCCCCGGCCGGCGTCCGCAGCTCATCGCATACATCATTTGTGCAGGGCGGTGGTCAGGCGCGGAACGTTCGATCGGCGCGCAACCTCCCGCCCTCGGATGGACCGAGTCAGCGTTCGTGAAGCGGATTCCAGCCGGGGATTCTTCGCGTCGCTCAGAATGACAGACTGTCAGGTCGCGCATTCCGAGTCGTCAAAGCGATCATCATCCTCACGACGCCTCCGGCCCATGCCCGGGTAGAAACCGATCGCGATCGTATGGCGGCTTCTCTTTCGGTGGCAGCGCATCGCCGAAGTCCCGATGCCACTGCTCGCGATACTCGTCGTCCGCGTAATAGCGAAGATAGATCTCGTTTCCCTCTTCGCTCCCGCCACCGATCGGACTGATGTGCCATTGGCCTCCTGCCGGCGACAGCATCGTTTCCTCGAGCAGCGCATCGTCGACCAGATACCGATAGAGCTCGGCGTCGCTGAGATGATCGGTATCTTCGAGCATCATCCCGATGTCAGCCATCCCCTCGACGATCTCCAGCAACCTGGCCCGGAGCTCCGCCTCATCAACCGGCGGCGTCGCGGGGATGTCGATCCCCCGCCCGCGAAGAACCTCCAGCGGAATCTCCCCCGCCTCCTTGCCCTCGAAAAACCTGTCCATCCGTTCCAGCTCTGCGATCAGGTCGTTCTCTTCCTCATGAATCAATGTCACGGCACACCTCCTGCGACCGAGGTTCCCTCGGTTCGGGCGAGGAGTCAACATCTTCTACAGGGGGTGGGGGCGGCTCCGTTTCGGTTGATCGGACTTCAGCGCAGAGCATGACAACGCCAACCGAATGATGTTTCTACTGCGTGTAGACACGGAGCTCAAATGGTTTCCATTCCGAGGAGATATGAGCCCGCAGATCGAGCACAGCGTAGAGTTAACGCAGCGTGAGCAGCCTCCGAGGTACCCTCGCCTCGCCGCCCGCGACGAGCGACTAACTACCTCTGGGAAGAGTTGCTATCATGCAAAAGCCTGCGATCACGTTTCCCCAGCGAGAGTTCTTCGGAGAATGGATGACCGACCAGCTTCTGATCAGAAAAGTACCGGAGAGAATACGCTCATGGATCGAACAGGAGCGACGCGAGCACGGCATGACGCAACAGGAGTTCGTCGTCTCGATTCTTGAACATGCGTTCGGGCGCGAAGAGCTGCCTCTTTTCCCAGCCGCGGTGCGAAGGGTTGACGTAAGCGGCCCGGACACCCTTCCGTTTACTTTTGCCGACTTCTTCGCTGGCATCGGCGGCTTTCGGACTGCGCTCCAGAGCCTCGGCGGCGAATGCAGGTACTCATGCGAGTGGGACAAGTACTCTCAGAAAACATACAAGACGTGGTACGGCGACACCCCCGCAGGTGATATTAGGAAGATCAAGACGAAGGAGATTCCGGATCACGACGTCCTCGCTGGGGGCTTCCCGTGTCAGCCCTTCTCGATTGCTGGTGTTTCGAAGAAGCGAAGCCTCGGACACGCTCACGGCTTCAAGTGTGAGACTCAGGGCAACCTCTTCTTCAACCTCGCGACCATCATCGAACAGAAGCGACCTCCCGTCGCATTTCTCGAAAATGTGAAAAACCTTCAGTCACACGACCAGGGAAGGACGTGGGGGGTCATCAAGGACACACTGGAACAACTCGGCTACTGCGTCTTTCACAAGGTCATCGATGCTGCCGCCTGGGTACCACAGCATCGGGAGCGCGTCTACATCGTCTGCTTCGACAAGCAGAGGTTTGGTGAGAAACCACCGTTCCGGTTCCCCGAAGCTCCGGCGGGACCGCGACCCAGGCTCTCTGACATCCTTGAGCCTAACCCCGATCCAAAATACACACTCGGCGATCACCTCTGGCAGTATCTGCAGGACTACGCTGACCGGCACAAGGCAAAAGGAAACGGCTTCGGGTACGGACTCGCGAATCTCAGCGGCGTCACACGAACGCTCAGCGCCCGCTACTTCAAGGACGGATCTGAGATCCTGATCCCTCAGAAGGGCAATAACCCACGCCGTCTGACACCTCGAGAGTGTGCCCGCCTGATGGGATTCCCCGATGAGTACCCGATTGTGGTTTCTGATACACAAGCCTACCGGCAGTTCGGAAACGCCGTCGTTCCACCTGTCGTTCAGGCCGTCGCCCGTGAGATCATCAGCGTTCTGACATGGCAGATCATGCGCAGCGGTTCGCTTTTCAAGGCATCACGCCGGAGGGCAAAAGCCTCCTGACAGGGCTCTAGGATGGTCTCACCAGACTGCGAACGCGCCATCGATCTCGCGCTCTCACGTGGCAACGCCCTTCTGAAGTTCATCTCCCCGAACGATGCCGGTGTGACCAATAACCACCAGTATGGCTTTCTCCTGCCGAAAGCCGGCTGGGAAATCTTCACGACGTGTCCGCCAACGAAGGGGACGTTTTGCGAAACGGCTGTAGCAGTTACCTGGCCGAATGGTCAGGTTACCGATTCGCGCGTGAAGTGGTACGGCCGCAAGACAAGAAATGAGTACAGGCTCACCAGGTTCGGACGCGATTTCCCGTACCGCACGGCCGACAACGTCGGCGATCTTCTCGTCCTCATTCCTGAGAGCCTCGAAAGATTTGATGCCTTTGTCCTCGATCTCGATGATGACATTGAAGAACTTCAGGTGGCTCTTGGCCTTGAGGCCTTTGACCGCGACGGCGTTTACCGCGAAGGAGTTGCAGACCTCGAGACTGAAGACGAATGTCTCAACAGGAACTTCCAGCGCTTCACGGCTCCGCTGAGTGCCTTCCCGACAGGCGAGGTGTTCTCTCGCGCAGCACGCGAGTTCGTTCAGGAGTGCGTCACCAAAGCGGCGGCGATGACGCGGGATGAAGCGCTCGTCCGATGGATGACGACCGAGTATCAGCTCTTCCGGATGGCTGAACGCCAGATCTGTCAGCCTGACATCGCTCGGCCATTCCGCAACGTCGATGATTTTCTTGAAACTGCTGCACGGATCATGAACCGCCGAAAAGCGCGTGCGGGCCGTTCGCTGGAGAACCATGTCGAGGAGGTTCTAGCGTCGGCGGGAATCCCACATGACATGAGGCCAGATCTCGATGGCCGTCCGGACGTCGTGATCCCCGGTCGCGCTGAGTACCTGGACCACAATTTTCCAGTCGAGAAGCTGGTTGTCGTCGGCGTGAAGACTACGTGCAAGGATAGGTGGCGGCAGGTGTTGAACGAAGGCAAACGTGTCCCTACGAAGCACATCCTCACGACGCAGCCCGGAATCTCGACCAATCAGCTTGCGGAAATGAACGAAGCCGGCGTGACCCTCATCGTTCCGGCTAAGCTTCAGAAGGAGTATCCGCCAGACCGACCGATCACAATGTTGACAATCGAGGAGTTCATTAAGGATGTGCGCCGTAGGATTTCCTGATGGCAGACGTTCATAACAAGGAGCAGCGCAGCCGAAACATGGCCGCAATCCGCGGCCGAGACACGAAGCCGGAAATGATCGTCCGCCGCGTCGTCCACCGCCTCGGGTATCGCTTCCGGCTGCATCGCCGCGATCTTCCAGGACGACCGGACCTCGTGCTGCCACGTCATCGCGCCGTGATCCTCGTGCACGGATGTTTCTGGCATCAGCACGATTGCCGGTACGGCCGGGTGGTGCCTGCTACGCGTGAGGAGTTCTGGAAGACCAAGCGCAACGAGAATACAGCGCGTGATACTCGAGATATGAGAGCACTTCGAGCGATGGGGTGGCGTGTGTTGGTTATCTGGGAGTGCTGGACGCGCCATGGGGGAACCGTCGATTCACGCCTCAAGTCGTTTTTGGCGCGGATGTAGGCACAGCCCTCTCGCCTCGCGTCTTCACCTCAACGCCGGCTGCCGCGACGGCGATATGATTCGCTCTCTCATCGGATAACAGCATGAGTACGATCTCAGAAACAGTGATGCGAAAGTTTCTCTCGAAGAGCATCAGCTCTGGAAAGAGTGGCACAAACCTAAACAAAATTCGCGGCCTACTCGCCGAGGTCGAGTTCCGAACTCACCTCCATGATCTCGGCTATGGAGAGCAGGTATCACCCGGAGGATGGATAGCGCGACGAAATCGAGACGACGGGCAGTTTGGTCGCCTGACGTGTGTGTTCTTTCCTGAGGTGATCGAACTCGGCACGAGCTATGCGCCGGATCGCACCTTGCCACAGCCGCCCCTCGGGCTACACACAATCTGCTCAACTTTTCATCAAACCGGGATTGCGGCCTACTATTGCGCCGCCAAGGTTGGGATTACTGACGAGGCGGACAGCATTCGCTGGTTCGCCATGCAACTGGGCATTCCTGTTCAGCAACCATATGTCGCCTTTCCCGATGATCTCGGCCAGTTCGTCACCCGATCCAGAAAGTTCAACTTTCTGAGAGGCAAGTCTGACGCTTCTAACATCCCTGTAACTGCGCTCGCCGAAGAGTTCTCGAAGGAACATCTTCGGGTTGCCTTCCAGTCCAAGTTCTTCTCAGAAATAGCAGATGTTGATGGTGTCTTCTGGGGCCATCAGCATACATATCCCGTTGAGATCAAGGAAAAGACGGTCGCGCTGGACCCTTCGATCGGCCACTTCTTCGGCCTGGACGTCGGACCTTTCGTGAAACTCGCGTTCTATGCAGCGAAAAAGGGAAACTTGCATTCACTGTTCGTTGTTCGGGAGATCGACACCGTGCAGACGCGCGCACTGGTCGGTTGGTGGTTTATCACCTTCGAACAGCTCGCCCGGTTCGCCTCCTGGACCGCCAAAGGTGGGGGGACGAATATGGGTGGCGGTGGAAGCACGGTAGTTCAGATACCGAAGAGTGAGTTCACGCCCCTGACGGCCGCCGCTCTCGATGCATTGTGATTCATCGGCATGGCAGCACGGCATTGGTGCTAAGCAGAACCTGGAAACTACGGTGGCAATCACGTCTTCCGCGGCTTCGGTGATACGCGGTGACCTCGGTCAAAGACGTCAACGAGCTCGGCAACGCGGCATTCGAGCGCTCTGGCCAGCCGCACGAGCGTACCGATCGTCGGGGTGGTCACCCCGCGCTCGATCTTGCTGATGAACATCGTGTTCGTATCAGCTCGCTCGGCGAGTTGCGCTTGAGTCAGGCCACGCGCGACTCGGAGTTTGCGAAGATGTGGACCAAAGATCTCACCCTCGCTGCGCGGTGAGTCCGTCATCGCAGTTGGGCCTTGACAAACGATCGATGACTAACCATATTGTGATATCGGAAGGAGTGAATCATATGAACGACACCACCCAATCCCGCATCCGCCACATCTTCCTCTCTCCTCGTCCCCACTTCCCGCTGAATACCGTGGCGGATCTGCTGGAGATGCCGCCCGCGGAGCTGAAAAAGGAGATCGAGGATGGGGGGATTGTAGCGGTTTCGACCGGGATGGGGGTGCGGGTGACGCGGGAGGAGATGGTGGCAGCGGCGTTGTCGCGGTGGGAGCTGCGGTGATCGAGAAGGCGTTGGGACGCGATGCGAAGCGGGTGCTGCCGGAGGCGATCCGGCTGGTGGAGCTGCGGGCGCGCGTTCCGCGGTATCAGAAAGAGATGCTGCGGTATCTGGCGCGGCAGGAAGGGACGTCGATCGGCGCGGTGCTGTCGCGCGAGCTGGAAGACATGGCCTCGGCGCGGGCGGAGGAACTGGCGGCGGCGGTGCCGTCGGTGGCCATCGCGCTGCAGTTGTAGGTTTTGCGCTTCGCGCGTTGTCTGCCTTCGGCGTTGTCTGCCTCCGGCGTTGCCTGCCTATCGGGCGTCGATTGCTGATGCCGGGAGGTCCGCGCTGCCCGTGGCGGCAGGTAAACAGGGGTCGTGGTAACGCGCTGATACCGCTGATCCGTAATCGATACCTGGGGGAAGCACGTCTTTCCCCGCAACGATCTACCTGGCTCGACCTTCAGGGAGCAATTCGCCTACCGCGATCAAACGTTCCACTTGCGAAGGCTGAAAGGCCTTCTGCAGCGTTGGCGATTGGCCTCCCGAAGGGGGAAGAGACTCTGCACGACCGGATGAACTGCTCCCGAGAGCGAGCCATGATCTGGTCGTCAGATTCTATGATCTGGGATCAAGGATCTTCGTATCCAAGCGCCAGATCGGTGAATTGGACGGTCAGACTAATAGATCTAGCGATCAAATCATTCGATCTACCGATTCGATCATTGGTATCTGGCATTCAGATTTAGTGATCTGAAGCGATGAAGCCAGCTTCTGGCATTCAGACATCGTCATGCTCGAAGGCCAGGTAACTGAGATTCCGAAGAAGGGTCTGTCTGTGTCCATCTGCGTCATCCGCGTATCGACTCAGCACCGACCCTGCATGGGAATCGGCATGCACTGACGACCCTTCGGCGTGGCCATCCTCATCGCCGCGAGCCACAGTGAGGCTCCGATGCCTTCTTCCACGAGCGAGCTTCCTCGCATCACCATCACCAGCGATTGAGGGAACTGCTTGTGCGCAAGTCACATACGCGTGAAACGCCCACCTCATCCGCCTGTCGGCACCTTCTCCCCCCGCAAAAAACCGCGGGAGGAGAAGGACTCTCGACGAAAGGGCGTGGCAAGTGGCTCAGGAAGACGGCCGCAGGATTGTCCAGCCCATCGATAGCTCCGATCGCACACGCAGCGGTGACCGTCCCCACAGACAGATGTGGCGTGATCCTCGTTCAATACCGCCCCTTCGGCGTTTGGCCGAGTCAGGAGGATCATGAGTCAAGTACTTCTCACCAGTGTATGCAGGCCCCTTGGAGAGCGCTACGGCGATGCGCCGAGCGTCGGGTACGAGCTGCTCTTCGGGCAGGTCACGCGCAAGCAGGGGCTCTTCAGTCCCCGCGCGAACCATGTGCAGTTCTCGCTCGAGTACATCGCCGAGAATCTGCAGGCGCCTACCACCGTACTCCACTACCCAAGCCGGCGCGAGCTGATTCGCGAGCTGCGGAAACATCCCGAGTACGTCGGGATCTCGTTCGTGCTGTCGACGTTTCATAAGATGAAGCAGGCGGCGGCTCTGGTGCGCCGGTACTCTCCCGGGTCGAAGATCATTCTCGGCGGATACGGCACGGTGCTGTCCGACGAGGAGCTGGCGCCGTGGTCGGATCTAATCTGCCGCGAAGAAGGATCCGGCTTCATGCAACGGCTCCTCGGCGAGCGGGCCGCACCGCGGCGGCATCCCGTCGTCATCAGCCGGCTCCGGCTGTTCAGTCGCGAGGTTTCCCGCACCGGCATGATCTTCGGCGGCCTCGGTTGTCCCAACGGCTGCGATTTCTGCTGCACATCGCACTTCTTCAAGAGAAAACACATCCGCCTTCTCGACACCGGACGCGACATCTATCGCGTGATCCAGCGCTATCAGGAGATCGAGCCGGGGATGTCGATGGTCATCCTCGACGAGGACTTTCTCCTCAACCGGAAGCGGGCCCTCGAGCTGCGCGACTGCGTCGTCGCCGGAGGCCGCGCGCTATCGATCTTCGCCTTCGCCAGCATCAAGGCCATCAGCCAGTACACGGTCACGGAGATCCTGGAGATGGGAGTCGACGGACTCTGGATCGGCTACGAGGGGACGCGCTCCGGATACGCCAAGCAGACGGGGCGCCCGGTAGCGGAACTGTTCCGCGAGCTGCGCCAGCACGGCATCAGCGTGCTGGCCTCGATGATCGTCGGGCTCCCCTACCAGACCCCCGCCATCATCGACGAAGAGCTGACCGGGCTGCTCGACCTGCATCCGAATCTGTCGCAGTTCCTCATCTACGGTCCGACGCCGGGCACGCCGTTTTACGAGCAGGTGATGCGCGAGGATCGCCTGCACCGCGATCTCGTCGACGACCGCGAGACCTACTACCGCAACTGCACCGGCTTCCGGGCCATGGTGACGCATCCGACGATGAGCGGGGCGGAGATCGAGACGGCGCAGGAGCATTGCTTCTCCGAGGACCTGCGCCGCCTCGGACCGTCGATGTTCCGCTCCATCGAGACCTGGCTCCTCGGCTACGAGACGTTGAAGGACTCCGAGAACCCGGCACTGCGGCAGAAAGCGGAACGATTCGCCAACGAGATCCGCCGCGCCTATCCGGTGTTCCTGGCCGGAAAGGTTCTGGCCCAGGGACGTCAGCGGATCGCGGCGCTCGAAGCAAAGGTCCACGCCGCGCTCGGCGCTCCGACCATGAGCGAGCGTCTCTCCTCGGTGGCCGCTCTCGGCCTTGCCGCATGGACCGGCGTGACATTGAAGCTGGAACTCTTCCAGCACCCGCCCCTCACCCGCCGTACGTTCCGGGTTCCGAACGAGTCGCTTCCTTCCCGCGTCTGGCGGCGCCTGCGCGGCGACGACGAAGACGGCCATCGCGTCGAAGTCGAGCTGCGGCCGGGATCGACGGTCTGGGTGACCGTGGCCGGCACCCTCAGCGTCGCCGGAGCCGAGCGGCTCGCCGCGGGACTCGCGGCAAGCCTGCAACGCCGAAAGGAACGGCTGGTCCTCGATCTCGATCGAATCGTTCAGGCGGAAGGCGAGGCGCTCGATCGATTGGCGGAACGACTTCGTGAGTATGCGGAGAGGGTGAGGATGGTGATGCCAGCGTGCCTTGATGCCCTCGACGCCGCGGTGTGAAAGGTCGCGGGGTCTCGCGGTTACGCGGTCTCGAGGGGGATTCCAGGGGAGAGCGGGCGTCTCGCCTGCTCCCGCCGTGGCGTCTCGCCCGGCGGTGGGGCCAAAGGAACAGCAGGGTTGAACCTGGAAACGAGGACGGAGACATCGCCGTCTTTGCCCAACATCTATGTTCGCCTTCGTCCCCACCGCCGGGCGAGACGCCCGTCGGGAGCAGGCGGGGACGCCCGCTCTCCAATCCAAGCGGTCGGTCTGATAGATAGCCGCCTCTCGACGAAAGTGCGGCGCACAAGAAATCTTTCACTGCGAGACCGCGCAACCGCGAGACCGAGGCGCTCGATCGATTGGCGGAGTGTCTTCGCGGTCGCCGGACAAAACCAGCGTTCGGAGCTGAAGAGGGGGCTCCGGCGACTGGTTCACGGACTCCCGGAGACAGTTAACACACTCCCGGAGTCAGTTAATACGCTCATGGAGGCAGTTAACACGCTCCCGGAGGCAGTTGCACTGCCTCTCGGAGGCAGTTAATACGCTCCCGGAGGCAGTTAACACGCTCCCGGAGGCAGTTGAACTGCCTCTCGGAGGCAGTGAATACGCTCATGGAGGCAGTTAACACGCTCCCGGAGGCAGTTGAACTGCCTCTCGGAGGCAGTTAATACGCTCCTGGAGGCAGTTAACACGCTCTCGGAGGCAGTTGAACTGCCTCTCGGAGGCAGTTAACACGCTCATGGAGGCAGTTAACACGCTCCCGGAGGCAGTTGAACGGCCTCTCGGAGGCAGTTAACACGCTCCCGGAGGCAGTTGAACCGCCTCTCGGAGGCAGTTAATACGCTCCTGGAGGCAGTTAATACGCCCTTGGAGGCAGTTAACACGCTCCTG
>JADGNY010000030.1 GCA_017883235.1 Thermoanaerobaculia bacterium | reverse complement strand
CGTATACGCCCCCCTCATCCGCCTTCGGCACCTTCTCCCCCCGCAAAAAACCGCGGGGGGAGAAGGACTCTCGACGAAGGGAGTGGCAAGGCTTTCGAGGGAACAATTCACGTGAGCGTGTGAGAAATGCCGGCTAGGGCCGGCTAGGGCCGTACTCGCCAAAGCACCGCGCCATCATCCGCGTACACAAGCTCGAATCGCGGTGCCGAGGGAAGGCGTTGCCACGTGATCGGACAGTGCGCGCGCGAGAAGAGCAAGTAGCGGATGTGAGATTGCGCGAGGGTCCGCCAGAGATGTTCGGCATCGACGCTTCGGCCGACGATCGTGTCGTAGGCAAACGGGCCGGCGACGTCGCCGCGAAGGTCATCGCCGCCGAAGTACTTCAACTGCTCCGCTCCGCAAACGTAGATCCGTCCCGGTCCGCGATGTTCCAGGGCGCGGTATTCGGGAATGCGGGCTTCGAGGTATTGCTGCCGCTGCGCCGAGGTGACCGGCAATGGACCCTGCCGGACAAAGCGGTAGCCGGCGTACGCGATGCCGGGTGCGATGGCCAGCAGCGATAACGCAACGATGACGTTCTTTCGGAGGAGCGGCGCAACCGCACTGGCCGCGGCCATGGCCACCAGAGGCAGCAGCGGCATCAGATAGCGCGAGTCCTGCGGAAGGAAGGTGAAGATGGCGATGTATCCCGCGCAGACGACCGCGAGGAACGTGGCGCGGCGATCGCGGATCGCGGCGACGAACGTGATCAGCATCGCCACCGCGAACAGAGGCGAGTAGGGCGGCTGGAAGCCGACGCGAGCCCGCTCGAAGGTGATGTCCCAGAAAAGGCGTAACGCGGTGACGATGTGGCTGGAGCGCAGCGGCGGCGGCGGCGTCAGCGTCCAGGGACTCGCTCCGAACAGCCTCGGCAGAAACGGGAAGAAGGGATTGCCGGTGAGCGCGACGATGCGTCCATACATCGGAAGGACGCCGGCGGCGAGCGCGCCTAGGAAGAGCGGAATCGTCCGGCGGCGATTCGTGCCGAAGAGCAGAAGGTACGCAAACCCGGCCGCGGCGAAGTAGCAACCGAGGTACTTCACGCTGCATGCGGTGCCGAGGAGGAAACCGGCGGCGATGGGGTTGCGGTCGAGGCAGTAGAAGCCGGCTGCCACGAAGAGCATCAGCGCCGCTTCGGTATAGGTAATGGTCGCCATCTGAATGACGATCGGATTGCCGAGGACGAGCGCCGTGGCGAGAAACCCGGTCAGCCGCTGCTGCGGCCACGCGATCATCAGCCCGGTCAGGATCAGCACTTCCGCGAGCGCGACGAGATGCGTGGCGGTGTCGCCCGCCAGCAGAAAGGACGGGACGCAGAGCAGCTCATGGAGTTGCGGAAAGGCCGGAGACCGGTGCTCGGCGAGGAAGCGGATTGCCCCGGAGCGCGCGATGGCCCGCACGAAGGGGAGGTGATAGAGCGTTTCGTCGAACGCCAGCGGCGGATAGAGCGCGAGGAGAAAAAGGGGGAGGGTGAACAGCGCAACGGCAGCGCCGCGGACGAGTTGACTGCGGTTCAGCCGGCGGGCCGCCGGCACTACGCCTGCGGCTACCGCGATGGCCGCGAATGTCCAGAGACTCCAGGGGCGCAGCGCGCCGATGGTGCCGAGGAGGACGAAGAGCTGACCGGCGATGGCCGTTCCCATCACCGCGTGTAGCGCGAGCGGGAGGCGCGGTCCCATCACCACGGTCCCGGCGGAAGCGGCGACCGCGAGCAGGAGCGTCAGGATTGCCGCATGTTCGACGATGAAGAACACGGCGGCGATGATCGCATGCGCGGTAACGTAGAGGTGCATGCTCGATCTCTCCGTCGTCATTCCGACGTTCAACACGGCGTCGATGACGTTGCGCTGCTGCCGCGCCGTGCTGGCGTCGATGCCGCCGGCGGCCGAGGTCATCGTGGCGGATGACGGCTCGATCGATAGAACGGCGGAGCTCCTCGGGTGCGAGGTGCCGGGGGTAACGGTCGTTCGGTTGGAGTCGAACCGCGGCTTCGCCCCGGCGGCGAACCGCGGTGCCAGCGCCGCGCGCGGCCGCATCATCCTGCTGCTCAACAGCGATGCACTCGTGGAAGAGGGCGCGCTCGCGGCCGTCGTCGCTGCCTTCGACGCTGATCCCACCCTTGGCGTGGCCGGTGCGCGGCTGGTGAATGAAGATGGCACGGCGCAGTGGAGCGGCGGCCGGACGCCGACGCTGCCGTGGATGATCGGCGTCGTCAGCGGCGCGGGGCGGTTTGCTCGTTTCTTCCGGCGCCGGCACAGACAAGAGTGTCTGTGCCACATTGATCCTGCCGGGTGTCGAAAGCACAGACACTCTTGTCTGTGCGACGTCGACTGGGTCAGCGGTGCGGCGATGGCCATTCGCCGCGAGGTCTGGGATGCCGCCGGGCCGCTCGACGAACGGTTCCGCTTCTACTGCCAGGACATCGAGCTTTGTCTCCGCGCGCGGAAGGCCGGCTGGCGTGTGGCCGTCGTCGAGAACGCGCGCGTCGTCCACGCCATCGGCGGGACGGTCGCGGGGAACGGCGCGTTGCGTCACGATCCCGAACGGCTCTGGCCCGACCTGCTCGATTGGGGGAGCGCACACTACGGCCGCCGGTGGTCGGTCGCCGCCCGCATCGCTCTGGTGAGCGCGGCTTGGATGCGCATCGCCTGGAGCCGCATGTTCCGGCGCGATGAAACGCTCGCGCTCATCCGCGGCGCGCGAGGGCTTCAAAGAAGTGATTCGTAGAAATGCAGGCCGCTAACCCCCGCTAACCCCCCGCTAACCCACATTTCTCACAGCGTTGCTCGAACTTGCCACGCTCTTCGCGACTCGCCCCCCTGGGACCGCGGGCGTCTCGCCCGCGCGATTGGGCAGGATGCTGCGAAGAATCGCGGGCGAGACGCCCGCGGTCCCAGGGGGGCATCGAGGTAACAGGCTGCCGCCGATTGCCGCCCGCTAACACGTCGACGCATCGTCCAAACCCTCAGAGAAGTGATTCGTAGAATCGCAGCAGGCCGCGGGCGAGCGTGTCGTTGTCGTAGCGGGTGACGACGGTGATCCTTGCGGCGTTGCCGATTCGCGCCGCCGTTTCCGGCTCGTGCAGCAGGCGCGTCACGCCGCCGGCGAAGGACATCACATCGTCGGCAATGATGATGTCGTGATCGCTCTGAACGTCGATCCCGCCGGCGCCGAGAGTCGTCGCCACGATCGGTTTGGCCAGCGCCATCGCTTCGAGGACCTTGATCCGCATGCCGCCGCCGGCGAAGAGCGGCGCGATGATGACGGACATTCGTGCCAGGAACGCCTGCGCGTCATCGACTTCGCCGAGAAACTCGATGTTCTGCCTGGCCGCGTGCCGCCGCAGCCAGTCGGGCGCGCCGCTGCCGGCAATCGAGAGGTGGGCCTCCGGTGCGCGCTCGGTCACCCGCGGCCATAGTTCATCGACGATCCACATCACCGCTTCCTGATTCGGACGGAAGTCGAGCGAGCCGATGAAGCCGACTGTGCCTGACTCCGCCGCCTTCGCGGGAAGAGGGCCAGGCGTGATGCCGCAAGGGACGACATGTATCGGCCTCGTACAGCCGAGCCGTCGAAACGCTTCCCTATCCTCGGCCGAGATCGGGACGACGGCGTCGGGCGTATTGAGCTGCCGCACCTCGTACGCGCGGAGCGACGCGGCAACGCGACGGAGTGCAAATCGCCGCAGTGCATTGCGTTCGTTCCGCACCAACCCCTCCCAGATCCGGAACTCGACGTTCAGCGAGCGGAGCACGACCCGCGCGCCGCTCTCCTCCCGTACCGTCGCGGCATACGGCAGGAGAAACGGGCTCTCGATCTGCACGACGTCAGGCGTGAACCGCCGCATCGCCGCCCGAATCGCCTCACGGAATGCGCCGGACAGGAAACGGGCGACAATGAAAGGAGTCCCTCTCGATAACGACGGCCTGACCATCCGCGACGTATCGATGTCGACGGTCTGCATGGGCAACGGCGCCTGCACCATCTCCATCCGATGCTTGCGCGGATTCAACGAAACGATCTCGACACTCGCCCCCGCGCGCAGCAGTCCTTCGGCCAACCTCCCCATGGCAATGCGTCCGCCGTCGATCGGTGGCCAGGGAGGGCGGGGGGTGAGCAGGAGGATCCGCACGTTATGTGGCGCGGCTGAGGACGGCAGGCATGACCGGCGAATTGTATCGTCGCGGAAAGGTTATTGGCCGTGGTTGATAGAATTTCTGTCTGCCGGACGGGTTCAACGGGTGTTCATGCGAAAAATCTGCTCCCTGCTCCTGCTCCTGGTGTCTCTGCCCCTTTGTGCGCAGACGCCGTATCTGGTCAAAGACATCAACACGACAAACTCGAGCGGTACCAAAGGGTCGTCGCCGTCGTGGTTTACGGCTTTTGGTAACCGTATCTTCTTCACGGCAACAACCGACGCCGCCGGAACGGAGCTCTGGAGCACGGACGGAACGAGCAGCGGCACGTCGATGGTGGCCGACATCATCCCCGGCACCGGAAGCTCAAGCCCGGGCGCTCTGACTGTGGTCAACGGCGTGCTTCTCTTTGAAGCACGCGATGTCAATCACGGCGTCGAGCTCTGGACAAGCGACGGGACGGCGGCGGGGACCCGCCTCTTCCTGGACATCAATCCCGGACCGACATCATCGTCGCCGTTACCGAAAATCGTGTACAAGAACCGGCTGTTGTTCACCGCCGACGACGGAACCAATGGCCGGGAGCTATGGACCACGGACGGAACCGTCGCCGGGACGCGTATGCTCAAGGACATCAGTCCCGGCAGCGCATCGTCATCGCCAACCTCCTTCGTGACAATGGGCGACAGCGTTTACTTCCTCGCCACCGGTGGTCTCTGGAAAACGGACGGTACGGAATCGGGCACAGTGAAAGTCACGACCGTCGCGGCGCGCAACATGGTCGCCGCCGGCTCTCAACTTTTCTTCGAGGGATTTACCGCGGCGTCGAACTGGGAGCTATGGGTCAGCGACGGTACGAGCGCCGGCACGCGCATGGTCACGGAAATCGCTCCGGGGACGAAAGCCGCATTCGATAGCGACTACTCCTCGGCCCGTGCGACACTGTTCGGCGACCGCATCCTTTTCGTGGCGGACGACGGCGTCCATGGACGGGAATTGTGGATCAGCGACGGGACCTCTGCCGGCACGCACATGGTGCGCGATTTCGTTCCCGGTGCCACTGGACTGTGGGATACCGGTTACCTCTCCATCATCACGTTTGGCAACCGCGCGTTCCTCTGGGCGTATGACAGCGATCACGGTTGGGAATTGTGGGTGACCGATGGGACGGACGCCGGGACGACTCTATTCGCCGATCTCACTCCTGGACCGGCATCGTCGTTCGATCCCGTCTTCGTCATAGCAAGCGGGAAGCTATTCGTCGCAGCTTACGACCTTACGCGCGGTTCGAGGCTGTGGGTAACCGACGGGGTAAGCGATCCACAGCCGATCGGAGGACCGGGTCTGGTCTCCGGCAGCAATGGTCTGTGGGCGATCAATGGAAAGGTTTATTTCGCGGGAGCGACGCTGCTGACCGGCAGCGAGCCGTGGGTTACCGATGGCACGGATGCAGGGTCGCGAATGATCGCCAACCTGGCGGCCGATCTCGCCCCTTCCTCCAACCCATCACTACTTACAGCGGCAGGCAACCTGTTGTTTTTCAACGCCGGCGAAGTCAACGTGGCCGCGTTGTGGCGTACCGATGGCACGGCGGCCGGGACCTTCAAGGTTAGCGACGCTGGAAATCACGAAGCGCTCATTCCTGTCGGTCCGCTTGTCTTCTTCTATGAGCAGACCATTCCCCAAAAACTGATGATGAGCGACGGCACTCCAGAGGGAACCAAGTCAGCGGATGACTTCCTGAACCGCTTCAACCCGTGGCCGTTCGGGACATTCTTTCCTTTTGGCGACACGATTCTTGCGACGGTGTACGACCGTACCTTCAGCGAAACGTCGCTCTGGAAAACAACAGCCGCTCCGAATGCCGCCGCGATAAAACTCGGCGCACAGAATCCCTACGGACTGGTCGATGGAATCGGCCGCCAGTACTTCTACGCCGAGGCGCCGAGCAGCATTCACAACCGAGGACTGTGGACGACCGACGGCACCCCGGCCGGTACCATTGCGGTCGTACCCGAGCTGAACGCCGACTATCAGTCAGTAAGCCCTCTCGTGTACGCGGCTGGAACGCTGTTCTTCCTCAAGACCGTTCGCGATGAGACGACGAAGCTGTGGAAGAGCGACGGGACCATGGACGGAACCGTTCTCGTCAAGGATCTGGCGGTAAGCTCGCCATTGAATAGCCTGTTGACAGCCGCCGGGCACAGAGTGTTTTTCAGTATCGCCGACGCTCTCTGGGTGAGCGACGGGACCGAAGCAGGGACGCGAGAACTGGTGAAAGTTCCCTATCCCGTGTTTCCGAGAGTCGAAGCGCTGTCCGCGGTCGGCGACCGGGTTCTCTTTGTAGGACGCGATGACAGAACCGGATACAGCTTGTGGGGGAGCGACGGCACCCCGGAAGGGACGAAACTGCTCCTCGCCTCCGGTCTGCAGACGACAGAATTCGTCAGTGTCGAGGGGACCGTCTACTTTGCGAACAACGATAACGTGCATGGAACGGAGCTCTGGACGACGGATGCGACGGTGGAAGGTACCAGGCTTTTTCTCGATCTCGAGCCCGGCCTGGCGAGCTCCGGTCCGGGCGGGTTCACGCGTGTCGGAAACCTGCTGTACTTCAGCGCCTATACCTCGGCTACCGGACGTGAATTGTGGGTCCTTCCACTGACTGGGAACCGTCTTTCGATCAACGACGCGCGAGTGACCGAGGGCGATGTGGGCAGCGTCGTGGCCCATTTCACGGTTTCGCTCGCGCAGCCGGCAACGCAGAGCGCAACCGTTGATTACGCCACGTCCGACGGCACCGCGCATGCGGGCGACGACTATGACGCGGCATCGGGGACACTCACATTCGCACCCGGCGAGACCGCGAAGACCATCGACGTACATGTGCGAGGCGACGTCCTGCCTGAAAACAATGAGACGTTCTTCATCACCCTGCGCAATGCCAGCGGAGCGCGGATAGCCAGGAGCGAAGCAACCGGCATCATCGAGGATGACGATCAGATCGCCGACATCAGCGTTGCGTCGGGTTTCCTGGAGGACAATTTCGCCCTCAACAACAATGTGACCGTCTCGAACAACGGTCCGCGCGCGGCCACCGACATCGCAATGAACTTCACGGCTACGCCATCGAACGGCCGGAGCTACAACGGCTGCGCCGCCGACTGCCCGATCCCGCAGTTGGCTGCCGGTGCATCCACGCCGGCATATTCCAGCCTCCAGTTTCCGCAACAACAGATATACATGAGCCTAACGGCGTCCCCTCGACAGCGTGATCCCCAACCCTCGAACAACAGCGCGACATGGACCTTCAACGGCACCCGGAACATGGCCATGAACGCGGGATATCTCACCACAGGCGCCACGGCAACCGTTACCGCGAAACTCTTTACCCAGCCTTTGGTCCTCACCTCTTCCGATCCCACCGTCGTCGCCGTGCCCTCGACCATTACAAAAGTGACCGCGGGGCTGGGAACGTTCACGGTAACCGCTCTCAAGCCGGGAAGCTCGACCATCAACGTCGATGGAAGACAGTCTCCGCTGGTGGTCACGGTCATCGCACCGGGCACGCAGCCACGCTGGCCGGGCGGCGTGACGCTCTTTCCCAACATCACGGGAACGCGCTTTGATCTCCCGATGACCATCACCGTCACGCCCTCCGGAACGGCCCCCGTCAGCGGAGCAAGAGCCACAGGGACAGTGACTGTTACGGCAGCGGGGCAGGAACTGGAGCGTATCGTCATCGCCGGTCCAGGCGCGATCACGTTCCCCGTGTATCTGCCGTCGTTGGGTCAGATTCCCTACGTGCTCAGCTACAGCGGCGATGCGAACTTCCTTCCGGACTCCTTGAGTACCTCCGTGTTTGTGAATAGCGGTCAGGTCGTGATGACCGGCGGGCTGGAACGGGTGCCCGGCACGTCCGGAACGTACACGCTGACGGTGCACACGACCGGCTCGCCGGTTGCCGCTCCGACCGGCACCTTGTCTGTCCGCAACGGCGGAACGGAGGTTGCGAAGCTGACGCTCGTGCCGTCCAGCGGCGGGATCTCCAGCGCGCACGCGACGATCTCCAACCTTCCCGCGTCCCCGACACTGACCATCAACTATCCCGGCGACGTCAACTACCAGGCCGGTTCTCAGCAGGTGCGGTTGGTCGAAACGCGCCGGCGATCGGCAGGGCATTGAGGATTCCTCGGATGCGTCTCCCGCTCGCGCTCCTTTGCCTGCTCATCGCGCCGCTCACGCTGCGTGCGCAATCGCCGTATCTGGTCAAGGACATCAACACCATCACGGCGAACA
Organism: Thermoanaerobaculia bacterium; assembly: GCA_017883235.1. GTDB lineage: Bacteria > Acidobacteriota > Thermoanaerobaculia > Gp7-AA8 > Gp7-AA8 > JADGNZ01. Next base: position 45,998 of record JADGNY010000030.1, on the reverse strand, counting down.
ATCCCCAGGCGTCGTCGCCCGGCAATTTCTTCCGCTATGGCTCGCGCGTTTTCTTCGCCGCTACGACCTTCTCGGGAAAGGAACTGTGGGCGACCGACGGTACGCAGGCAGGCACCGTGCAGGTCGCCGATATCTTTTCGGCCTCGTCATCGAATCCCTCTCAATTCGTCGTCGTGAACGGAAAGCTGCTCTTCAATGCACGCGATTCACACGGCGAAGAGCTGTGGAGCACCGACGGCACGAGCGCAGGGACACGGCTGTTGGCCGACATTTTCAACGGCTCCCGCGGCTCCATCCCTGGTGACCGGATCGTCTATCACGGCCAGATGATCTTTGCTGCCGACGATGGCATCGACGGAAACGAGCTCTGGATCACGGATGGGACGCCGGCGGGCACGAGGTTCTTCAAGGACCTGGACCCCGGTACGAATGGCTCCGATCCCCATTCGTTCGTTTTGTTCAATGACACGGTCTACTTCGTTGCCAGCGGCGGGCTTTGGAAGACGGACGGTACCGGCGAGGGCACGGTCAGGGTGAAGAGCCTGGACCAGGTGACCAATCTTCTCGTTGCCGGCCCACGAATGTTTTTCAGTGGGTACACCGCTCAAGAGGGAAGCGGACCCTGGGTGAGCGACGGAACCGAGGAGGGAACGCGCCTGATCGCGACGGTCGCGTCCGCGACAGAAGCGGCAAGCGGGATCTATATCGGCGGGGCTGCAGCGCTCGGCGACCGTTACTTGTTCTTTGCCCGTGAGCCTCAACACGGCTCAGAGTTGTGGATCAGCGACGGGACCGCCGGCGGAACGCATCCCGTGCGCGATATCAATCCGGGCCCATCTGATTCCGTCACCCAGCTCTCCCTCGCGGTCACGGGCGACATCGCCATCTTCTCGGCCAACACCGCGTCGGAAGGGGCCGAGCTCTGGAGGACCGATGGCACCGAGGCCGGTACGACGCTCGTGCGCGACATCCTTCCGGGTTCTTCACCGGGCGGAATCCCATTCGGAAGCGGTCCAGGCAGTTTCGTAGCTGTTGGAGATCGTGTCTTTTTCATCGCATCGAACGGTGTCGAGCGTACGCTGTGGGCGACCGACGGCACCGTCGATGGAACGCACCAAGTCAAAACGAGCAGCCGCCTCGTTCTGTCAGCAAGCTTTCCTGCCCTTACGAATATCGACGGCATCCTCTACTTTGCCGGCGCAAACACCTTATACGGCCTCGAGCCATGGAAGAGCGACGGCACCGATGCGGGGACCTCGATGATCGCCAATATCATGCCGGATACGACGCCATCCTCGATTCCAGCCAACCTCGTGGCCGCTGGTGACTGGGTCTACTTCAATGCCTGGGATGGCACTGGCACCATTACCCCAGGGAGTCCACAAACTCCTTCGCTTTGGCGTAGCGACGGCACGCCCGAAGGAACGTTGAAGCTCACCGACAGTCCCGGCACCGTATATGTGCCCGTCGGGCGGTCGATCTTCTTCAACAAACTTGGTAGCTTCGATCTCTGGACGAGCGACGGCACCCCGGAAGGAACTTCGATCGCCAGCGAATTCGTGAGCCGTTTCCCGAGCAATCCCTCGCTTCTCTTTGTCGATGGCGAACGGATTTTCGCGGCGGTCGCGCCGGATGTCCTTTGGACGACTACGGCGGCGTCGAAGGCGCCCGCTCTCTCCTTGCCGGTCTCGGGTGCGCATGGCTTTGTCGACGTTGCCGGCCGGGTGATGTTCTTTGCCGGCAATGGTCTGTGGACCAGCGACGGCACTCCTGCGGGAACGTACGCTGTCGTCCCCGACCTCGGCGGGCGAGGGGCCTCCATCGCGGTGCTCGGCGGGTATCTCTATTTCGACACGTCGGGTACCGGTGGAACGAAACTGTGGAAGAGCGACGGCAGTTTCGATGGCACAACCTTGGTCAAGACGGTTTTGTCCGGTACGTCGACGCTGCACTTTGTCGTCGCGGGCAGAAACCTCTTTTTCATCGCAAACGGCCAGCTCTGGATCACCGACGGCACCGATGCCGGCACGCATGCCCTTCCCCCCAGAACGGATGGCCCGATCGCAGCAGTCGGTGACCGTGTGGTCTTCCCCTCGAACGACGACGCGAATGGCATGGAGCTCTGGGTCAGTGACGGCTCCGTTGAAGGCACTCACCTCTTGCGCGACATCTTCCCGGGTACGCTCTCCTCCACTCCCACCGAACTGACCAGCGTCGACGGGGTGGTTTACTTCAGGGCCACCGACGACGTGCACGGCGCGGAGCCATGGGTCACCGATGGGACACCGGAGGGGACAAAGCTCGTGACCGACCTGGAACCTGGGCTCAGTGGCAGCGGTCCACGGTCGTATGTCCGGGCGGGCGATCGGCTCTTCTTCGCGGCCTTCACCTCGGCTACCGGAAACGAGCTGTGGGCTCTCGCTCTCTCTTCGCAGCCCCGGCTGACGGTGAATGACATTCGCGTTGCCGAGGGCGACTCGGGAACGACCACCGCGCGTTTCACGGTAACTCTTTCGGCGGCATCCGCGCAGCCTGTGACGGTTGACTACGCGACCTCGGACGGCACCGCGCTCGCCGGCAGCGACTATGAGGCGGCGTCCGGTACGCTCACGTTCGCGCCCGGCGAGACCTCGAAGAATATCGACATTCTGGTTCGAGGCGACCTGATTGCCGAGAACAACGAAACGTTCGCGGTCACATTGCGCAATGCAGCCGGTGCGGCGCTGGCGAGATCCTCGGCATTCGCCATCATCGAGGACGACGATGGGACAGCAGACCTGTCGCTCGCACTGGACTTCTCGCTCTGGGACCTGCTGGATGTCATCGTCAACGCCACGAACAACGGTCCACGCACGGCGACGAACGTGAAAATTCTCCACACCGCGACGCCTGCGGACGTTTCCTCCTGCCAGGCGTGCGCGGCCGTGCTGTCGCAGCTTCAGCCCGGAGCAACATCCCGTGCATTCGACAACCGCTGGTTCAGCGACCAGCAGTATCTGACCGCCACCGCGGTAATCCATGAACGCGATCCGCAGCCGTCGAACAACAGCATCGGATGGGTGACCAACCTCTACCTGGCCATGGACGCTCTCTTCCTCACTCCGGGATCCCAGGCCAATGTATGGTTAGGTCCCAACTCGAACTTCACGACTCTGTCCATCGCATCATCCAATCCCGCCGTGATTTCAGTACCGTCCTCGGTAACGCTGATCCAAGGCAAACCGGTGAGCTTCATCGCCCGCGGAGTAAGCGTCGGAACGGCCACGATCCGCGTTTACTCACCGTCCTCGACCTTCGGTACGCTGACGGTTGATGTCGTGCCTTCCGGAACGAAACCGCGTTGGCCGGGGGCGATCACCGCTTACCCCGAGAATGGAGGGACATCGTTCGACAGGCAGTTGGGCTTCTCGATCTATACGACCGGGACCGCGCCATATTCTGGCGAGACGGCGACCGGCGTGGTGACCGTCACGGACAACGGACGGGAGCTCGGGCGCGTGACGCTCACACCTGGCTTTGGACTAAAGCGTGTGTTGGCCTACCTGCCTTACCTCGGAGCGAATGCGATACGCATCGACTATCCCGGCGACGCCAACTTCCTTCCGATGTCCGTGACATCGAACGTGACGGTCGATACCGGCCGTGCCACCATCGGCGGCGGCGTGGAGAGAAACGGTACGACCGCGAAGGTGCATCTCACGGTGACCGGCTCGCCCGAGGGGACGCCGACGGGAACGATCAGAATCTCCGAGCCGGGCGTCATTCCCGCGAGCGATCTCGTTCTGACCCCCGCGTCTCCCGGCGTCGCGCAAGCGGACGTCACTCTGACGAATGTTTCGGCCGCCCAACACACGTTCGTCATCGCGTACGCCGGCGACACGCATTACGGCCCGTCGACCCAGAGCGTTCGACTCACCGAGGCACACAGACGAGCCGTGCTGCATTGATCGCCGCCGCAACCTCCGCCGCCCGGTCCCAGACCATCCAGTGACCGGCTCCGGGAATGACGTCCAGCGTAGACCCGGTGATGCGCTCGTGAAGGCGTTGCCCCTGCGCGAGCGGGAAGTGGCGGTCCCGCTCGCCCCATACGATCTGTATCGGCGTGCGAATTTCGCCGTAAAGCGTTTCGAGCCTCGATAGCGTCCCTTCGTAGCCGGCGCACATGCGGACGATGAAGTCGCGTGTGTCGCGGCGTTGGAATTGACGCCATAGCTCGGCGCGGAGCTCGGAGGGCAATCTCGAGACCGAGGTTGATAGCGCGCGGTGGAAGACCAGGCGGGGGAAGTGACGCAGGAGCAGGCGGTTGATGCGGAAGCGTCGAAGCAGGTCGATCTCCCAGGAGGTGCGGTCGGACGGGATGACCAGCGAATTCATGACGATGATCCGTTCCACGCGCGCCGGGTCGGTGGCAGCGAGCGCCAGCGCGGCCTGGCCGCCCATGTCGTGGCCGGCGACCGTGGCGCGCGCGATCTGCCAGTGATCGAGGAGGCGAACGACGCGGCGGGCCAGGTCGAAGGGCGTGGCGCCGCCGCTCCAGGCGTCGCTTCCTCCAATTCCCGGCCAGTCGAAAGCGATCACGTCGAAGTGGGCCGCGAGCAGCGGCGCAAGAGCGCTCCAGATCTGCAGCGTGTCGGGATAGCCGTGAAGCAGGACCAGCGGCGGGCCGCTGCCGAGGCGGGCCATGCGCACGCGCTTGCCATCGACGATGTCATACCTCTCCGTCAGCATCGATCCTCGATCAGCGCCTCGGCGGCGAGGACGCCGGAGATCGCACAGAAGCTGATCCACTGGCCGGGGTGTGTCGATGAGCCGGCGAGATAGAGGCCGCGGGCGTCGGGAGATCGGTGGGCGATCCGGCCGCGGCGCATCTGCGATTTCGTCATGACGACGTTCATGCTGTCGCGGTAGAGCGTGTACTCGGATCCCCATTGCCGAGGCGTACGGTGGAGGAGAACGTCGGCGCGCTCGATCCCATCCCGCCACCACGGCTCGGCGAGTGCGGCATCGAGCGAGTCGCTGTTCGGAAGGATCAGCCGCGCCGTTTCACCGCGCGCGACCAGGACGCGGCAGGGAAAGTCGCCGCCGAGGCGGAAGCGAAGGTAGGGGAGAGTTGTCGATGGCGTGATGCGCATGTACGCACAGGATCCGGGCGACTGCAGGGGGAGCCTGCGCAGCCGCTCCCGCGTCCGCCGCGGAGTGGCATCGAGGAGATCGACGTAGGTGCCGACCGCGTTGTGATTGGAGATGACGGCATCGGCCTCGATCATTTCGTCGCCGATGCGAATGCCGCGGCCGGCCACGATCGCCGTCACGCGCGCGCCGAAACGGAAACGCACGCCGCGCGATGCTGCCGCGGCGCGAAGCGCGCGAGCGATCGCGGACGTTCCGCCGCGCGGTACCCACGCTCCGTGCTCGTGAATCAGCGCGGGGACGAACGCCATCGGGCTCGGCGCGGCATCGAGCGATTGTCCGGCGATGTGCGTCCAGATCGTGAGCGCCTCGATCGCACGCGGGCGGAGGCCGCTGCGCTTCATGACCGCGGCGAGCGACTGCAGGAGAAACGGGGCTGCGCCAAGGGCACCGTGTCGGGCAAGCGTGAACAGGTTGGGACGCGATACGCGAAGCATCGGCGTCAACTGCCGGTATCGCTTCGCCATCGAGGCGACGAAGGCGGGGTACGAGGGCCCGAGCTCGCGTGCGGTGCGATCGATATCGGCATGGATCCGCACCGTCTCGGCGTCCGGCCAGCTCACTTCGTAGACGACGTCATCGAGGCGATCGAGCGGCGGAATCGGTACGCCGAGGCGGGCGAGCGCCCATTCCAGGCCGGGGCGGTCGAGGAGGATGTACGGCCCGGCGTCGAAGGTGAGTCCATCGGCTTCGACCGCGCCGGCCAGGCCTCCGCAATCGGTGCGCGCCTCATAGATGGTGACGTCGTGGCCGGCGGCGGCAACGCCCGCCGCCGCGGCGAGACCGCCGATCCCGGAGCCGATGACGGCGACTCTCATCGCCGGTGATGGAGACCGATCAGGCGGCGCATAACGCCGCGTCCAAACCGCAGCATGGCGCTCTCACTGGTCAGTGGCGGGAACGCGGCCGTGTCCATCTCGGGGGTGAAGAGCGACCCGCGGCCGCTTCCGAGAACGTAGACCGGGTACGCCATCGCGCTCAGCATGGCCCGTATTTCGTTGTCGTACGGGCCGCGCCATTGCGCGAGCGGCTCGTCGGTGCCGGCGATGCGCAGATCGTGCGACGGCTCACCGAACCAATGCACCGCGGCGCGCAGCACGCTGTCGGCGCGCGTCTCGGTCACGCCCATGTGGCGCATGGCCACGAGATCGACCGCGAGCGCGTCGTCGCCCGCGTAGAGACGGTGCGGCGCTCGCGGACGCGGGCATCCCATGGCGCCGATGATGCCGTCGGCGGCGCTGTCGCAGGCGTCGATCAGCGCGAAGTCGGGAGGGAAATCGGCCAGCAGCATCATGATCGCGGTCTGGCGCTGGGCCTGCCGCTCGCAGAAGAGATAGTGATCGCAACGTCCGCCAATCCATTCGCAATTGGCGACGGTGAGATAGGCGAGCTCGATGGGATGGCTGCGCATTTTGGCGAACGAGATCCTGAACTCGGCGTCGCGCCACGTTCGGGCGATGGTGGTCTGCGCCAGGCCGCGCGAGTAGCTGTGCACGACCTGGTCGGAGGAGGCGTCGACGATCCGGTAGGCGTCGGACTCGTAGCCGAGGTAGCGGGCAACGTTGGCGACGGAACGGTTCGCGTAGAAATTGTCGTAGATGTTCTCCGACTCGATCACCGATACATCGGCGACGCCGGCTTCGCGGAGCACGCGGGCCAGCTCGTCGAGGAGGTCGGGATCGGTGATGTGGGATCGGTCGTTTCGGTCGTAGCCGAGCATGAAGGTCGGCTTGATGGCCACCGACTTCCGGCCCGCGACTCGCTCGGCCAGTTTTGCATCCGCGAGGATCTGCCGGAGCGCGGCGCGTTTGTCCACGCCGCTCGTGGCGACATGAACGGTTCCGCCCGCACCGAGCGGATGCGGTGCGCGAAGCGCCCGCGGAAGGAAGTTTTCTCCAATGGCGCCGATCTTCGCGGCAAGCGTTTCGACGCTCTCATCGGGTGCGAGGCGATCGCCGTCGTCCAGCGCGGCGAAGAGCACCTCGAAGATCTGCTGATGACGGATTTCGTCGTCGGTGATGCGCCGGAAGTCGGCGAGCAGCGAGGAAGGGAAGGAATCGTCGGCGGCGGTGAGCTCGCAAATGCGGCCCCAGCAGCGGGCGGCGGTCTTCTCGGCGTCGACGTTGTATTCGCAGAAGCTGCGGAAGGGACCGTAGTTGAGCGCTTCGCGGACGCCGCGGGGCACCTGCCCCGTGAGCGCGCCGGCGGTGGTGATGGCGGTCGCGGCGAAGCGCGACAGCGGAGCATCGCGCCAGCGGGCGTTTTGACGGACGGACGATGCCCATCCGCCGATCGCTCCCGCGACCTGACGCACATACGCTCTCCCCCGCGCCGCCAGACTCCCTCCTCGGAGGATGGCGCCGCGGATGTAGATGGTGTGCATCTCCTCGTCTTTCCACGCCCACACCAGGGCGTGGCGGATCAGCTCGCGGACGCCGTCATCGATCGGCATTCGCGCCAGCCGGTCCACGATGGCCGTCTCGCGATAGGCGATGGAGACGATCTCTTCGCGCTCGAGCGCCAGAAGGAAAAGCCGCATCAGCTCCTCGCGCGGTGCGGCCGCATAGAGAACGCGCAGCCGCCCAAGCTCCCGCTCGAATTCCTCGTAGATGGCGGACACGATGGACGATGGTAGCCCAACGTCGGCAAACCCTTTTAACCACAGAGGCACAGAGGACACAGAGAAAAACAGAGCCTCTGTGATCTCTGTGTCTCTGTGGTTAAAGCCTTTCGGGTGGAACAGCATGGTCGATCGGGTGTAAAACAATCTGTCATGAGCCCCCGGTTCGCCTTCGCCGCGCTGCTGCTCTTTCCCGCCTCGCTCCTGGCACTCGACTGGTCCACGCACGGCCCGAAGGGTGGCGCGGTGGCGCAAGTTGCCTTCTCGCCCTCGTCGCCGCGCGTCGTCTATGCCGCAGGTGGTGCGGGAGTCTTCCGCTCCGATGACGCCGGCGACACCTGGCGCGCGACCGGCGGATTTCTCAACGGCGTCACGCAACTCGCTGTCGATCCGACGAATGCGGATGTCGTCGTGGCCACGGCGGGGCCGAACATCTACAAATCGACGGACGGCGGCGCCACTTGGCGCGACGTGACCGGTGCCCATCCTTTCCTCAGGCCCTCCGCCCTCGTCGTCGATCCGGCGAATCACTCCACGATCTATCTCGGATCTCGCTGTGGGCCGTTCGGGTTCAAGACCGGCGCTTCGTCCGTCAGCGCCGCCGATCTCTACTCCGGCAATCCGTTTGACGGTGCGGGAGTCTACAAGTCAGTCGATGGCGGTGAGACGTGGACGGGGCAGTCAAATGGCCTCGGCAACCGTTACTTCTCGCTCTGCGTCGAGGAGCTCTCGCTCGATCCGGAAACGCCGGAGCATCTCTTCGCCAGTCCCGTCTACACCGACGGTGGCTATTCGGAGTCGTACGACGGCGGGGCTACGTGGACGCGGGCGTCCGCCTACGTGCCAGGACTGGTCGTGGCCGACCATCCGCTGCTGACGCTGACGCGCTACGGCGTTACCAGCCTCTCCGGTTTCGGACAGTTTCTTCGCAGCGCTGACGGGGGCGTGAGCTGGCACACCGTGGCCACGGCCGGCGTTCCACCCACGCCCTACCGCGACCTCAAGACTGATCCCGCCACCGGCCGTCTGTTCCTGGCGACGGACGACGGAGTGTTTCGCAGCGGCGACAGCGGCGATACGTGGATCGACGCCGGCGCACCGCGAATTCCTACCGCGCGAGTGGTGGTCGACCGCGCCGCGGGCTACGTCTTCGCGGCGAATGCGCTTGGCCTCCTCCGCGCTCCGGTCACCCTCGGTGCCTGGCAGCAGCTTGCGCTCGACGATCCGTCCACGAACGTAAGAACCGTCGTCTCGGATACCCACGACCCCTCGACCATCTACAGTCTGATCTCCGACTACCAGAACAGCTCTGCGCCGTTCGCGCAGCACGGACGCGTCTTCGTAAGCCACGATGGCGGCAATGCATGGCAGCTCCTGCGCGAGATCGATTTTGTCAATTTTGGGAGCATCGCCGTCGTCGACGGAGCGGGCGATCTTTACGTGTCCGGCGGTGACGGCTTCTGGCGGTACTCGCCCGCAACGCAGGAATGGACACTGCGCGCCAAGCCGCCGTCGGCCACCTTCGCCGCCGACCCGCACCGCGGCGGCTACTTGTACGCGTACGACATTTACGTCAATTACTTCGCAAGCGGGTATGCAGTGTCGTCGAACGGCGGGGAGACATGGCAATCACTGAAGGCGCCGTTAGCGGACGGCGTCGCGTCGATCGTCGTCGATCCGGTGCAGCCGTCCACCGTCTATGCCGGCGGCTCGGGCGGCCTGGCCAGGAGCACGGACAGCGGCATGACCTGGTCGCTGCTGACGACGGACGACACACAGCTCCTGGCCATCGCGCCCTCGAACCGGTCGCGGCTTTATCGCTCCGGCTATACGAACCCCTCTCACTCGCAGGGCATGGGCGTTTTCCGCAGCGATGATGGCGGTACGTCGTGGACCCAGCTGCAATTTGCCGATCCGTTCGGCGGCGTCCTGGCAATCGTCGTCGATCCCGGCGATGCGCAGTCGCTGTGGGTCGCCTCCGGACCAGGAATCGTCTCCCACTCGACGGATGGCGGTGCCACCTGGCAGGACACCGCCCTTCCCGTGCCCGCCCTCGATCTCGCCATCGCCGCCGACGGCTCGCGCCTCCACGCCGCAACACAAACGTTCGGCGTATGGGACGCGCCGATTCCGCACGCGCGGCGGCGGGCGGCGCACTGAGGGACACGTAACCAAGGGGTGAGTGGACGGTAGCATTGAGATGCTTTAGGTTTGATCAATGCGCATCACGATCTCGCTGGACAAGGATGTTGCCGCTCGCCTCGATCGGCTGAGAAAGACCAGACCCTTCAAGGACCTCGTGAACGACTCGCTTCGGGCCGGTCTGGACAAGATCGAGAATAAGGCTCCCTTACTCCGGTCAGGGGACATCCGGTCCGCACAGATCTTGGCAATGTCGCGGAGGTCATCGCGGATGTGGAAGGGGGAACGGTTCCGATGAGCCTTGTCGACGCCGAGCAAGCACATCACCGCGCGAGCGTCAAAGCAGCGCACGACCGCCCGCCCTCGACTGGATCGCGTTAGCGTGAGGGCTGCGGATTCCGAGATGGGGATTCTTCGGGACGCTCGGGGTGACAGTGAGTGATATCTCCTCACCCAGACTGCAACCACAAGCGACAACGGTTTCCAACTACGCCGCGAGAAGGATGCAGTCCACTTCGTGCTGGATGAGCCACTCCTCGTCATATAGCGGAGGTTCTTTCTTGACGAAGCGTCGCTCTAACTCCGCTTTGAGCTCGCGCTCGGGCTTATTTCTTGGCGCCCCCGTTGCGGATAGGAACCTGGCAGCACCGCGATGGTCGCCGAGGGCACCCGCGCTGTGCCCACGCAGGAATCCGGCGAGGCGATCGTTCCCGATGTCGCGGACCCTCGTCAGGATATCCAGAGCTGCGTCGTAGGCTCGCTCGTGAAGACGAGCCAGCGCAAGCCCATTCCTGAAATGGTCGCGATCACCGGCAAATGGGTTCTCCTCACTGCCTCGCAAGAAGATCTTAGAAGCTTCCTCAATGCGTCCTGCTCTAAGCATCGCCATTCCACGAATGTGAAAAGCGATCCAGTCTTGGCGTGTGGTCGGAGATTCACCTGGAAGCACAGCGAGGGCCTCCTCATATTTGCCGAGCGCGCAGAGAACTGATGCGCGACCGTTCACCGCGACTGGGTCGAACCACGACTTTCCCAGTGCCGCGTCGTACGCGATGAGCGCTTCGTCGAGTCGCCCCATCGACTTGAGTACTTCCGCGTGGCCGGTCTTCGCCACAACGTTGTTCGGAAATTCGTGGGCGATGGCGTCGTAGGCTTCAAGCGCTTCGTCGAGTCGCCCCATCGACTTGAGCACTTCCGCGCGACCGGTCTTCGCGAAAGTATCTGCGGGGTAGTCCCGAATCACCTGCTCGAACGTGGCCAGTGCTTCCCGCAGGCGATCCATCGTTAGAAGAACCTGTGCGTAGCCAGTGCGGCCCACTAAATCGTCGCCGAACTCGCTGGCGTTTCGGTACGCAGTTAGTGCATCGTCGAACCTGTTCAGGATCAACGAAGCGTCACCGACTTGTGCCCATGCCCAGCCATCGTGGTAGCGCACTTGGACCGCGCGGGTTGCCAACTCGAGCTGCAGCTCGAAAAGGCGCAGCGACTTAGCCTCCATCGCCAGATCGCATAACGACTTGCTCGTGTTTTCCGCTCGGTGATCGAGCGGGAGTTGGTACTTGATCAATTCATTCACGTACCGTTTGACGAGATCGAAGCGCCCCGCGCGCATGTGATTCACGATCGCGTCCTTCTGGCGTTTCACATTCTCGAAGGCCGCGGTTCGGTCGAAGCTCACGTACTGTCCATCTTTTCGATCTTGATCTGTCGCGACACGCCCCGGCTCGCCGTCCTCCGCTGCCACGGCAAGCGCGGCCGGTCTGCGGCTGCTTGGTAGCAGGTCCAGATCGCGAATCAGTTCGTTGACGATTTGGCGGTGGCCGGCCACTGGGTGCAACACACTCAACGCGATGAACCTGAATTCATCATAGTTGGCACCTTCGGTTGCATGGACGAGGAGACGGAAGACGCCGTTGCGTGCTGCGAGGGCGGTGGCTTCATTTCGTGCAGCCGGGAGCGGCAAGACACGCGCGCATACGGAATTCCACGCCTCGTGAACGCGTCCGATGACGTTCTGCAAATCCGACAGCCGCGAAAGCATCGCCGTCACAGTGCTTCCTTCCACTCCCCGAGCGTAGCGGAGCGCGCCGTCCATATCGGCCCCCGCGGGCAACGGGGCTCCGTAGAGAACGCCTTCGAGCCATGTCCTGAGATCCCAATCGAGCAGCTCACGGTTCAGGACCGCCGCAACTTCCGTTCGCGTCGCTTCGGACAGATCGGAGTCCAGGAGCATCAGCGCGAGATCGAGGCTCTCTTCGCGAAGGTGGTTGCGCCTCAGGATTCCGAGCGCTTCATCTGCACCGGCCACGCTCATGAAGTCGATGTTTCGAGCCTCGCCAAGCACGTGTGGCAAGTCGCTGAGGCGCCCGGGAGTTGCGGAGAGAACATCGTCCGCGCGCAGGAGTGACACGCGATCCCCGTCGATCAGCAAACCAGCACCGGTCAATCCATTCAATACTGCTTGCATCAGAAATTCACACCATCACCACGCGAACGCCGAACTTCTTGAGCTTCTCCTTGAAGGCGCTTAACTTGTAGGCGGGCTTCGCCGCACGTGTAAGGCTGACTTGCTCGACAGTCTGCATGGAAATCGATCCGTAAATGTGAGCTTCCACGAACGAGTCATCATCTGATGTCGCGCCGTCCGTCTTCAGGATGGTGGGAAGATTGGCAGCAGCGGTGGACGTCGTCAAGGCCGAAGCAAGTTTTGCGACGGCCAACCGGCCCCGTCGCGCCCACGTCGCACGATGCCCAAGTGGGATCACAAAATCTGTCTTCGCAGCGAACGCGGCTGTGTTTTCGGTGAACGTGGTCGTTCGGTAGTCGATCATGGAGGTCTTCATGATCATGTGGCAGTCACCGTAGTGAAGAAGCCCCGCTTCGTCCAGCGTGAGGGCACCGAAACGAACTTCTTTCTGGTAGCGAGGGAACATCATCGCATCGACTCTGTGACGGATCGGTTCCCATTTGGAGTCTGTCGGTAGCCGGAGGCCGGCCTCCACGAGATTGTAGTACGTCGCGTACAACTGGTTCGCACCCGAGGCGAGCCTGTAGACTTCACTCGAGTCACGTGAGATGACCAGGCGGGACTTCGTTGCCGTTTCTCGTTCAAGTTCCGCGGCGATGACCTCTGTTTTGTTTGCGGCGGCGCTGGTCATCGCAGCGTCGTAGCGAGCATCGAGCGCAGCCACTTCGGCCGGGTCTGACGCCATCGTAACTTTCGGAAACAGCGATGGCCTGGCGCAATGCGGACATCGGTCCTCGGAAACCGGAAAACTCAATCCGCAGTAGCTGCAAAGCTGACTCCCAGCAGAGCTCAAGAGCACCTCGATGTCATGAATGGATCGTCCATTCTAGGCAGACTTACGGATTAGCGCCAACACTCCGGCGCAATCTCCTAACCCCCACCCCAACCATCAGCAGCGCCAGCGTCCCCAGCGAGATCACTCGTCCCCGTACGAACGCATCCGGCAGATAGACGACTTGCAGGTGATGGCGGCCCGGTGGGACGTACATCGAGAGGAAGGCGCGGTTGGCTTGGTCGAGCTTGACGCGGCGGCCGTCGAGGTAGGCGCGCCAGCCGGGCCAGGAGACTTCGGTGATGACGATGCGGGCTGGCGCGTGGACATCGGCGTCGATTTCGTACCGGGAACCGATGCGCTGGGTGTGGAGGACGGCGTTGCCGTTGTCGAGCAATTGCGGCGGGACGTCGTGCGTGAGGATCCAGGCTTCGTCGGCGAAGTCGGTGGCGGCGGACATTTCCTCGAGCGTCCGCGGGTCGCTATCGATGAAGCGGATGCGGCGGGGGACGAAGACGCGTGGGAGGGCGTGCGTGTTTTCGATCAGGCGAGAGGTGCGGTCGTCGGCGACGAGGCGCCAGCCGGGGGGCGGGTCCATCGTGCGCGGGGTGATGGCGTGGCGGACGCCGAGGAAGGAGAGGAAGGGGAGGGAGAGATCGGTGACGTCGTGGTAGGTCCGCTTCTGATCGGGACACCACAGCTTCATCGTCTCCACGTAGGGGTAGTAGGTCATGGCCGAGTAGCCGCGGACATCCTCGAGGCCGTACATGCTGGCCACGTTCGGGATGACCATGTTGCCGATCGCCGCGAAACGGTAGAGCGGATCGCGGGGGATGGCGGCGATGAGCGGAACGGAGGGGTAGAACATCCGTTGCGGGATCGAAGGATGGATGTTGCTGTCCTCGATGACGCGTTGCCCGGCGATGGCGGCGACGATCAGGATGACCGCCACGCGGCGTGACGATGCGCCGAGTGCGGTGAAGAGCAGGGCCATGCCGATCAGCTCCGCGGCGGCGCCGGCGATGAGCAGCTTCAGGTCGACGCCGATCGAGAGCTGCATCCGCCAGAACCAGGCGGTGGCGATCGCCAGCGCTGCTGTCACAAGAAGAACGATGCGCCGATCGCGACGCGCGAAGGCATCGAATGCCACCGCGGCCAGAAGCGATAACGCCAGCGCGGCGGCGAAGCCGAGCCGGTCGTTCACGGCGATCCTGAAGAGTGGCAGCTCCCGCAGCAGTCCATCGACAGGCGGCGCTTTCCAACTGGCGAGGAGCGCGATGACGCAGAGGGCGCCGAAGAACTGGACTTCGCGGCGGCGCCAGAGCCGAAAGGCGGCGATGAAGGCCAGGGCCAGGGTCACGCTTCCGACGCGCGCCAGTCCGAAGTCCAACTCGCCGCTCGGTGTATGCCACGACGCACCGCCGTAGTAGGGGATGAACGTGGCGCGGACGGCTTTCCAGATCTCGTGCGCGGCGGCGGGCGGCGGCGGGGTCTGGCGGATGAGGTAGTCGAAGGAGTAGGGGAGTGCGGCCAGAAACGGCATTAGCGAGACCGCGGTCAGGAGCAGTGCGATCCCGCCGGCGGCGAGGGCGATGGCCGTCGGCCGCTGCCATTCGCGCCACATCGGAATGAGCTCGAAGATGCCGTAAAGCACGCCGATGGCGGCGACGTGCAGCATCGTCTCCGGATGGCCGAAGACGATCAGCAGCACGAACGAAATCGTCAGCAGCGAAAAGGCGGCCACGTCGCGGCCGCGCACGACGCGGCGCACGGCCAGCAGCACGAACGGCAGCACCGTCCAGCTTCTCCCGTGCGGCCAGGTCCCGAAGAAAGCCATGGCGCTGCAGAGGGTGAAGCCGGCCGCGGCGACGAGCGACGCCTCTTCGCTGCAGTCAATCTCGCGCGCGAAGGCGAAGGTGAAGAGCGCGGCCAGGAAGAAGATCGTCGCCGCGGTGAAGGTCGTGGCCGCGCCGAGCGGGAGCAGGAGCGCGATCAGGTTCAGCGGATTGAGCGGCGCCGCCTGCATCCCGGCGGCGAGCACTTCGCCGGAATCCATAGCCGGATTCCAGAGCGGCCACTGGTGGTGCGCGAACGATTCCCTCACCATCTGCTGCCACGGCACCATCTGCAGGACATGGTCGACGAGCAATCCATTGTGCGCGGTGGTGAAGCCGAACTCCTTCGCGTGATCGCTGAACGGCTGGCTGAGAAAGAGAATGTCGTATCCGCCGTAGACGCGGTTGGTCACGAGCGCCGGACCGATGAAGAGGAACGGCAGGAGGATCAGCACGAATGCCGCGCCGCGCGAGAGCGGCGTGACCCATCGCACCCACAGGACGATGGTTACGACGGCAACAGTCAGGTAGAGCAGTAACGCCGTCGGCACGCGGGAAGTATAGGAGGGCGGTCTACTCGGGTTGGGGCGACATCGCCTGTCATCACCCTGTCATCCTGAGCCGCCGGAGCCGCGTGGCCGCGCAGCGGCGGAGCAGGCGGAGGACGGTCGAAGGACCCCCGAGTTGCTAACCCGGGTGGGTGGGGGAAGTTCAAACAGCCGCCGCCCTCTCCGGGTTGCAGGGAGGGGGTCCTTCGGCGTCCTACGCCGTCTTCGCCTTCGGCTACGCGGCTCCGGCAGCCTCAGGATGACAGTGGTGGTGACAGAGAATGAGGCGCGGACGATGCCTACTGTCCCCCGATCCGGATCGGCCGGATGAAGGTCTGGTCGGTCGATTTGTTGTCGACGTAGCTTGCCCAGGCGTAGACGAAGTCGGAAGGGGTGGTGGCCAGTTGCAGGTAGGCGTTCGTCTGAGGAGCCACGCCGAGGTTATCGAAGATGCGGCCGACCAAGAGAGGTTGGCGCCCTGGATCATTGCCGGATGGAAGTCAATCGAGGATACTGATCGCGGTCCTTCCAAACTAATCGAGTGCCGAGATCGTCATGACGAACGACAAACGCTCTGAGCCTGTCTCCTTCAAAGGGGTGATGGTGTCCAGCACGTTTACGGACCTCGTTCAGCATCGCAAGGCGCTGATCAAGGCGATCGACGGGCAGAAGTTGAAGGCTGTGGCGATGGAGAACGACGCGGCGCTGCCTGCGATCGATCTCATTGACTCCTCCTTGCAGATGGTGAGTGACGCTGCGGCATACATTGGCGTCATCAGTCACAAGTACGGGCAGGTGCCTAGATGTCCCGACCGGAACCCCGATGGCCTGTCGCTCACGGAACTTGAGTTCAACGAGGCTCGCAGACTTAGTCGTCCCATGCTCCTCTTTATCATGGGGGACGAGCACGATGTGAAAAAAGGAGGAGTCGAAACCGACCACGAGAAGATGAAGAAGCTTGAGGCGTTCCTCGGCAGCGCTAAGCGAATCAGGTCCGACTCCGATGTCCATCGAGTGTATGCGGTTTTCAACGACTTGCACGATTTTGAGGTTGAGGCCACGAAATCCGTTGCGGAGCTTCGGCGCTACCTCGATCAAAAGGCTGCAGAGAATTCGGGGCTCGAGTTGCGTCAGATTGTATCGTCTTCAGGTCGCGCTGAGTCGGACTACCCGGCGGTCACCGATTCAGCTAACGGTGATTTTAACACTTGGTTGACAAGGGTAAAAATAGCATCGATTTTTCATCCAGCCTTACAGTCGTTCAAGGAAAAACTGCGGCCAGAAATCCTAGAATCGCGATTCAAAGATACCTCGGACACAAACGAGTTTTTGGCAAAGGCCGACCTAACCATCGACGGGAAGCTCTTTGCCACCGGGGTTCTCCTGTTTCTAGAGCAGCCGGAACGCCTGATTCAAAGCGCGTGGGTTCAGTGCGTCGAATATTTTGGCCTTGGCCCTGAAGCTGGACAAGATGGCCGTACAGAGCTGTGTGGCCCAATAATCACTCAACTTGAGAGAGCGATGACCTTCGTTATGCAGCGCATTGAAAAGGTAGAGGTCATTGAACCGGGCCAGCTCAAGGCGAATACCAGCTTTCAGTATCCCGTCATTTGTCTGAGAGAGCTGTTGGCCAACGCTTTGTGTCATCGCGACTATACAGATGGACGGCGGCACATTCACGTCAGCCTATTCAAAGACAGAATCGAAATTTCTAACCCTGGCTTCTGGATTGCTCGTCAGTTGGAGGATGGAAAGAGCGTCAGGCTTTCTGAGTTGCCATCTCAATCGGCGTGCCTAAATGTGAGACTCGCGAGCGCGCTTCGGTGGGTCGGCCTTGTCGAGACACAGGGGAGCGGAATACCGAACGCTTTGAGTGACTGCGAAGAGCAAGATGCTGACGAGCCCTTAGTGACGCGCAAAGATGGAATGGTTCAGGTCACCGTGTACCCCAGAAGAAACTGGGATAAATATTCGATCAACAGACGTGGGCAGTCAACCGAAGCGCTTGCCATTCCGGCGATATCCGATCTCAGCAGTTCCTCGATACCTTCTCCGCCGGCGTTCTATGCAGTGCCAGCTTACATTGGCACTCACAAGTTCGTCGGGCGCGACCCGCAGCTCGACATATTGAGCGATTGGGCCGCGGCCGCTGACCCTCATCCCGTACTGCTCTTCGAGGCTATAGGAGGAGCTGGAAAAAGCATGCTGACCTGGGAGTGGACCACGCGGCGAGCTGCGACAGTCCGTGCGGATTGGGCCGGTCGTTTCTGGTATTCATTTTATGAGGGAGGCGCCGTGATGGCGGACTTCTGCATGCGTGCCCTCGCGTACATTACCAGGCGGCCGCTCGGGGAGTTACGGAAGAAAAAGACGTTCGAACTGAGCGAACTTCTTCTCCAGGAGCTTCGTGTCCGACCTTGGCTGATCGTCCTTGACGGTCTGGAGCGGGTGCTCGTCGCCTATCACCGTTTTGATGCCGCTCAGCTCGCCGACGAGGAGGGCGGCACTATCGACAAGATCGCACGGCGTGACCCCTGTGCGGCTATTCGACCGGAGGACGATGACCTTCTCCGGGCGCTCGCCTCAGCGGCTCCTTCAAAGCTTCTGCTCACATCACGTCTCATTCCCCGTGTCCTGCTCAACTCCGCAAGCCAACCGATCCCGGGCGTTCTGGTGGAGCGACTACCCGGGCTCCGCCCTCCCGATGCCGAAGCACTCCTGCGTTTCTGTGGCGTCACCGGTACCTCGGCCGATATGCAGAACTACCTGAAGAGCCACTGCGACTGCCACCCGTTGGTGACCGGAGTTCTGGCGGGCCTCATCAACGATTACCTTCCCGACCGGGGCAACTTCGACGCTTGGGCGGTCGATCCCGAGGGAGGTGCGTCACTCAACCTTGCGGAGCTCGATCTGGTCCAAAAGCGAAACCACATCCTGAGAACCGCTCTCGACTCGCTGCCAGAACGAAATCGGCAGCTCCTATCAACCCTAGCGCTTTTGTCGGAAGCAGTCGATTACGCCACGCTTAGCGCACTTAATCCTCACCTTCCGCCTGAGCCGGAAGAAGTCACGAAGCCCGAAAAAGAAGACGATTCGAACAGAAAGAACCTCTCTGAAGACGAGAAGGCCCTCGCACATCAAGAATACATAGCTGCACTGCAGCGCCGAAGCGAATACGAACATGCGATTGCGGAATATCGTCAATCGTCGTCATTTCTCGATGCACCTAAGGAACTCAGTCAGGGCGTTCGAGATTTGGAGAGCCGTGGCTTGCTGCAATACGATCCTCAGGCCAGACTCTACGACCTCCATCCCGTAGTGCGGGGGTTCGCCGTGGCGATGCTTCGTCGTGAGGAAAAAGAGCGCTACGGACGGCGCGTTGTCGATTACTTCTCTCGACAGGAGCATAGCCCTTTCGAGGAGGCCGAAGTTCTTGACGATGTCCGTTATGGCCTTTCGATCGTCCGAACGTTGCTTCAGATGGATCGCTATCAAGAGGCTTTCGAGAGGTATCGTGATGGCTTAGCGGACGCGTTACTGTTCAATCTTGAGGCCTATCCGAGTGTGCTTTCTCTCCTGCGTCCTTTCTTTCCCGGAGGCTGGGCCACTTTGCCTGACCACGTTAACGACCGCGAAGCATCGTACTTAGTTGACAACGCAGGATACTCTCTCACCGCCACAGGTGAACTGGCGGAGGCACTTTCATCCTATGCTACCGGCCTTCACGCGAGTTTAAAGAGCAGGGACTGGAGCGTTCTGACAATCGAGCTGTCTAATATTTCCCACGTTCTCTTGCTCCAAAACCGGATTGCTGCTGTAGAGCGTGCGCTCGTTTTAGCGCTGACACTTGCCGTTCTGGTAGATAATCCAGAGAAGTTATTCATCGCCCGACTCGATCTCTTTCTCCATTTGGCGCGGGTTGGCCGCGGGACGTATGCGAAGGATGTTTGGAAGCAGCTCGACTCCATGGGACGTGATTGGAATCGAGCCATCTATCGCCCAGGTATGGCTGAACTCGCGTTCGCCACGTTCCGCTTTTGGCAGGGAAATTTGAAAGAAGAATATCTTACCAGCGCTGAGAATTTGGCCGAAGCTGGCAGGAGTCGCACCACCATTCGACAACTCCATCGCCTTCGAGGGCTATGGCAGCTCGACCAGGGTAATTGGGAAGTCGCAGCCGCTAGCCTGCAGGAGGCCGTGCGTATGGCTCGCGAAGTTGAACACACCGATGGTGAGGCGGAGTGTCAACTAGCACTCGCCAACTTTCACCTTGGGCGGCTAACTGATGCACGCAACCAGGCAGAGCAGCTTTCCAAGGCTAGGAATCCCGCGCAGGGGGAACTCGCATCCCTCTGGCTCGCGATCGGCGATTCCGAGGAGGCGAAGAAGCATGCTCTGGCTGCGTACGAATGGGCCTGGGCCGACGGAGAGCCTTACGTTCGTCGCTACGAACTGAACAAAGTCCGTGCCCTTCTGGAGCAGCTGGGGGCCAAGATCCCCAACCTGCCGCCCTACGACCCCGCCAATGATGAAAAACTCCCATGGGAGGATGAGGTAGCTGCGGCCATCGAGAAGCTGCGAGCTGAGAAGAGCGAGAAGGAAGATGGAGCGGAAGGTTAGACACCTCGCAACCCGCCTACCCCCCTCTTTAACCGATACCCAATCGTCGGCGCCGTCAATATGTGCTCCGGCATCCGCGGATTGTCTTCCAGCTTCCGCCGCAGTTCCGCTATATGTGTATCGATCGTCCTTGTGATCACCGAGTCCGCGTAGCCCCATACCGCGCGCATCAGGTCGAGGCGCGGGACGACGACGTTCTCCTTTTCGAGCAGCGCGGCGAGGAGGTCAAACTCTTTGCGTGAGAGGGAGACTGCCTCGCCCCGTTTCGTCACCGTGCGGCTGGCGAAGTCGACGACTACGTCGCCGAAGCTGCCGATGCGGCGTTCGGCCGCCGGTGCGCCGCGGCGGAGGACGGCTTCGACTCGGGCCAGGAGTTCGAGCAGGGCGAAGGGCTTGGTGACGTAGTCGTCGGCGCCCATCTTCAGGCCGCGCACTTTGTCGGACTCGTCGCCCTTGGCGGTGAGGATGAGGATCGGCAGGCGCAGGCCGGCGTCGCGGATGCTTCGGAGGACGCGGAAGCCGTCGAGTTTCGGAAGCATGAGATCGAGGATCATCAGGTCGGGCGGGGCGTGCATGGCGGCGTCGAGACCGGCCTGGCCGTCGGTGGCGACGTCGATGGCGTAGCCTTCGATCTCCAGGTTATTGCGCAGGCCGAAGGCCAGCTCGGCGTTGTCTTCGACGATCAGGATCCGTTTCATGCGATCGCCTCCGTACCATCGATCGGTGCTTCGACCACGAAGCGCGCGCCGCCGCCGTTCGCGTTTTCGACCCAGCAGCGTCCGCCGTGGCTGGCGATGATCTCGCGGACGATGGCCAGGCCGATGCCGCTCCCGGACTTGTGCGTGCCGCGGTCGCGATCGAGGCGGTGGAAGCGTAGCCAGATCGATTCGCGCTCGTCGGCCGGCACGCCGGGCCCTTCGTCTTCCACTTCGAGCCGGATCATGGTCTTCTGCGTCGACAGCCGCACGTGCACGGTCTGTCCCGGCGGGCCGTACTTCACGGCATTGTCGAGCATGTTCGTCAGCACCTGCTTCCACGCATCGCAGTCGACGCGCGCGTGAAGGCGCGGCGGCGTGTCGACGGTGATGACGACGTCGCGCCGCATCGCCAGCGGCGCGAAGGCGTCGACCGCGTCGGCGACGAGCGCTTCCATGTCGCAGTCATCGATCGCCGGCGGGATGTTCGCGTGCGGGCCGCGTGAGAGGAAGAGCACGTTGTCGACGAGGTTGGTCAGCCGTTGCGCTTCCTCGCTGATGATCCGCAGCGAGCGCTGTCTCTCATCGGCCGACCGGACGCGGTCGAGGAGCAGGGTCTCGGAGAACATCCGGATCTGCGTGAGCGGCGTGCGCAACTCGTGGGAGACGCCGGAGACGAAGTCGGAGCGGATGTGGGCCAGTTGCCGCTCGCGGCGCAGGACGATGAAGGCGGCGGCGAGCACCATGGAGCTCGTCAGCAGCATGACGATGAGCAGCGGCAGGCGCGAGTGCGGCAGGCCGCCGGGGATGAGCGCGGGGATTGCGCGCGGCGCGAAGGAGCACTGCACGGTCAGCCCGCGGACGGCGTCGCCGTAATCGCCATTGGGTTGCATCGTCACGCCGAACGTCTCGTCGAATGTCCCCGCCGTGCGGAAGATCTCCTGACGGCCGCGGGCCATGCGGATGAAGACGTCGGCGTTGGTCCGATGGCCGCCGCCGAGGACACCGGGGAAGACGGAGCGGCGGGAAAAGGCGCGGGCCGCGAGGGTGCCGAGCGCTGATTCATGAACAGTAAAGGCGAAGATCCGCCCCTCTGTGAGTTGGGCGGTGCCATAGACGAGCAGGTGCTCGCCGTCGCTCAGTTTCACGCGGAGCGTGGCCTGATCACCGGCCGCGTACCGCTTGCGGACGATGTCGGGGAACTTCTGCAGCACCCAGCTTTGAAGCGGTTCCGGAAGCGGCGGCGTGACCGTGCCGTGGTCTGCGTCGACGAGGAAGAGGCGGTCGATGACGAACGCAACATCCGACACCTGGTCATCCGAGGCCAGCCCCTCGATCGACGGGAGGACGTTGTAGTCGAGCAGATGTCTGGCGATTGCGCGCCGCAGCGGCGGCGAGGCGAACATCTCGAATTCGAAGATGGTGCGGTGCAGGAGGTCGTCCGCGAGGACGGAGGCGTCATCGCGGAGGGCCCGCTGTACCGCCGCCCGATGAGCGCGCTCGGCGCGCATGGCCTCGAAGGTGAGACCGGCGGTGAGCACCATGGCCGTGACGAGCAGGCCGAGAAGGACCAGCGTGCCGGCCTGCGATCTGTTGAAGGTGATCACGTTTCGCTGACTCTAGCAGCGGCGGGAGGGCGTGGGGCGGCGGTGGGAAGAGGCTGACAAAATCCTTGCAACGAAGGACTCACGCGGAGGCGCGGAGTGCGCGGAGAAAGAAATTCCTCGTGATCTCCTCAAGGGAGGAAGTAGATTAGTAGATTAGTGGATTAGTAGACGCGGAGGCGATGTCCCTAATCCACTAATCGACTAATCTACTGATCCACTACGTCGCCCGCGTGAACAACTGCCGCTGGCTCACTTGATACGCGGCCGCGCGGATGGTTTCGCGGACGTTGCGCGGATTGTGGATGCCGTGCAGCACCGTCACGGGGAGCGTCTTGTCGGACGACACGAGCGTCACGTTGCCGATGCCGAGGAGCCGTTCGGTGAAGGGCTGGAAGAATTGGGTGTCGTCGAGGGAGCGGAGATCGATCTCGTTCACGCTCTTCGACATCATTCCCTGCTCGATCAGGATGCGCTGGTTGGTGACCGTGTAGTGGGTGCTCTGGAGCCGCAGCATGGCGATGAGAAATGCGATGAGTTGCCAGAGGACGATGGCCGCGGCAAGCAACCAGCCGATCGTCTTGATGCGGCTGTTCATCTCCAGGTCCGCCGTCTGGGATGCGATGAAGATGGCCACGGCAGGGATCACGATGACGGCGAGGATCATCACCACAACCTTCCCGATGAGTACGCGCCACGATGGCGATCCTTTCCACAACGTCTCCTCGGCCAGCGGCACCGCGGCGGGAACGGCCATGGCCGCGGATCCGGGAGCGAACGGATGCCCGCAATGCGGACAGGCGGTGGCGAGCGTGGAGACATCCTTGCCGCAGTCGGGACAGGTGATGACTGGCATGGTGAGATTGTAGCTGGGTTGCAGGGTTGCTGGGTTACTGGGTTGCTTGGTCGCTATTCACCCAGCAACCCAGCAACCATGCAACACGTATCATTCAGCGATGATCGGCCCGGCAATACTCCTTGCACTGACAATCGCTGCCGCGCCCGCCGAGCCGGTGATCGAGAATCAGTCGCCGGTCGTCTCTCCGGACGGCTCGCGGATTGCTTTCCTCTCGAACCGCGACGGCCAGCCAGATGGCTACGTGATGCGGGCGGACGGAACGAACGTCACGCGTCTCACGCGAAGCGCGGAGCAGGAATCGGCGACTTACTGGTCCGCGGACAGCAGGCAAATCCGTTTTGTCGTGTCCGGAAAAGACAGCAGCCGCATCGACTCGATCGACGCCGACGGCACAAATCAGACGACGATCGGCACGGTCCCGGGACGGGTGGTCGGTCTCAATCGCGGCGGAACCCGCGTCTTTGTCGCCCGGGGGACGTGGACCGAGGTGACGTTGCTGCTGACGGATCTCGACGGCTCGCATCCGAAACAGCTCACCTATGGCTCCTCGGTGGCCTGGAATCCGAAGTGGTCGCCTGACGGAAAAGTGATTGCCTATACCGGGAGAAACGCGGGCGGCATCCTGCACATCTACATCATGGACGCGGATGGCGCGAACCCGCGGCAACTGACGCACATCGAATCTTCCGAAGGTCAAGGGCAATGTCCGGCATGGTCACCCGACGGACGCCGCCTGGCCATTCAGAACGACCAGGAAGGACGGCCCGGGGCACGTCTGGATCATCGACTATCCCAGCGGCACCGCCCACAAACTCGCTGCCCATGAGGCGTTGTTCGAAGATGAGCTGCCGTTCTGGTTTCCCGACGGCAAACGCCTGGCATTCCAGAGCAACCGCAGCGGGCGGATGGAGGTGTGGACCATGAACGCGGATGGGACGCATTTACGGCAACTGACGGGGCCACCGGCTTCCGCAGCAGTCCACTGATCAGCTTCACCCACCTTAGCCATGGACACGTGAAGAGGTGAGCGCCCGGTGGTTACCTTAGCCATGGACACTTGATAGCGACGAGCGGGCCGCCTTCACTTCAGCCATGGACACACTAGAGGGACGAGCGGTCGTGTTCACCTTAGCCATGGACATTTGAGTGAGATACGCAGGTCGTGTTCACCTTGGCCATGGACACTTAATAGCGGTACGAGATTCGAGGAGTGAGGTCGCGAGTCGTATTCACATTAGCCATGGACACTTGAGAGAGATACGCGAGTCGCCTTCACCTCAGCCATGGACACTTGAGTGAGGTCGCAAGTCGCATTCACGTTAGCCATGGACGCATTAGAACGACAGCGGGTCGCATGCGCCTGAGCCCATGGACGCTTGAGAGGACGCGCGCGTCGTAACCACCTGAGCGATCGACCCTGGCAGGAGTCAGACGTCCTCCAGGCAGCACAGCCATGGACACAAAAACCTTGCCCGCCGTCCTTCCTCCCCGTATCCTCGTCCTTCCTTACATGCCCCGACGCCGGTCAAGCAGCCGTTACGCCGCCAGCTTTGGCGCCATCATCCGCCGCCTGCGGGAGCAGCGGCAGTGGACGCTCCTCACTTTCAGCCGAAAAGCCGGCATGAACCCCACCTATCTCGGCTTTCTCGAGCGGGGTGACAACTCTCCTACGCTCGACACCGTGATCCTTCTGGCCAAGGTCCTCGGCGCCGAAGCATCGGACATCCTTCGCGAGATGGAGCAGCAGAAGTAGCCTTCCGCGCGCATCATGGAGTAACCGTACGCAGCGTTTTTCCGTCCGCGGTGGCGAACAGCCAGATTTTTTGTCGTCCGCGGTCTGCCACCCAGAGCGATCCATCCGGCGCGAGAGCCACGCTGATCGGTTGTTTGAGTTGCTGTGTGACCGTCATAGACGTCACCCTCCATCGGTTACCGGATGGCGTGCCGACCCAAACGCGGCTTCTGGAAGCGTCCGCGATGTACAAACGATCGTTGACCGAATCGATCGTCATCGAAACGGGCTCCGCCATCGTCCCGGCGTCGAGCACAACCTCGACTTTCCTGCTGTCGAGCATGACCGAGAGGATGGTGCCCCTCTCGACGTCGGCAACCAGCAGGCGCCCGCGTCTCGCGTCCAGCACAACCGGGCCGAGGATTCCGGCGTCGCGGATCCTGACCAGAGTCGTGAACGAGGCGTGGGTATTGTTGAGTTCGAGTTTGTAAACGACGTTGAGACGGCTGTCCGAGCAGTAGGCGATCTGATTCCGGGTATCGACGGTGATGCCTCCAAGAAGGCCGCCGACCACGCGAAGAGGCCACTCCGCCGTCTGCCTGCCGGCCGATGTGTAGCGGCTCAAACGCGCGAACAGACCGTCCGCCCGGATGCGCATCTGCAGAGGCACAAGGAATGTATCTCCGCCCGCCGACGGCACCACGGCGAACTCTCCAGCCTGAAAAACTCCAAAGTCTTTGACCAGGCTTGAACGAGCATTTGAAATCGAGACCCTTTCGATGCCCTTCACGTTCAGGATGGCAAGCTCTCCGGAGCTCAGAGTCTTGACTGCCTCGGGCTCGGTCGCCGAAAGCGAAACGGTTCCGAAGACGATGAACGCAAACGCCAGAGGCAAACAGGCGTTATCCGACTTCATTGGCCGCCTCCGGTGTTTCCGAGCTTGAAGAACGAGATCTTGGCGAAATTGAGCAGGAAGTCGCGGCTCTGATAGCCGGCCAACCCGGCGATCAAACCGATGAACGTAGCCGGGAGAAGCCGGAAGGGATCGATCGGAAAGCCGAGGAATTTCAACTCGCTGCCGCCGGCCACGAGCAGCATGCCGAAAATCTCGATCAGGAACGCCGCCACCGCGGCGGCGACGAGAATCCGCATTTGATCGCCGGATTCCTCCTTCCTCGCCCTCACCCCGAGCAGAATCAGCCATCCGAGGACGGCTCCGATGACCGCGACGAACGGCAGATACGGCGGCCAGGGCTCGAATCGAACGCGGACGCGAATCGGGGACGACATCTCTTCTCTCGCCAGCGTCTTGTACCTAACCAGGACGGTGATGACGTCGTCCTCCTTGTTCTTGCCGGGAATGAGGGCGGTGGCGAACGCCTGGGGCGTTTTGGGTTGCAGCCAGATCTTGAGATTATCCGGACTGGGGGGGGCGCCGTTCAGGAGCAGGAACGGAGTGAATGCGCCGGATGTCGCACCTCTGATCTCCACGGGCTTCCATAGACTGCGGTCATTCGGAGAAGCCGACGCGCCGGTAATTCTCACCGGCATCTGCTTCAACTGGTTCGTGAGTGGCACGCTGATCTCTTTGTCGGTCGCCAGAAAAACAGGGATCGGATCGGCCGGCTGGTCACTGGTTATCGCACCGGAAGGCAGGCGGCCGAAGATGGGCAACATGATGGTTCCTGCCTCGGAGCTTGCGCCGTTGCTGACGGTGAAATGAACCTCCGCGAACTGATCATCGAACCCGCCATCTGTTTTGCCGCGAAAGATGAGACGCGTGATCTGACCGGGACTCGTCTTCGGCCGCACATATATCTCATACCGGAAGTAGCCATACTGAGGAACCGCGCTGACGCCTTCGGGCTCCATCCAGAGGTCATAACTGGGCGTCGACGCGATGAGTGCGTCGCGGCTAATGCTGATCCCGGTATCGCCGGAGTCGGTGATTTTGTTGAATTCGAATGGGCTTGCCGCCGTCTGGACGTTATCCAGGTGCAGATCGAGCGCGGCTGCGCGGAGCGGCAAAAATACCAGCATGGCGGTAACAAATGCAGCCGTCGGCCGAAGGGACATCGTTCTCCTTTCAAGGGGGTTCATTGATAGGAGGGTCGCGAGAGCCTTTTTTCCCTACCAAGCTCTTCGCGAATTGTCCCGCGCTACCAGCACCCAGCTGCTCCTTCCCGGAACCGGCTTCCGCTCCCGGCGGCCCTTTTCCAATCCCGCTATGATTCTTCAGCGCCTTGACACGCAGCGCGGCCGGACCAGTGCGCTCACTGCGGCGCGAATGTCGGCCCCGAGCATCCGGAGACGATATGGGGGAACGATGAGGAATAAACGGAGAGCGGGGGTCAACGATGCCGATCCTCTTCGCAGGCTCACCGAGCTCTGTCTCTCGTTCCCCGAAACCACGGTCGAGCGGCAGGGTTCGCACGCCACGTTCCGTGTCCGCAAGAAGGTGTTCGCGTATTTTCTCGATGACCATCACGGTGATGGCATCGTCGCGGTCTGCGTGAAGACACGTCTCGGCGAGAACAGCGACCTGGCGCGGGAGAGGCCGTCGGAGTTCTATCTGCCGGCTTACATCGGGCCTCGCGGCTGGGTTGGCTTTCGGCTCGACCGTCCTTCGATTTCGTGGGACGAGGTTGCGTCGCTGGTGGCATCGAGCTTCGCCATTGTCGCGCCGAAAACTCTGGCGGCGGCGGCCCGCCGGAACGTAGAGTCCTGACATGGCGAAATCGAAGGGCGGCGCGATCGAGTCGAAGCTTCGCGACCACGCCCTCGGCTTCCCCGAGGCCTACGAAGAATTTCCGTGGGGTCACAGTGCGATCAAGGTGAACGGGAAGGCGTTTCTGTTCATGGGTACCGGCGATGACGGCTTCTCCATCTCCGTGAAGCTGCCGCAGTCGCGCGATATAGCTGTCGATCTGCCGTTTACGGAACCGACCGGCTACGGCCTCGGCAAGAGCGGCTGGGTCACGGCGCATCTGAAGGATCAGAAGTCGCTCGATCTGATCAAGGCATGGATCGAGGAGAGTTATCGGGCGATAGCGCCGAAGAAGCTGCTTCGAAAACCCCAATCCTGACGTAGAGCGTAGCGATGCCGTCAGGATCTCCGGTGGCGCCGCGCGGGCGTTGCAATAAGGCACCGTTTGTTCGGTATCACCGGAGACCCTGCGTCTACGCGCAGGGTAAACTTCGAAAACCCCAATCCTGACGTAGAGCGTAGCGATGCCGTCAGGATCTCCGGTGGAGCCGCGCGGGCGTTGCAATAAGGCACCGTTTGTTCGGTATCACCGGAGACCCTGCGTCTACGCGCAGGGTCAACTTCCTTTCCATGCCCTCATGCGCGACGGCCTCGCGGCTTTGGGGTGATGACCTCGGGCATTCTGGCGACCTCGGCGAGAGGTACGACGTTGACACGGCGGTCCAGCGAATAGCGTTGATCGCCCGGATAGAGCACCGTGAGATGTTCCAGCTCCAGGTCGGAAAGCGCAGTTCGCATCGAAGGCGTCAGCCGTGGCGCGTCCTGGAGCTTGACCTCGACGCCGTAGCGGCGGCCGCCCTTGATGAGCAGAAGATCGAGCTCGGCTCCTGTGTGTGTCCCCCAGAAATAAGCGGCCTCGGGGCGTACCAGTTGAATGGTTTGCTCGATGGCGTAGCCTTCCCATGACGCTCCAACTTTCGGATGTGATAGCAACTCCGATCCAGTCGAAAGCCCGAGCAACGCATGAAGAAGACCACTGTCACGCAAATAGACTTTGGGAGATTTGACTTGGCGCTTGTTGAGGTTCGCGTGCCACGGCTGAAGTTGCCGGACCATGAAAAGCCCCGACAGGAGATCGAGATATCGACGTGCAGTGGGCTCACTGACGCTGAGGGAGCGCGCAGCCTCGGCGGCGTTCCAGACTCCGCCATGGTAGTGCGCGAGCATTGTCCAGAAGCGGAACAGGGTTCGAGCGGGGATCGTGATGCCGAATTGAGGAAGGTCACGCTCGAGGAACGTCTGAATGAACTGACTGCGCCACACGAAGCTCGCAACCTCCGAACGTGCCAGCCAGGACGGGGGAAAACCGCCTCGTCCCCAGTGCCGGACGAGCGCGCCGCTGCCAACCTCGTCGAGTCCGAAGCCACTGAGCTCGATGGTCTCGATACGGCCGGCGAGTGTCTCGGAAGATTGTCGCAGAAGCTCAGGACTGGAACTGCCGAGGATGAGGAAGCGTGCGCGAAGCGGGCGGCGGTCCGCCAGGACCCGCAGTATCGGGAAGAGGTCCGGACGGCGCTGGACCTCGTCGATGACGATCGTTCCCCGGAGCGGTGCAAGGGCCGTCATCGGCTCGTCGAGACGCGCCAGGCTCCGGGGGTCCTCGAGGTCGAAGTAGCTTGGCGAGTCCGCCGGAACGATCTCCCGAGCAAGAGTAGTCTTGCCCGCCTGGCGCGGGCCGATGAGAGCGGTGACACGGCTCCGCTTGAGCGCAGTGCGAAGCTCGGCCAGTCGGCGGGTGCGTGGGATCACACACTCAGGCTACCATAAAAATCGAACATCGAGTGTTCGATTTTCATGGTGCGCTGGCATAGGCAGACGTAGCACTTCGAAAACCCCAATCCTGACGTGGAGCGTAGCGATGCCGTCAGGATCTCCGGTGGCACCGCGCGGGCGTTGCAATAAGGCAACCGTTTGTTCGGTATCACCGGAGACAAGACCTCATCCTGACGTGGAGCGTAGCGATGCCGTCAGGATCTCCGGTGGCACCGCGCGGGCGTTGCAGTAAGGCACCGTTCGTTCGGTATCACCCGAGACCCTGCGTCTACGCGCAGGGTTAACTCCCCGTAGCGATGCCGTCAGGATCTCCGGTGGCACCGCGCGGGCGTTGCAATAAGGCACCGTTTGTTCGGTATCACCGGAGACCCTGCGTCTACGCGCAGGGTAAACTTCCTTCCCATGCCCGAAGTCATCCGCGCCGTCTGCCCGCATGATTGTCCTGACACCTGCCTGATGCTCGTCACCGTCGACGACGACGGGCGCGCCACGCGCATCGACGGCGATCCCGATCATCCGTTCACGCAGGGGTTTCTCTGCACGAAAGTGTCGAAGTATCTGGAGCGGACCTATCACCCGGACCGGCTGGCGTATCCGCAGATCCGCGTCGGTGCGAAAGGGGAGGGACGGTTTCGCCGGGCCACGTGGGACGAAGCGACGGCCCTCATCGCGGAGCGGCTGAAGGCGATCATCGCCTCGCCCGACGGGCCGCAGGCGATCCAGCCGTATTCGTACGCGGGAACGATGGGGTTGGTGCAGGGCGAAGGGATGGCCTCGCGCTTTTTCCGGCGCATCGGAGCGTCGTTTCTCGACCGGACCATCTGCTCGTCCGCCGGCGCCGAGGCGCTTAATCTGACGTACGGAACGAGGATGAGCACCGACCCCGAGAGCGTCCCCGAGGCCAAGCTGATCCTGCTGTGGGGAACGAATACCCTCACCTCGAACCCCCACCTCTGGCCGTTCATCCGGCGGGCGCGCGCCAAGGGAGCGCCGGTCATCTGCATCGATCCGTTGCGGACCAGGACCGCCGCGGTATCCGACGAGCACATCGCCATCCGTCCCGGCACCGACGCGGCGCTGGCGTTGGGCATGATGCACGTGCTCTTCAGAGATCATTTGGAAGATCGTCAATATCTTGACGAGATGACCATCGGCTGGGAGAAGCTGCGCGAGCGCGTCCTCAGCGACTACGCCCCGGAACGGGTGGCCGCGATCTGCCGGTTGCCTGTCGAGACCATCGAGCGCCTCGGCACGCTTTACGGGACGACGCGGCCGACCTTCATCCGCCTCAACTACGGCCTTCAGCGCCACGCCGGCGGCGGCTCGGCGGTGCGTGCTATTTCTCTGCTGCCGGCGGTCACCGGCGCCTGGAACGATGCCGGCGGCGGATGCCAGCTCTCCTCGTCGGGCACCTTTGCGTTCAACACCGCCGCGCTGGAGCGGACGGACCTCGGCAATCACGCCGCGCGCACGATCAATATGACGCGGCTCGGCGAGGCGCTGACGAAGATCGATGATCCGCCGGTCAAGGCGCTCATCGTCTACAACTCCAACCCCGGTTCGGTCGCTCCCGACCGGGAGAACGTGCTGCGAGGCCTGCGGCGCGACGATCTCTTCACCGTGGTCCTCGAGCATTTCCAGACCGACACCGCCGACTACGCCGACGTCCTGCTGCCGGCCACGACGCAGCTCGAGCACGATGATCTGCACAAGGCCTACGGCCATCTCTACGCGATGTACAACAGACGGTCGATCGATCCGGTCGGCGAGGCGCTGCCGAACAGTGAGATCTTCCGCCGCATCGCCGCGGCCATGCATCTCGACTTCCCGGATTTGTATCAGAGTGATGCTGAATTGATGCGCGCCGCGCTCACCGGCACCGGCGAGGTCATGAACGGCGTCACGCTGGAGGCGCTGAAGGAGCACGGCTCGGTGCGTCTCAACCTGCCGTCGCCGCATGTGCCGTTCCGCCGGGGCGTGACGCTGAAGACGCCCAGCGGGAAGATCGAGATCGAGTCGCAGCAGGTGGCGGCCCTCGGCCTCGATGCCTTGCCCTGCTACGTGCCGCCGTACGAGTCGGAAGAGCGTAATCCCGCGCTGGCGCGCCGCTTCCCGCTGGCGCTCCTCTCGCCGCCGGCACACGAGTTCCTCAACTCGAGCTTCGTCAACGTCGCCTCGCTCCGCCGTTCGGCGGGGAAGCCGACGCTGGAGATTCACGCCGACGATGCCCACGCGCGGTCGATCGCCGACGGCGCCCGCGTGAAGGTCTACAACGACCGCGGCACCTTCACCGCCGACGCCGTCATCACCGACCGCGTCCGCCCCGGCGTCGTCTCCGCGCCGTCCGTGTGGTGGGGGAGGTTGACATCGGACGGCGCGAATGCGAATCAGACAACGTCGCAGGCGCTGACCGACATCGGCCGGGGGGCGACGTTTTACGACAATCTGGTGGATGTGGCGGTGCTTTGAGCGCCTCCGGCGCGTTATCGGTTATCGGTTATCGGTTGATTTGCCGTAAACGCGCGGCCGCTGCCGCGATAGCGGCACAAAGAGGGTAGCCAGAGGTGCGAGCGCTTTTTGCGAGCACCTCTGGTTGCGGTGTGGATTGAAATTGTGCCGCGTCAGCGGCACTGGATGAGTGAGACGAAGGACGATTGCGACGACTGTCTAGTGCCGCTGACGCGGCACGAAGTCCAAAACATCCGTTCCAGGGGTGCTCGCAAAAAGCGCTCGCACCCCTGGCTATCGTCTTGTTGCCGCTATCGCGGCACATTCGAACCGACAACCGACAACCCGTCGTAGCGCAATCATTCGAATCCCTTCACAACCCCCTCCCACTCCCCCCGCTCTTTCAACAGCCGCTCGACCAGCTCACGAAACGCTCCCCGCCCGCCGCGCGCATTCAGCTTCCACGTTGCGGCACGAAGCACCTCGGGCGAGGCATCAGCGGGAGCGGCGGAGAGGCCGGCGCGGAGCATCGGGGCGAGGTCGGGGAGATCGTCGCCGATGTAGAGAATCTGTTCGAAGCTGACCGATAACCTCTGCAGGATCTCCTCACAGACCGTCAGTTTGTTCGCCGCGCCCTGGTGCAGCTCGGTGATTCCGAGCTCTTTCGCCCGGCGCTCCAGAGCGGGGGAGCTGCGCGACGTCAGCACCACGATGACGATGCCGGCGCGCTGGGCGAGCTTTGCGCCGAGGCCGTCGCGGACGTTGAATTCCTTGACCTCGGAACGGTCGCCGGCGTAGATGATTTTGCCGTCCGTCCAGACCCCGTCGACGTCGGAGACGATGACGCGGATATCGCGCGCATTGATCATGCGCGGCGAAGGATAGCAGCCGTCCCATAGAATTGGCCGTGTGAACATTCCTGCGCGGCGCGCGTTCCGCGGCCGCATCCTCTACCGCATCCTCCGCGTCCTCGGTTCCGTCATACGCCGGTTGCCGCTCGGTTTTGCGCGTGCGATCGGCCTCGTTCTCGGCCATATGGGATGGCACGCCCTTCGTCACCATCGCCGCCGGGCGATGACGAACATCGCTGCCGCCTTTCCCGAATGGACGCCGCGGCAACGGCGCGCCACGATCCGTTCCATGTTTCATCACCTCGGATTGACGCTCATGGAGGTGCTCTGGCTCCCGAATCTCGACGCCGAAACCTGTGCGCGCACGACCACCTTCGAAGGGCTGGAGAACCTTCGTCCGGGCCAGGGGACGATCGGCCTTACCGGACACTGCGGGAACTGGGAGTGGATGGCCCACGCCATCGCCATGCGCACGCCGCTGACTGTCCTTCACCGCGGGCGTGACGAGCCGATGATGAATCTCTACATCAGGGACCTTCGCGCGAACGCCGGCATCACCACCATCGACCGCGGCTCGACCGCGGCGGCGAGGGAGATGATCCGGGCCCTCCGGAACGGGAGCATGCTCTCGTTTCTGCTCGATCAGAACATCCGCGCCGAAAGCGTGAAGGTGCCGTTCTTCGGCCGTCCCGCGTTGACCCCCCTCGGCCCGGCCCGCCTCGCGGTACGCACGGGTGCGCCGATCATTCGCATCTTCGGCGAGCGCCGCGGCGGCAAACTGCACATCCGCATCCTCGAGCCGATCATCGTCAGCCCCGACGAAGATCCGGTAGCGCTGACCGCGCGCCTTACCGCCGACATCGAAGCGCAGATCCGCCGCGTCCCCGAGCAATGGGTCTGGATGCACAACCGGTACAAGGAGCGCCCGAAGTGGGACGTGACGGAAAGGCAGAAGGCAGAAGGCAGAAAGCAGAAAGCAGAAAGCAGAAGTAAAAGCGGTCCCACGTCTACCTCCTGACTTTCCGCCAGCAGTCTTACTTCTGCTTTCTGCTTTCTGCCTTCTGCTTTCTGCCTTCAAATCACGATCGTCTCGTGAATGGGCTTGTTCTCCCAGAAGCGCCGGATCGAGAGCGGTGTGCAGTCGAGGGTGCGGTATTCGCCGTAATGCAGCAGTTCCGAGAGCGCCAGGCCCACGGCGGGTGACTCCATCGCGCCGTGGCCGGAGAAGCCGGTGGCGAAGAGCAGATTCTGTACGTGTGGGTGCTCGCCGAAGACGGCGTTGTGATCGACCGCGTTGGTGTCGTAGAGGCCGCCCCACATCGACATCAGCCGGCAGCGCTCCATCCCGGGGATGCGTTCCTGCATGTAGTAGTTGATCTGTTCCTCGTAGTACTTCGCATCGGCCGGGGTGTCGAAGCCGGCGGGCGTGTCGGGATCGGCGCGGCCGATCATCAGGTTCGGTCCCTCGGGACGAAAGTAGATGCCGTTGTCGATGATGGTCATCGGAATCGTTTCGAAGCCTTCGATCGGCGGCATGTTCGTGATGAACAGCATCCTGTTGAGCGGGATCACCGGCGGCAGATCGTCGCCGGCCAGACCTGACGCTTCGAGCAGCTTGTTCGTCCATGCGCCGGCGGCGACGACGATCTTTCCGCTGCCGATAAACGATCCGTCTGCCATCTCCACTCCGCGATATGCGCCGTCGATGATGCGAATCTTCTGAACGATGGCGTTGAGGCGCAGCTCGGCGCGGCCGGCGAAGCCTTCCACCCCGCGCTCGAAGTAGCCCTGTGCCGCGGCCGACGGATCGAAGCTGCCGCACTCCGGTCCGAAGACGCCGCCGGCGATCGGTTTCATCTGCAGGATCTCGTTGACCTCGGGGTCGATGTGATCGACGCCGGCGCGCAGGCCGGGAACTTTCGCTTCGACCTCCTTGGCGTCGAGAAACTCGATGGCCACCCCGTTCTTCGCCCATTCTTCGCCGTAGGCTTTCGCGCTCTCGAAATTCTCCTCGTACTGGCAGAAGAGATAGCCGCGCTGATCGAAGCCGATCGGGAAGCGCAGCTCGTCCTGAAAGGCTTTCAACTTCTTGATCGAGTAGCTGGTCAGGCGCATGTTGATCGGCGTCGTCCAGATGTTGCGGAAGCCGCCGGCGGAGAGAGCCGTGGAACCTTTCGACAACGCATCCTCGCGGTCGAGCACGAGCGCCCGGCCCGGATAGCCGAGCTGGGCCAGGTGATAGAGCACGCTCCCGCCGATGATTCCTCCACCGATGATGATCAGATCGTAATCGGGCATTGATATTTCTCCATCCTGCGGCGAAGCGCGCAGGATCTCTGGTTATACCGCGCTGACCTGCCCTTCATGCGCAAATCCCTCGGCCGCGCGGTGCTACCGAAGATCCTGCGCGCTTCGCCGCAGGATGGAGTCGTCCCTGCGCGCTTCGCCGCAGGATGGATCTGTTATTCATTCCGTTTTCGCCACCACTGCCGCGGCCACCCGGTCCGCTCCGGCGCGAACGAGCTCGCCGGCGCAGGCGCGGATCGTCGCACCGGTGGTGCAGACGTCGTCGACGAGCAAGATCCGTCGCGAGGCCACCCGCGGCGATGCCAGAAACGCACCTTGTACGTTCGCGGCACGGGCGCTGCGCGCCAGCTTCGACTGCGCGTCGAGATCGCGGGTCTTGATCAGCAACCGCGGCTCGCAGCGGATGCCGATTCGTTTCGCCAGCGCGCGAGCCAGGAGCTCGGCCTGGTTGTAGCCGCGCCGCCGCACCTTGGCGCGATGCATCGGTACCGGGACGACGGCATCGAACTCGAGATCGCCGCGGCGGCGGAGCATCCCCTCCACCAACGCCGCCAGCGGGCCGGCGAAGAAATCGTGACGGTTGAATTTGAAGGCGTGCAGCACCCGCTCGAGCGGCCCCTGATAGCAGCCCCACGCCTCGGTCCAATCGACGGGAAGGGGATCGGTGAGACACGGGCCGCAGATGAAACCGGGATCGTCACCGCTCCACGGCAATGCGCAAAAGCGGCACTTCGCCGCCGGAATCGCCGGCAGCGCCGCCCAGCACGCGGCGCAGCACGACGCCGTCCGCGCCCGCCACGGCAACTCGCCGCCGCAGGCCACGCACGAAGCATGCAGAACGATTCGCGCCGTCTCCCGTCCTATAGACGAAAGTGTTTGCAACACGGAGTGGATTGTATGGGAGTCGGGGGCCGGGTGTCGGGGGTCGTAGAGAAATGCACGTTGCCTCTCCGACCCCCGACTCCCGACTCCCGACCCCCGATTTCGATATAGTGAGGCTCGTATGAAAAAGACCTTGATTCTCCTCAGCTTTCTGTCCCTTGCTGCTTTCCCCGCGTTCGCGCAGAACAGCGAGATCGGTTTCCTGGCCGGCGGCGCGAAGGCCATGAAGACCGCGGCCGGCGGCAAATCCGACTTCCAGCACGGTTTCGAAGAGATCTCCTACGGCCTGCTGATCGATCAGAGCACGGTCCTCAAGATCAAAGTCGGCCGGATGGATGCCAAGACCGCGTTCGTGTCGAGAGACGCCACCGGCAAGCAGGTCGTCGATATCGTCGACCCGAAAGGGGAGGTCGATTACGCCGACGTCGCCGTCGAGTACCGCTTCTCCGAGCCGTTCGGTACCACCGGCCTCTTCGCCGGCACCGGCCTCTATCGCCAGAGCGGCAGCAATGGCCAGAGCGGCGGCAATCGCCAGGAGAGCGACTACGGCTTCGTCGGCGGCGTGAACGGACTCTTCCCGGTTACGCGCAGCGTCGGCATCATCGCCGAAGGGTCCTACCACTGGGTCCACTTCTACAGCCCGAAACCGCGCTATGGAGCGGTGAGCGTCGGTCTGCGCTTCGCGTTCTGAGGTTCGGGGTCTCGCGGTGTCGGGGGTTCATCCTGACGGCGAGCGCAGCGAGCCTGTCAGGATCTCCGGTGAGACCGCGCGGCAGTCGGGTTCCAGCAAAGCCCTCGCGATTCCACCGGAGATCCTGACAGGCTCGCTTCGCTCACCGTCAGGATGGACCCACAAACTTCGAGACCGCGCGGTAGTCGGGTTCCAGCAAAGCCCTCGCGATTCCACCGGAGATCCTGACAGGCTCGCTTCGCTCACCGTCAGGATGGAGCTACTCTTCCCCGATGCAGAAAGGCATCGCGTCCGCCGTCCTCGCCTTCATCCTGGTCGCTCCGCTCTACGCCGCGCGTCCGGCGAAGGTGCCTCCGAAACCGGAGGCGCCCCCTTCGATCACTGTCGACACGCACGCCGACACACCGACTGAGTTCCTCGATCATCCCTTCGACCTCGGCGCGCTGAACACCCGCGGCCACTTCGACTATCCGCGCATGAAAGCGGGCGGCCTCGACGCCGAGTTCTTCGCCGCGTACGTGCCCGCCAAGTACGCCAACAAAGGAGCGGCCGCCTACTGCTTGAAGATCATGGAGACCATCCATGAGATGGCCGACATGTACCCGGCCTGGGTCCGCTTCGCCACGTCGACCTCCGGCATCCGCGCCGCGGTAGCCGACCACAAGCGCGCCATCCTCATCGGCATCGAAGGGGGGCATGCCATCGAGGATTCGCTCGATCTGCTGCGTGCCTTCTACCGCTTCGGCGCGCGCTACATGACGCTGACGCACACGAACACCAACAACTGGGCCGATTCCTCGGGCGACGAGGCCAAGCACGACGGCCTCTCGCCGTTCGGCAAGCAGGTGGTCCTGGAGATGAACCGCCTCGGTATGCTCGTCGACATCTCGCACGTCAGCGACAAAACCTTCTTCGATGCCGTCGAGGTCTCGAAAGCGCCGGTCATCGCCTCGCACTCATCGTCGCGCGCGCTCGCCAGCGCCCCGCGCAACATGACCGATGACATGCTCCGCGCCCTGGCAAAGAACGGCGGCGTGGCCATGGTGAACTTCTATCCGGTCTTCCTCTCCGACGAAGTCGCCAAGGCATCGAAGGCGCGCGATGAAAAACTGAAGCCCGAGATCGCCGAGCTAAAAGCAAAGGATCCATCCGAGGGGCCGGAGTATCAGGAAGGGGTCCGCAAACTGATGGCCGCCAACCCGTTGCCGAAAGTCTCATGGACCGTGATCGTCGACCACATCGACCACATGGTGAAAGTGGCCGGCATCGACCACGTCGGCATCGGCTCCGACTTCGACGGCATCGGAGAGGTTCCCGAGGGGATGGAGGACATCAGCAAGCTGCCGAAGATCCCCGAGGAACTGAAACGCCGCGGCTACAGCGACGGCGACATCAGGAAGATCATGGGCGACAACTTCCTG
Source organism: Thermoanaerobaculia bacterium (assembly GCA_017883235.1). Lineage (GTDB taxonomy): Bacteria > Acidobacteriota > Thermoanaerobaculia > Gp7-AA8 > Gp7-AA8 > JADGNZ01. The sequence continues at coordinate 7,714 of JADGNY010000030.1, read as the reverse complement.
CGCGTCTTCGCCGAGGCGGAGAGGGTGGCCAAGGAGATGCAGTTAGGGGGTCCATCCTGACGGTGAGCGCAGCGAGCCTTGTCAGGATCTCCGGTGGAATCGCGAGGGCTTTGCCGGAACCCGACTGCCGCGCGGTCTCACCGGAGATCCTGACAGGCTCGCTACGCTCGCCGTCAGGATGAAACGCACACCTCGTTCCTGCATCGCTGCAGCGAGAGCGGCGAGAAGACTACCGACGGCGTGTCGTGTCGACACGACTTAGACTCCCGGACACGCGGACATGCACGGCGAGATCATTGCGGCGATCTTCTTCCGTGGGCCAACTGGGGTGGAGGGATTTCACATAGTTCCGCAGATCGTCACCCACTCGCAGCGCGTCGGCCGGAGTCATCGACGCTTTCTGCGCTGCCCAACGTTGCCTCTTCGACGCCGCGATCGATGGCCAGTCACGACGAGCGAAAGCCAGAATGTCCTTTCTTCGCACGTTGGCAGAATAGCAAAGTGTCCGGCTGCGCAGTTGCGTTGTGAGGTTGCGGTGCCTGTTAGCTTGGTTACATCACATCATGTGAAACGCGCGTTTCCCCTTGATCTCGTACCTCTCCAACAACGAATGCCCGCGCCCATGCAGCAGCCAGTCGACGAATCGCTCGGCATTCGCGGCCTCGGGTCTGGAAGAGGCACGAGGCAGAATCACCCCGTAGACGTTGCGCAGAAACGGGTCGCCCGCGTAGAGCAGCCGAAGCTGCAACTCGCCGGCAAGCTGTTCGAATGTGGCGCGGTCGCTGAGGGTGTACGCGCGCATCTCGCTCGAGGAGCGCAGCAGGGCCGGCATCGGCTGGCCCATCTTCAGGTAGGCGGGATTGAATTCGGGAACGATCAACGCCGCCTTCCAGATCGCGCGCTCTTTCGTATTCGTCCCCGACTGGTCGTCGCGCGACATGAAAAGCCGGTGGGTGCGGTCGATGCGCCGGAACGCGTCCGCGGCGCTGATGGCGTGGGCGACGTCGGCGGGATCGTTGGGCGGGCCGACGATCACGAAGTCGTTCCACATGAGCTGCTGGTACAGCTTCGCGCCGTTCATCCGCACGAACCGCCGCTCTGCCGCGGGATCGTGGGTGATGGTGACATCGGATTCGTGCTGCTCGGCCATCCGCAGCGCCTGCCCCGAGCTGAGCATCAGAGGATGGATGTCGACTCCGGTGTCGCGCTTGAACTCGGTCAGCAGCATGGGCAGGACGCCCGAGCCCTGCATCGTCGTCGTCGTGGCCAGGATGAACGACTTCGCCTTCGGCTCGCGCGAGCAGGCGGCCAGCAGCAGCGCCAGCGCCACCAGAGCAAAGGCACGACGCATCGCTACTTCTTCACCGCCGCGCTTCCGCCGCCGTGGAATTCGTCTTCGCTCAACTGCAGGTCATCGCGGCCAGGACCGTCACCCATCACCCCGGCGTAGACCTCGCGCGCCGTCTCGCGCGTCAGATGCGAGTAGACCACCCCGTCGACGATCATGTTCGGCCCGTGGTCGCAGAGGTCGAGGCACGAGACGGTGCAGACCCGCACCAGCGGCTTGCGGCCCATCTTCTTGTTGTGCCCTTTCAGCTCCGCGTGAATGAACTCTCCACGCTCGATCCCGCGATCAGGATTGCCGCAGCGGCCGCCGACGCAGACGAGGAAGTGCTTTTCGAAGGGGTAGTTCATGGTTCTTCAAAAAACCCCAATAAAGAAACCCAATCCTGCCGTTGAGCGCAGCGAAACAGGCAGGATCTCCGGTGGCATTGCGCGGGCGTCGGCAAGAAGCGCCGCCCGCGCGGTATCACCGGAGATCCTGCCTGTTTCGCTGCGCTCAACGGCAGGATGAACTGATGCACCGGCAGGATGTCCTCTAAGTCAACGCCCACTTCTTCCCCATATCCAGCACAAGTTTCAGATCCTTCGGACTGCACGCCTCGGCATAGATGCGTGCCACCGGCTCCGTCCCTGACAGGCGGAAGAGCAGCCAGGCGTTGTCGTCGAAGATCAGCTTCATCCCGTCGGTCTTGTTCACCTCGCGTACCACGAAGTGGTCGATCGACGCCGGCGGATTGGCCAGTTTGGCCGCCAGCGAGTCTTTGAGCTGCGGCGTCAGCTTCATGTCGATCCGCTTCGAATAGAAGGAGCCGAACTCCTGGTACATCTCCTCGATGAGCTGGTTCAGCTTCTTGCCGGTATGCGCCACCATCTCGGCGACGAGGAGGCAGGCCAGGATGCCGTCCTTCTCAGGCAGATGCCGATACATCGACATGCCGGCGCTTTCCTCGCCTCCCATGGCGATCTTGTCGGCGAGAATCAGCTCGCCGATGTACTTGAAGCCGACGGGGGTTTCGTGCAGCTCGATATCGAGCTTGCGGGCGATGGCGTCCATGAGATGCGTCGTGGCCACAGAGCGCGCCAGGCCGCCGGGGATCTTGCGCTCGCGCTTCAGGTAGATCGCCAGAAGCGAGAGGATCACGTTCGGGGAGACGAAGCGGTTGCGGTCGTCGATGATGCCGAAGCGGTCGGCGTCGCCGTCGGTGGCCAGGCCGAGGTCGAAGCCTTCGTCGGTCACGACCTTGCGCAGCTCGGCGAGATTCTTCTCGTCGCACTCGGGAGAGAAGCCGCCGAAGTAGGGGTCGCGATAGTTGTGGATGATCTTCACCTCGACGCCCGACTCCAGGAGGAAGTAGTCGAGGTAATCGCGCGAGGTGCCGAAGAGCGAATCGATGGCGATGCGCAGGCCGCTCTTGCGAATGGTATCGACGTCGACTTTCGTCTTCAGCTCGTTGAGGTAGCGGTCCTTCGGATCGATCTCCTCGATCAGCTCGGCCTTCTCGTAGACGTCGACCCGCTCGCCGGTGGCGGCCACGATGTTGATCTCTTCCTCGATCTGCTTCGTGATCTCCGGCATCGCCGGCGCGCCATTCGAGGTCGAGAATTTCAGGCCGTTGTATTCGGGCGGATTGTGGGAGGCGGTGAAATTGATCGCCCCCATGGCCTTGCGGCGAACCGTTTCAAACGACGCGCAGGGCGTGGGAACGTCGCGCGTGCAGAGGTAGGCCTGGATATCGTTGAAGGCGAGGATACGCGCCGCTTCCAAGGCGAACTTTTCGGAAAGAAAGCGCGTGTCGTAGGCGATTACGACGCCGCGTCCCTTCTGACTCGATTTCTTCAGGTAGTTGGCAATGCCCTGGCTGGCGATCCGGACGTTGTCAAACGTGAAATCCTCTCCGATGATGCCGCGCCAGCCCGAGGTCCCGAATTTGATCATGATTCTCCTGAAGAACTGCGGCGTGGGAACTTAGCACAGTGCGGGGTTGCGGGGTCTCGCGGTCTCGGGGTGTTGGGTTGCTGGGTTGCTCAATCCTGCCGTTGAGCGAAGCGAAACAGGCAGGATCTCCGGTGGCATTGCGCGGGCGGTGCCTGTTGCCAGCACCCGCGCGGTCTCACCGGAGATCCTGCCATGTTTCGCTTCGCGAAACGGCAGGATGAACAACCCCGCGCAACCGCGCAACCGCGAGACCGCGAGACCGCGCTCCCAACCATGGCGCGATTCACGCAATATCATTGCCCGAATGCCAGAACGTCCGGTCCTGCTGATTGCGGACGATGACGAAGATGTCCAGCGGCTGCTGACTTTGTACGTTCGTCCACTCGATTGCGAGGTGCTGACGGCGCGCGATGGGGAGGAAGCACTGGCCATCGCACAGTCGCGCCTGCCTGACGTCGTTCTGCTCGACGTCATGATGCCCAAGCGCAGCGGGTGGGAAGTCTGCCAGGCGCTCAAGGCGGTGCAGCGCACCTCGCAGATCGCCGTCGTGCTCGTCACCGGCCGCGGCGACGTCAAGGACCGGTTGACCGGCCTGCAGCTTGGCGCGGATGACTATCTCGTCAAGCCCTTCAATCGCGACGAAGTGGTCAAACGCATCGACGCGCTGCTCCGTCGAAAGCATCGCCAGCCGCTTCCCGGGGACGGGGTCCCGCGGTCAGAGAGCATGCTTTTCGACCGCGCCAGCGGTCTGCCGACCGTGCCGATGGTCCTGAGCCGGCTCAAGGAAATGCTCATCGAGCAGAGCGAGATCGGCATCGTCTACGTCGACATCGAACAGTTCGAGTCGATCGAGGCGGAGTACGGCTGGGCCTTCTTCGACGAGTTCCTGCGCTGTGCCGGTGAAGCGGTGGCCGCCGAGTCCCGGACTCGGTTTCCGAAGGCGCTGGTCGCGGCGAACCTCGTCGGCGGGTCGAGCTTCTACATCTTTTTTGAATCGCGCGGCAGCGATCTGCGGCAGGAAGCGGCCTTCGACCTGATGGCCAACGACGTCCGCGAACGGCTGATCGCGGCCATGCGCGGGCGCTTTCCCAGCCTGCAGCAGGGACAGATCGGATTCTTCGTCGGTGCCGCGCGCATCGACTACCGCCCGCAGATCCGCCTGGAGCGGCAGGTCTATCAGGGAATGCAGACCGCCGGCGACGCCGTGCGCGACGCCGAGCAGCAGCGGAAAAAGCAACTGACGCGCGAGCTGCGCGACATCATCCGGCGCAAGAAGGTGACCACGCTCTTCCAGCCCATCGTCTGGGCGCAGGAGGGGACGGTCTTCGGCTACGAGGTGCTGACGCGCGGTGCGCCGCATTCGTCGTTCCGCAATTCCGACATGCTCTTCACCTTCGCCCGCGAGGCCAATCTGGCCTGGGCGCTGGAAACCGTCGCTCTCGAACAAGCGCTGAAGCGCCTTCGCTCCTTCGCGCTCGACGGGCGGAAGTTCCTGCTCAATCTCGAGGCGGAGATGTTCGAGGAGTCGGAGTTCCGTATCCACGAGATGGTGGCGTTCTTCTCCGAGCACCGCGGGAACTTCGTCTTCGAGCTGACCGAGCGCGCCGCGATCGAGGATTACGCGGTCTTCCGCAGACTGCTCGACGAGTTCCGCGACAAGGGGATCGAGGTGGCCATCGACGATGCCGGCTCCGGCTACGCCTCGCTGGAGGCGATCGCCGCCCTCTCGCCCGACTACCTCAAGATCACTAAGGGCCTGGTCTCGACTCTTGCCGACGAGCCGATCAAGCAGGATCTGGTGAAGATGCTGGTGGAGCTCGGCGGCAAGATCGGTGCGAAGACCCTGGCCGAGGGGATCGAGACCGTCGAAGAATACGAATGGTGCCGCGACCTCGGCGTCGATCTTCTGCAAGGCTACTACCTCGCCCATCCCCAGGATCAGCCGCACGAGGGCGACGCCGAAGTGAAAGCATCGCTCGATGCCGACGCGCGACGGCGCGAAGCGCGTTAACCCGCGCGAAGCGCGTACCGGAGCGCTGGCGTCTCGCCCCCGGTCTAGCAAGACTCCATACATTCGCGGTAACCCCCTCATCGGCGAGACGCCGCTGAGCCAGCCGGCGAGACGCCAGCGCTCCGCTTACGCAGCTCGATCACCGTAATCTCCGGCGAGATCCCGATCCCGAACCTCCACGGCAGCAGCCAGTAGCCCGTCCCGGTATTCAAGTAGAGCTGCGACGCCCCGCGCCGATACAACCCCATGTGGTAGGGGAGGAAGACGCCCGCCAGCGACCAGCCGAGCGGCCGGATGGCGCATTGCCCTCCATGCGAATGCCCGCACAACGTCAACGGCAGGCTGCGCTTGATCCCCTCGGCGAATGCTTTCGGCTGGTGAGCGAAAAGGATCGGAAACGCGTTCGGCGGCCGCCCGCGCAACGCCGCGTCGACATCCGGGGCGAGCTTCGGCGTCCGTGCGGCGAAATCCGAGAGGCCGGCGATCCAGACATTCTTCACCGCCGCCCCTTCATTGACCAGTAGCCGGATCCGGCTGCCGCGAAGCCGGTCGATCACTTCGAACGGCTGCCCGTACATCTCGTGATTGCCGAGCACCGCGATCAACGGCACGCGCGCATCGAGCACGCGCGTGGCGGCGAGCAACTTCGTAACGAAGATCGGATCGTCATCGATGTTGTCGCCGGCCAGGAGGATGACGTCCGGCTTCTGCGCCGCCGCCGTGGCGAAGATCGTCTCCAGCCGCGAGGTGCGTGAATAGAGCCCGGTGTGCAGGTCGGAGATCAAGGCGATACGAGAGCCGTCCAGCTCCCTCGGTAGCGTGTCCAGCGTTACCGGAACCCGCTCGATGCGCAGCGGGACGAGCGCGTTCCAGACGCCGATGACCAGCGCGAACAGCGTCGCCCACAGAAAGAGCCGCGACGGCCACCGCGCAAACTGGGCGAACGTGACCCGCCTCCGCAACGCCAGCCACGGGATCGCCAGCAGCAGCGCAAACGCCGTGTAAAGGATGGCGAAGCATGTCCAGGCGAACCACGGCGGGGCGAGCGTCGCGCGGATGACGCGCGAGAAATCGGTCCGCGCATTTTGAATAGGGAAGAAGAGCCACATCACGTTGCCGATCACGATCAGCGCGATGACGATCGCCCGCCTGCGCGGATGCACGCGTACGAGGATGCGGAATGCGGCGACGTTCGCAGGAAGGATGGCCGCCAGGACGAGAGTGATGATCAACGTGAACACGGGCGGGGGATTGTAGCCGCGGGGGACTCCCTCCTCCGCGTATCCGCGTGAACTAGAATTCCCTTCTCATGCCCCTTCTCCCCGAGGCATTACGGTTTGCACAGAATCCGGCCACGAGCCCTGAACAGCTTCGCCGCGCCTGCGATCTCCTCACGCTCGACTCCTCGGGTACGCCGGCCGAGGTGCGTGCCCGTCTGCTGGCGCATCTGAACACGCTCGATTCGGAAACGCCGGTCGTCTGTCTGAATCCGAACGTCAAACCTTGATCCGCAGATGACGCAGATGTGATGCAGATTAGGGGCGTTCCCATCTGCGTACCTCCAACGCTCTTTCCCGTCGCTCGCGCCGACCGCGTACACCCAGCCGTCGCGCGCGCTGAAATAGACCACCCCGTTCGCCACCGCCGGCGACGACTGGATGCTCCTCCTGTCGTATCCGAATTTCGACGAATCGAGCTTCGTCCCTTCAGTGTCGAATGTCCACCGCGGCGCTCCGTCCGTGAGGGCCAGCGCGTGAAGCCGCCCCTGAACGGTCCCGACGAAAATCACCCCCTCGGAGACCGCCGGCGTCGACCGGATACGCTCGCCGATGTCGGCGCGCCAGATCGACTTCCCCGTCTTCTCCTCGAGCGCATTCACGCTTCTATCGCCCGCCCCGAAGAGGACCACGCTTCGGACTCCACGCAATGTTCTCAACCCGCATCAGATTGATCTCATGTCGCAATCGCCTTCGAGCGGCGCACCCATTCGGACCTCTGTGAACACTGTGACCCTCGCATCATCGAGCGACCGGAGTCGCAATCGCCTTCGAGCGGCGCACTCATTCGGACTCGGCAGCGTCGGATTCCTCTGCTACATGGTCGGCTGGATCGTCGCAATCGCCTTCGAGCGGCGCACTCATTCGGACTGGGTTTCCGAAATCGGAATGTTCCACGAAAGTGGAGGACATTGTCGCAATCGCCTTCGAGCGGCGCACTCATTCGGACGTGGTTCTCAAACCTTGGCATAGGCAGCGCAGCTCTGATCTGCATGTCGCAATCGCCTTCGAGCGGCGCACTCATTCGGACCCTGCCAATTCTAACCTATTGATTCGATGCTCCTTGCGGGGCTGATTCAGCAGACCGTGCACGATTCGCATCAGAAGCTCCAAACTCTATCGACGGTCCGGCTCGCAAGCCGTTCA
>JADGNY010000213.1 GCA_017883235.1 Thermoanaerobaculia bacterium | reverse complement strand
CCTGCGACCTTCAGCTCGTCACTGCGACGGCGCCGAGGCTTCGGCCGCCGCGAAGCGCTTCATGTCGCTCCGAGCCGCTGCCGCAAGTCCCGCCAGACCTGCCCGTCCATAGCAGTCGCGGCGGAGCAGGAGAAGCTCCTGTTCCCATGGCACGTGCGGCTCGACCGCCCTCAGCGCCTCGATCGTTTCCGGACCGCACCCGCCGGCGGAATACGCCGCATGGATCCGTTCGATGGCTCGCTGTTGGTCGTTCAGTCGCGCCGCAAACGGCTGATCGAGGAGCGCAGCCATGCGCGGGGCCTGCGCCCGGTCCGCCTCGGCCACCAGGGCAGCCGACCGGATGCCGCGCCACATCACCTCCCGCTGGGGCCACGGTGTCGCGCGATACCGCGTGAGGGCATCCTGAACCAGGACCGACGCTTCTTCGAATCGCCCCTGCCGGATGCGCAAGGTCGCCAGAATGGCTGCCGCTTCCGCAGGCTCCCGACGCGCAAGCGCGCTGGTGAAGGAAACGGCCTCGTCCCGTCCGGCGGCAGCCAACGCCTCTGCGATGCCCGAAAGCTCGCGCGTGTTGACCGGCTGCCATCGAGAGCGCTCCCAGATCTGCAGCGCGAGGTCCTCGTTGCCCGAGGTGTGGGCGGCATCGAAGTCCCGGTGCAGGCGCTGCTCCGGTGTGAGACGCGGAGAGCCGAGAGCCACGTCCGAGACCGTCGACAGCTCGAGGGCGACGGCGTTCCAGTCGACCTCTCCGCGCAACGGCGAGGGGCGACTCCCACCGAGGCGTTCCGCGAATTCCAGCAGCGCGGAGATGCGCCACTTCGATTTGTTGCCCAGTCTCCGCGCGAACCCGAACTCGATCAGCGTTTGATCGTCGGTGTTCAGGCCTGGGGCCTTGGAGCCGAAAGCCGTGGCGACGGCCGCCGAGGCGACGAAGTGCGACAAGAACCCCTCGGCCGTCTCCGTCCGCCAGGCGTTGTGCATCGCGCTGGCCAGAGGTTCGGAGGCGAGTCGCCGGCGCAGCACGTCCACGTCGTGCATGACGGGATCGCGGCTCGCCAAAAGAAGGAGATCGCCATCCTTCGTCCACCAGGTCTCGGTATTGGGAAAGGCCGAGCCGATCGTGGCGTAGATCGTGCGGAGCGTATCGGCATCGATCTCGTAGGCCTGCACCCATTGGAGGAAAAGGCCGCCTCGATTCAGGCGCACCGCAGCCGCATCGTAGAACTCCCGGGTGAAAAGGCTGGCGACGCCGGCGCGATACGGGTTCGACGGCTCGGAGAAAATTAGGTCATAGCGGTCGCGCGAGGCAAGAAGCGTCTCGCGTGCGTCGGCGATGTGGATGCGGATCTTGGGGTTGTGCAGAACGTCGTGGTTGACAGTGCTGCAAGCCGCCGCGATCCGCAGCACGACGGGCTCGAGCTCGACCACGTCCACACGCTCGATGGAGTCGACGGCTCCCAGCCATCCGGCAGTGCTTCCGGTCCCCAGCCCGATCACGAGCGCCGAGCGGGGGTCGCCATGCAAGGCAGCCCCCACCAGACCGGCCATCACCTGAGTCCCGGCGTCCCCGACCGCCGATCCGTCGGACTTGCCGTTGATGTAGAAGGAGAGGTCCTGCTCGTTCACGAGACCGATGACGCTTTCGCGCCCGTCGGCGTCCCACAAGAGCGTGCGGCGCATGCGCTGCTGCCACTTGCGCAGTTCGTTGAGTGACTGAACGTTCGGGGCGCGGCCTGCCCCGATCCCCGAGTGTCTCCAGGCCGCCGTGGGGCCGACGGCGAAGGCAGCGACGATTGCCGTTGCCGCAAATCCAGCCGCCGCCGTCGCGATCACCGTCCGGCGGTCCGGCACCACGAGAACGAGGGTCCCGATGGCGAGCGCCGCCAGCAGGGCGATGACCAGGCGCCAGCAGCCCGGCGCCGAGAGAAGTTGCATCAGGCCGAAGCCGCCCGCCAGCGAACCGGCGATCGCCCCCGCGGTGTTCCAGGCATACGCTGCGCCGACGTCGCGTCCGACCTTGTCCCTGCCTCTGCCGAGAAGGCCGATCAGGAGCGGGAACTGGATTCCGGACACGAACGCCGCCGGAAAGACCGTGATCAGGGTGACCATCGACCACGAGAGGATTTGACCGCCGAAGCCGATGAGGCCGATCGGCTGGAGAAAATTGGCGAAGACGGCGAGACGGTCACCGAGGGCGAATGGGAGCGCGATGGCCGCCGCTTCGAACGCACAGGTCAGCGCAAAGGCCGCGGCTGACGCGGCGCGATCCGAGCGCCAGAACGAATACGCGGCTCCTCCGGCGCCGATTCCGAGCAGCGCGATGGCCAGCACGAGCCCGAACATGAAGGTCGTTCCGCCGAGCAGCGGCGTCAGCATCCGGTACCACACCATCTCCATCAGAAGAAACACGAAGCCGGTCACGGCCGAAGCGGCGAACACGAATCGGGGCGGAACGGGCGTACCCGCGCTGCCTGTCCGCGTCTGCACGGCAAGCTCCGCCGGCGGCGTCTCCCTTCGCGCCAGGGCCCGCGCCAGGAGGCCGACGAACAGATTGACGACCGCCGCCATCAACAGGGTCTTGCGATTGCCGAATGTTTCGACCATCCAGAAGGTCGACAGCAGCGCGCCCGCGACGGCGCCAACGGTGTTCGCCGCATACAGGACCGCGACGCGCCGCCGTCTCACATCGTCGCCCGTCTCGATCGCCCGCGCGGCAGCAGGCAACGTCCCGCCCATGAGAAAGGTCGGTGCGCCGATGACGATGGCCGCCAGAACGAGACGCACGACCGACGCGCCGCCCAGCCCGAGAGTGGCCGAGCCGCCCAGTGAGACGTAGACCGTCCCGGCCATCGAGAGCAGCGGTTGCGACAGCGCCGCCGTCGCCGCGATCAGGAGCTCCAGGTTTCCGTAGAACTCCAGCGGCCGCGCCTTGCCATCGGCGCGCTTGCCGAGCAGCAGACTCCCGACGCCCAGGCCGCACATGAAGATGGCCAGCACGGCCGCCGTGGCATACGTCGAGGCACCGAAGATCAGGCGGAACTGCCGCGACCAGATCGTCTGATAGATGAGCGCGGTCAGGCCGGAGCAAAAGAGAAGACCGGCGACCATCGACGGCCTACGGATCGATTGGCTCTCCATCGACCTATTCTTGCAGAAACCGCTTCGGAAAACGCCTCCGGTTTCCGGATGATCACCGTTTTTCGAATGCGTCCAGCCGCCCGGTCAGCCACTGTGCGAGCGGCCGCCGGGTGTCGTCCTTGAATCGAACCTCGTAAGGCTTTCCCGACGCCTCCGAGTGCGAGCAGACGCCAAGGATGAAGTCCCGCGCCGTCTGTACGCGCTTGCCCGCCCAGAAGAGCTTCATCTTCAGGTGGGACGCCGCCTTGCGGCCGTCGAATTCCGCGCCGTTCCGGAGAAACGTGGCGTCGGAGCGCTCGATCTCCGACAGGAGCCAGTCGATCTTCTCCTGCTCGGCGACCGGCCGCTTCGCGGCAGCGAGCGGCAGCGCAACGAGGAGAAGCGCCAGAAGGAAACAGGCTTTTCTCATGGCTCAGTAGTACGGCTCCCAGATCCAGAACACGAGCTCGGCGAGGCGCTTCGTGATCCCGCGGCTCTTCCACGCCTTGAACGTGATCTCTTCACATCTCTTCTTGTCTTCCTGGAACATCGCCTCGACCTTCTGTGCGAAGCTGCGGTCGTAGAACGCGAGGCTCTCTTCCGCGTTCTTGTTCATGGAGCGCGCGTCGAAGTTGATGGACCCGATCGTGGAGTAAATGCCGTCTACGACCATCGCCTTGTTGTGCATCATGGTCGGCTTGTATTCGTAGATCTTCACTCCGTTCTTCAGGAGATCCCTGTAGTGGAGCCAGGACGCGGACCGCACCATCGGAAGGTCGATGTTCCGCCCGGGAACCATGACCTGAACGTCCACGCCCCTCTTGACGGCCTCGACGAGCGCGTCCCGGACCTGCTTGTCGGGCAGGAAGTATGCGTTCGCGATGTGGATGCTCTTCTGCGCGGACTGGATCGCGACGTAATAGAGCATCTTCGCGAGCGAGGACACGTCACCGCGTGACGCCTTGATCGTCTGGGCGGACATGGACCCCACGTGCGCGATCTCCGGATAGAACTTCTCCCCCGCCAGGATCTCTCCGGTCGTGAAGGTCCAGTCTTCGCTGAACACGGCCTGCATCTGCGCGGCCACAGGCCCCTCCACGCGCACCTGTGTGTCCCGCCATTCCTTCGTGTTTCGCGCGTTGCCGAGCCAGCTCTTCGAGATCCCGAGCCCGCCTGTATAGGCGATGCGGCCGTCCACAACAAGGATCTTCCGGTGCGTGCGCTTTCCGACTTTGTAGATGGAGAACAGCCGGAGGGGCCGGTACTTCCGCACGTTCACGCCCGCGTCCTTGAGGGGCTGCTCCAGCTCGCCGAGCTTGCTGCCCCAGGCGTCGACGAGGAGCCGTACCTCGACGCCTTTCCTCGCCGCGTCGATCATCGCTTCGGCGAACTGGCGTCCCGCCTCGTCCGGCTGGAAGATATAGGTCTCGAGATTGACGCTCGTCCTGGCCTGCCGGATGTCCCTCGTCATGGCCGGGAAGATCTCGTCGCCGTTGATCAGGAGAGACGCGTCGTTTCCCCCGACCATGACATTTCCGAGCGCCTCGGCCGACCGGCGGAAGTTCGCGTTCTCGACCGCAAAGGGATGGTCGAATTTGTAGACGTTGCGCTTTTCCGAGCCAAAGATACCGCTCGTAACGGCGCAACCCGACCCGCCCAACGTTGCCGCCGCGATCACGAGCGCGGCGAGCCGGCCGGCAAGTCTTCCCACTGACCCGCTTATTCAAGAACTCTGCCACCGGCGGGCGTGCCCTTCGCGGTCACCGACCCGTCTCGACCGTCGTAGTCGGCTGCGATAGCGTCGCCCGGGTCGAGAGATTGCCGTGATCGCCAGCGCTTTCACAAAGGAAGGACGGAGTTTGACGAGGTACGAGATGAGCGGAACCCGCGCGGCCGTTTCCATCTGGCATTATCGGAGGCGCTGCGCCATGGGGCGCCGGACCTGCTGGCGACGCTCGAACCGGCACCGCCGAAACGAAGCGGCTATCAAAACCTCCCGCGTATCGTGGCCGACACGCCGCCAAAGCCGCCCGCCAGGCCGCAGGTGGTGAGCTACAGCTGGCAGTGGTCAGAGACGTTCATCGCGCGCGAGATGGCGGCTCTCGATCGGCTCGATGTCGATCTCGCTGAGGTCGCGCGTGCACCGTCAGGAGCGAGCCGCTCGGCATACGAGGCGCTCGTTGCCGGCTACAAGGCGGCCGTCGACCATCGCCGACCGATAGACGCGGATATCGACTACAACTGGCTTTGGCAGGCGGACATTGCACGTGACCGGCCGCGGTACGACCGATCCACGAAGCTGATCGACGCGATCGCCCAGGCGCAGTCACGACCGGGGCCGCTGACTCGGGACATGGTTGCCGAAATGGGTTCGGTCGATCCGCCAGCCTTCGTGCGTATCGAAGCGCTGGCGGATCATCACCGGCTCGTTACGGTGTCGATGTACACCGACATTACGGACGCCACGTTCCTTGAAGAGTTCACGAGGGCCGTCGAAACGATGTGGCGTGGGCACGCCGGGCAGGACGAGCTTCGTGTGCGGGTGGACGTGGCTGTGATTCCACCCGAGCGTCTGTATTGCGCGAAGGCGGTAGACGCCGGCAAGGCGGCCGCGAATTGTGCGCCTCCCCGGGCGGGCGAGAAGATCGACGTTGCGGCACACATCGCGCGTTTCCCTGAGGGACGCGGCGTGCTCACGACCGGCGCCGGCTCGACCCACGAGACGGCGGGGCGCACCATCGTGGTCGGGCCGCACGACGTCACG